>CAMUYW010000146.1 GCA_947165045.1 uncultured Fibrobacter sp. | reverse complement strand
GTCCGCTGTCATCGTCTAGCGGCTCCGTTTTGCAGGCGAGTTCGGACAAGTCCGGAGCGCTCGTTTCAGTCACTTCGTCGAGACAGCCGTTGAGTGTGAAAAGTGTGAAGAGTGATGTTGCGAAGAGTAATTTGGATTTCATGCATTGCTCCCAAATAAGATTTTCGCGCCAAATTTAAAAATTTTGACATTGCTGCCGGGTGCATTGGGGGTGTTTTTCGGTGACTAATTGTCCATTTATGACTTCTTTTGTATATTAAAATCATGAAATTTGTTTTAATTGCCTTTTCTTTGTTTGTTTTAGGTTGTGCGTGCGATAATCCGAGGGATTGCCCTGCTGTAATCGGTGTTGGAAATAACCCGGATGAAATGCAGTTGAAAAAGGATGGTCGCGATGATCAGACTGTCCAAATGACGAAAATGCCTGCGCCGCCGTCAAATTCTGGAACGCCCGAACCGGTGGATGTCAATGTCCAGAATTTGAATGATCCTATTCCGGTTGATGATAGGCTTGATTTTAGTAAAGTGAAGTAAATCCTAGTATTTATTCCAATGTATAGCGCCCAAAATGTGCGTTTTTTCACCATCTGCGTGCGCGGGATGGGGTTATACATTATATTTATAATACTAGGGTATAAGCAATGATAAATTTTCTGGATTACGCAAGTCATGTGTTCTTTTTCCCGTCGCTGTTGGCGAGCGGCTTTTTTCTTGCTACGCTGGTGGCGTTTGACGAAAAACAGAACCTGAAGAGAGTGCTTTTTTGGGGCGCAATTTTCTCGCTGACCCCGTTCTTGATTTATGCGGATGTGCTTTATCACGGGCTCATGCATTTGCTTTCGTGCATGATGGGCAATGTCCCTTTGATGCTCGATGTAATCGTGGACTATCTGAGCCGCATCGTGCTGATTCCGCTTGTAATTTTTGTGTTCAATAAAAAACTCTCTGTCCATTGGTCGCAATCGCTGTTCTTGATATCGGCGTCTGTCGGTGTCGGTTACCTCGGCATGGTCGTGGGCAAGACGCAAATCGGGGCGGCCTTGGTGAACTTGGTCGCAATTGTCATTTGGTGGCGGCTTCTTTGGAATGAACTTTCGTTTGTACGCAATACGCAAATTTTTACGCGGTTCGGTTTCCTGGGCTTTGTTACGTTATTTAGCTTGCTTGTGAACCTCGCCATGTATGTGTGCGTACGCATGATCGAGGTGACTCCAGAATTTTTGAATTATTTGGTATTTGTTGCTTGGCTTTTCTGGCTTACGCTTACGATTGCCGTGAAACTTATCTTTAGAATGGTGCGACTGACGCAGCAGGCTGAAATTGCGCGTAACCATGACAAACTGACGGGACTGCCGAATGAACTTTTGTTCTCGAACTATGTTCTGGATTTGCTCTTTAGAAATCGCAAAAAACGTTATGCGTTTGTCGTTTTTGATTTGGAAAATTTCAAAGCGTTTAACGAAAGGCTTGGCTTTGAAGAAGGCGATAATGCGTTACGCTTTATGGCGAGCGTGTTCAAGTCTCTGTTTGGGGAACGCTACGTGATGCACGTGTCGTGCGATACGTTCCGCGTGGTGTGCGATGCTGCCGGGGTGGAATCCAAAATAAAAGAGGCACATGATAAAATTCGAGGTTTCTCGACACAGGGCGTGCTTGAAATCAAGGCTGGCGTGTATGTGCAGCGCGTGGAAAATGAAAATGTAGAACGTTGCTTTATGAGGGCTCGCCTTGCGGAAGCGACGACCAAGGGTGTTTACGATGAATATCTTGCGGTTTATGTAGATGAGATGGGGGCCCGCGAACGCTTGAAAATGTACTTGATTGCGCATATTGATGATGCTGTGAAAAACGAGTATATCAAGGTTTATTATCAGCCCGTTGTTGATATTAATACGAATAAATTGTGTGGCTTTGAAGCGCTTGCCCGTTGGGATGACCCAGAACACGGATTCTTGCCTCCGTTTGAATTTGTCGGCATTCTCGAAGATGCGCATTTGATCCAGAAACTGGACTTGTTCGTGCTCAAGAAAATTTGCGAAAAGTATCGTGAGGAAACGAATCTTGGACACAAGTGCGTCCCGATTTCGTTTAACCTCTCGCGCCTAGACTTTAAGCTGAGTGACATTTATAAGGAACTCACGCGGTTGACTAAAGAATATAACGTGCCGCATGAGATGATCCATATCGAGATTACGGAATCCGTGCTGGACGGTGACGAGGATGGCTATATCCGTGAACAGGTGACGCGCTTCCAGAATGACGGATTTGAAGTCTGGATGGATGACTTTGGCTCGGGATTCTCTTCGTTGAACGTGCTGAAAGATTACGATTTTGACTTTTTGAAAATCGACATGATGTTCTTGCGGAACTTCACGGAAAAGTCCAAGGTGATAATCCGCGCCATTGTGGAAATGGCCAAGCTATTGCATATTGGAACGCTTTCGGAAGGCGTGGAAACAAAGGAACATCTGGATTTCTTGAAGGAAATTGGATGCGACCGC
>CAMUYW010000145.1 GCA_947165045.1 uncultured Fibrobacter sp. | reverse complement strand
CACACGCCATACGCCATCCGCAATCGCACCTTCTGGCCACGAAGATTCGCAGATTTCGGAGCCACGAATATAAGGATAATCGCCACCAAGCTGCTCCCAGGTTTTCATCACGCACGACTCCGAACTGGACGAACGCACAGTAGAGGAACTTGACGAAACTCCTACAGACGAGCTAGAAAGAGCCGTCGCAGAAGAACTTGAAGACTCTTCAGTCAAAACACTCGATGAACTAACAGGATCCGATATTTGGTCAGCATAAGTTCCCAGAGATGTTATATTGAACTTGTATTCTCCAGCCATAGCAGAAATCAAAAACTTGAGAGCAACCAACTGCTTTGCGGCTTTTTCTCCAACATTTTCCTTCCATCCTTCAGGCAAGTCACGCACCCAAGACGGGAATTTAAAGTCACTCCACTTAAGGCATTTCGTCACCGGCCCCGTAGATATCGTTTTTGGCAAAGAACCAACCGGAGATACAAAATCATGCAGTGCATTTACAGAATCGCCCAAATACAACTCAAGTCCGGGAGCCGCATCAGACGAGTAACTAATACAGACACCACCCCAATCAGAAACATCAACAGGGACCGGTTTACCCACTTCATCCTTCGCAAGCATAAAACCAACACCCGCAAACGGTTCGTACGTCAACCGATATCTCTCCAAAACCACAGTTCCGCAAATGCCATTACAAGATTCAACAATAGTTCGTTCATTCTGAATGCCGACCAAATCCGCCGGCCAAACGACAGACGAATTTCCACCATCAAGGTTATCCGTTTCCACGAACCAGCGACCATCCGGTTTTGCACCCACAGGCAAAGAAGCTGCATAACGAGCGACATTGACGGAAAAATCGCCTGCACTCGGATTCCACAAGCTTCCTCCATCAGCATCGAATGCCCCCGAAGAAGAATTCGTCACCGAACTCGACGAGCCGTACGCGGTCAAGACATTCGGATCTTCTGACGAGCCCGAGATATCGCTATCCGAGCAACCAAGTACCACAAGTGATAATACCCCGGCACAAGCCATATAAAGTTTATAGTTCATACTACTCCTCCTTTTTCCGTTCCGACTTTTTTCGACAACGGGAAAAATTGTAAATTCAATCTGTAAACCTGGTCAAGTTTTCCGCACTTCGCAGCAATCGAAATGATTTTTTTGCGACACGCATCCAACTCCTTCACAATTTCTTCATAGCCTTCGCGATTTACGCCCAAAGTAACACCCGAGACATTGCGTTCATCGGCATTAAACTGCTCAACAGATTCTACACCGAGCCGTCCCATTTCTCGGTGCATCATGCGGATAGCAAGCGGCAACGCCTCCTTAGAACCCGTAACGGCCTTATCCGTTTGCTCATAAACGTTATCTTGAGACAATTTCAAGAACCCTGCTTTTTCCAAAAACGCCAAAGACTTGCGAACTTCAAGTGCCGACACCTCCTGAGTACACGCTTTTGCGATTTCGCCCGGCATCGCCCCCGGCATCATCGGCGCAAGTTCACGCACCACCTGATTTTTCCAACTATCGTAATACTCAAATGCATCTTCATCAATTACACGCACTTTATTCGCAGCCGAGATCGACACCATCTTATCGAGGTAAGCTTTCTTGACATCGTCCTTTTGTGCATTGACGAAATTCACCATCGCTTCGAAATATTCAATTTCATAACCGACAAGACCCATAGCAACGGCCACACGATTCATCGTCACGCGACTCAAACTGCTTTTGCCATCACAAACAAGCTTCAAATACGAAGGCGAAGTAAAACCCGCAATCTTGGCAAACTCGCGCCAGGTAAACGCAGAAGTTCTCTTACGTTCCTCGTAAAAGTCCGCCATATAGGCACGGTAATCTTTATATTCGACAATCGGCTTCATACTAGCAAATATACATTCGTAAAAACAGAAAATCAATATTTAATGATACAAAAATACATAAATTAGGCAAAAATCATAATTCTACAAAGCGTCAAAAACACAATAAATATCATAAATGATACAAATGTATCATTTACAACAAAATGTTCTTTTTAAAGAATACAGAAAAGGACCCGGCTTTTAAACCGAGTCCTTTTTAATTCAGATTGCGCCACTGCGAAATTGCGCACGAGAATGACGCAAGCATCTACTGCCTACAGTCTACTGCGGCGAAGCCGCTTCACCTACCAGATCTTGTCGAACTTCTTCTTGTTCTTTTCTTCGTCCTTCTTTTCCTGAACGATGGCGTCAATGACGGCGGCAACGGTCAAGTTGAAGATATCGTGGACAGAAGCGTCAGAGTCAGTGAAGTGAACCGGCTTGTTCAAGCCCATCTGAACAGGACCGATGGATTCGCCAACGCCCATTTCCAAGAGCATTTTGCAAGTGGTATTTGCAGAAGAGAGGCACGGGAAAATAAGCGTGTTGACGGTCTGACCCTTGATTTTGTTGAACGGATACTTCGTATCGCGAAGATCCTTATCGAGAGCCACGTTCACCTGCATTTCGCCATCGAGAACGTAATCCGGATACTGTT
>CAMUYW010000144.1 GCA_947165045.1 uncultured Fibrobacter sp. | reverse complement strand
GATCCATGCCAACGATCTTCTTAGCGATCTTGGTGTTGACGTTCTTCACGGCAGTCTGGGTGCCCTTACCGAGGTAAGTCTTCTTGTCACCGTCGCGGAGTTCGCAAGCTTCGCGTTCACCGGTGGATGCACCACTCGGGACAGCTGCGTGACCAACGATACCGTTGTCAAGAGTTACATCGACTTCGAGAGACGGATTGCCACGAGAATCCAGGATCTGACGAGCCCAAACTTTAGCGATTTTAGCCATTTTATTAACCTTCTGTTAAAGTGAAAATTTTTTGTGCTTTAAATATAAAAAAGTAGGAAGTAAGCAGTAGACAGTTCGAAGAAAAAAGTTGAAAAAACGTTAATAGAAAGTGGTTAGCAGTTGGTGGCTGAGGACAAGAGATTAAAGTTGCTAGCGATGAGATGTGAGGAAGTGTCATCCTGAACAATGCGAAGGATCTATGTATGCGTTCCAGAAAAACCCATTTGCACAAATACTCCGAAGCGGAAAGCCTTATTGGTCAAACGTACACTGGCACCAAAATCAAGATAAGACGTGCCACCGTGACTACCTTTGGTGAAAACAAACCTAATGCCCGCAGCCTCCGTAAAGCCGAATTCCCAAGGCTTACCGTGACTCTTATCATAAATCAAGTAGTCCACGATATGGTGCGTTTCAAATAGTCCGAAACTATCATCTTCTGTCAAGGGATAGTAAGTGTTACCGAACAACAAATAACCCAGCCAAAGGCTAGGGACACCGTCATTCGCCATAGCACCAAAGCAAAGGATCAATCCCAATATTGCTTCATCGGAAACTTTCCACCCATCAAAATCAATATCCGCAGCGAGCCCAGGAAAACCAACAAGAACCTTGTGCTTTATACGGAAATACCTAAGTCCCAAAACATTGATGCGCAACACCGAAGGGCCCGCATATGCAAATTCCGCCGTGAATCCGTATGGTGTATACTCCTTCGGTTCGTTTACACCACAACCATGACAAATCTCCTGCAAAAGGGGACCATCTCCTTCATCGCCTGCAGAATACCCCGCAAAAAGTAATACAAACAAAATAACAGTCCAGAGATATTTTCGCATATAAAACTCCTAACCGCATAATTTAATTTTTTTCTCCTTTTTTTTATTTAAAGCCTAGTAAGTCTTTCGGCTTTTTACGATATCCACGAGAGTCTTTTCGATATCCGTTGTCCGATTTTTCTGGTTCACTTCTATCGTAAAATAATTTTCGTTCTTCGTCATGAGCACTGCGTACGCAACGCTGTACGAGCCATTGGAAGTCACCATCCAAGCAAACGCATCGCCATCTTGTCTTTCGAATTTCGTCTCGCTATACTGAATCGGCTTTTCCGCATTTTCGGCTTGGGTCATTGTCCTATAATGGTCAAAGAGCCCAATCAACACCAAGGAATCCGATTGGCAAAAGTCAACGCCGCTATCCGTTTCAAGGCTCTCGAACAAAGGCTTCGTTTGTCCTTCAATCGCCAGTTTTACATACGAGTTTTCTTCACCCTCCGCCAATTCAACGCGTGCACCTTCTTTCTCTTTCTTGCGAACTTTTAAAGGAACCCAATCAGCCGAAGGCAACTCGAAAGACAACGGTTCTGGATAAGGCACATTTACCGTAATAACCGGGCTGCCCGTCCAAAAAGACTTTGTCTTGTGAAGAATGATATCGTTGTGGTTCGTGGCACAACTGCAAAGGAACAGCAACGAAGCTGAAAATAGAAGTACGATGGATTTCTTTATTGTTTTCATGATTGAAAATTCCTTTATAAAAAAATACTTTATTTCTCTACAACATGCCCCGAGAGTTCGCGAAAATCGCCTGTTTTATACAAGGTAATTCCAGGCGAAACCAAGTGAAACACGGACTGTTCTGCAAGCGTTTCCACGTTGAACTCGAAAGAATCCAGGCGGTTGCGGTAGCTGTCCGTAGAATTGTCGAACGAAACCATGTAAGGCGGGTGCAAAATCTTGCCCTGGTTCGCAAGCGAAATCAGCTCGACTCCGACCCTGTCGTTAGAAACAACCCACGCATCCACAGGCGGGATTTTTTTCACGAGCGACATTAAAATTTGTCTATAACGGGCATGTGCACGCGGTTCCTGCATAAAGTCATAAGGGCTCGCATGCGAGGCATCAGTCGCTTCGAACACCTCAAGCCCCACATTCTTGAGACCTTTCAAGCGGTCCCTCGACCACATACTCATGTGGTAAGGCGAAACAAAGGCAATCCGCGTCAAGCCTTTTTTCTTCAAAAAGCGCCCGACAATACGCCCCGGAAATTCACCAAAAGCGAGATTAAAAAACGCAAACCGCTTTTCTTTTTTCAGCGCACGCGGGATGTCGTACAGCGGGTGCTCCCACCACACCGCCACAGGGAAACGCGTTGTCGCAAGTTTTGCAAATAACTTATTAATATTGAACACAAGCATCGTCGAGACGGCAGCACCAAAGCAGCCTCGACAATCCTCCAGCCTGATGCGGCTACCGCTAGCATCCAGGAATGCGCCTTCCTCCTCGAAATAGCCCAGCGCCTTTACGTTCAAGTTATTGCGATGCGCCTCCACATACACTTTTTGCATAAACGAAAGTTCGCGTT
>CAMUYW010000143.1 GCA_947165045.1 uncultured Fibrobacter sp. | reverse complement strand
AGAGTAGAAATTCCATGAGAAGAGATTACAAGGCTGTGCTGTTTGGCAATGGCACTATGGGCGAACGTCATCGAGTTTTTTTCGAAAAATCGGGTGTGCGTTTTCTTAGAATTTTTGATGTAGATGATTTGGATGATTCTGGAAATATTAATGCTTTTTTGGTTGAAAAATTTTTGTCCAATGAGAAAATTGATTTTGCTGTAATTGCGTCTCCTGCGACAACTCACTATCAATATGTAAAGCTTTGCCTTGAACGAAAAATATCGGTATTTGTAGAAAAGCCGTTAGCCGTAACGGGAGTAGACGCTCAGAATTTAGTGGATTTAGCAAATCGCAATGGTGTAACTCTTTTTGTGGCGCAGTCGGAATGCTTTAATCCCGTATTCTTGAATTTTCGCAAGCATTTGAAAACAGAACTTGTTCTGAATCAAGGTGCATTTCCTTTTTGTTTGGAATTCCGTCGTGAACACAAGTACTCGGCGCGTTGCCGCGATGTGAATGTGGCGCTTGATTTGATGGTCCACGATTTGAGTCTTTGTCTTTCGATATTCCGTTATGAAGATTTGAAAGTGACAAAGTTTACGCTTTCAAAAAATGAAGACCGAGCGCAAATGCAAATAGATGTTGTTAAGGGTGGCTTTGTTGGAACTGTCCTGAATTTTATTGTCGATCGAAATAGCGATGTCGATGTGCGTACGTTGTCTGTCGCTACAATGCGAAATGCCGGAACCCCTGCATCTGAATATTCTGTAAGTCTCGCTCGTCACGATGAAAACGGGGATGTTTTGCATGTTGCGGATTCGCTGGAAAACGAACACAAGTTCTTCTTAAAACTTATGGCAGGAGCTTGCTCTGAATGGGGTTGGCGTGCCGCGCAATGCGCCGCCGACGCAGTGAAACTCGCGACTGTATCTCAAGTTTGACTGGATCCTATCAGTCGTCTTCGACTCCTTCCAGGATGACATTGCAAAAAAGTCCCGCGATTTCTCGCGGGACTTTCAAACTCCTAATACCTAACGCCTACTACAGCTTAATGCTGCACGGCTTGGCGTTCCAGATTTCTTCAGCGTACTGCTTGATGGTACGGTCGGAACTGAACTTGCCCATGCGAGCGACGTTGAGGATTGCCATTTCTGCCCAATGCTTCTTGTCCTGGTAAGCATCGGCGACCTTCTTCTGCATGTCGACATAGCTGCGGAAGTCTGCGCAGAGCATGTACGGATCATGCGAGAGGAGCTTTTCGGCAATGTGCTTGAAGGTTTCCGGATGGTCGGGGCTGAAGAAGCCAGATGCGATCAAGTCAATCACGCGGCGGAGATCGTCATCGTGTTCGTAGAAGTCACGCGGACGGTAACCCTTGGCGAGAAGGTCGGTCACTTCTTCAACGGTAAGGCCGAAGATGAAGATGTTGTCGTCACCGACTTCTTCCTTCATTTCGACGTTAGCGCCGTCGAGCGTGCCGATAGTGAGTGCGCCGTTCAAAGCAAACTTCATGTTACCCGTGCCCGAAGCTTCGGTACCGGCGGTAGAAATTTGTTCGGAAAGGTCTGCTGCCGGGATAATCTTTTCTGCGAAAGACACGCGGTAGTTTTCGAGGAACACCATCTTGAGTTTGCCCTTGCAATCCGGATCGGCATCGATGATGCTTGCGACAGCGTTTGCAAGACGGATGATCTGCTTTGCCATCCAGTAACCCGGAGCGGACTTACCACCGATCATGATGGTACGCGGCATGATTTCCTTGCCGTCCTTCACCTGGATGTAGAGGTGGATAGCATGGAGAATGTTCAAGAGCTGGCGCTTGTATTCGTGAATACGCTTGACCTGCACGTCGAAGAACGTGTTCGTGTCGACATCGACATTCTGCGTTGCCTTGAGGTACTTGGCGAGGCGTTCCTTGTTCTGCTTCTTGACTGCCATGAATTCCTTCTGGAATGCGGCGTCCTTGGCGAACTTTTCGAGCTTCTTCAGGTCGTCCAAATCCTTGACCCAGGATTCGCCAATCTTAGACGTGATGAGCTCGGACATAGCCGGGTTTGCCTTGCGGACCCAGCGACGCGGCGTCACGCCGTTCGTCTTGTTGTTGAACTTTTCAGGCCACAGTTCGTAGAAGTCTTTGAAGAGCGTGGTCTTCAAAAGGTCGGAGTGGAGTGCTGCCACACCGTTCACGGCAAAAGAACCCACGATGGAAAGGTATGCCATGCGGACCATCTTGCAGCCGCCTTCTTCGATAAGGCTCATGCGTGCGAGACGAGCGTTGTCGCCAGGCCACTTCATGTTCACCATGCGCAAGAAACGAGCGTTGATTTCGTAAATAATCTGGAGGTGACGCGGCAAGAGTTTTTCGAACAAACTTACAGGCCACTTTTCAAGAGCTTCCGGCATCAAGGTGTGGTTCGTATAAGCAAACGTGTGCGTTACGATGTCCCAAGCTTCGTCCCATTCGAGGTTTTCGATATCAAGGAGAATGCGCATCATTTCGGCGATGGAAATTGCCGGGTGCGTGTCATTCAACTGAATGGCGACCTTTTCGGGGAAGAGCTTCCAATCGTTGTTATGGAGCTTCTTGAAGCGCTTGATGATGTCCTGCAACGAAGCGGAACAGAGGAAGTACTGCTGCTTGAGGCGGAGTTCCTTACCGTTCATGGAGGCGTCGTTCGGGTAGAGCACCTTCGAAATTGTTTCGGAAAGTTCCATATCCTGCACGGCAGCGATGTAGTCACCGTTGTTGAAGTAGCTAAGACCGAAGTCGTCAGCGGACTTGGCGCTCCAGAGGCGGAGGTTGTTCAC
>CAMUYW010000142.1 GCA_947165045.1 uncultured Fibrobacter sp. | reverse complement strand
AAGCTAGCGTGTCTACCAATTCCACCACGACCGCGTGGTCCTTAGCGGAACGGCAACAAATTTAGTATAAAACTTTCCGCTTGTAAAGGGTGAGTTGTGATTTTTAAGAAAAAAAATTAGAACTTAGACGTCATCCTCCGAAGGAGACAACCTTACAAGGCTAGTGTTGCAGCTTGTCATTCTCCGCAAGGAGAATCCATACACTGTGATTGAGAAACGTATGGTTCCTCCCAAAGGGAGGATGACTGCATGGCTATAACCGAGCCGCTAAGGTTGGGGCGTAGCCCCATCCATAATTCTTGTATAAGCACTTTTTTAAGAACATTATGGATACTCGCTGTGCGAGGATGACGCTGCCAACTAAGCTCTACCTACTGCTCGGCTACCAGCTTATCGAAGACTTGTCCGCGGACTTTGTAGTTCTTGAACAACCCGAAGCTAGCACAGGCGGGGCTCATGATGACCGTTCCGCCCTTGCCGATGCTAAGGCTGTCGGCGAAAGCTTCTTCGAGCGTGGGGAAGATGGCGGTCTTGATGCCGGCTTCATCGACACCGGCTTTTTTCAAGTCGTCCAGCATGCGCTCGGCGGTAGCGCCGATAAGCGCGACGCGCTTCAAGTTCGGGCGTTCCTTCACCAAAATTTCCGAAAGTTCCGTGAAGTCGGCGTTCTTTTCGGAGCCGCCGAGAATCAATGCGAAGGGACGCTTCATGCTTGCTGTTGCTGCAATCGTTGCGTCTGGGCGCGTGGCGTAGCTGTCGTTATAAAATTCGATGCCGTTCTTTTCGCCTTTGAATTCCATGCGGTAGGGGAGTGTTTCGTAGCTCTTGAGTGCTTCGAACGCATCCGAAACGCGCACTCCCAAAGCCTTGCAAGCGAGTGTTGCTGCGGCCATGTTTTCAAGCTGGTAAATTCCGCGCACCTTGCAATCGGAAAGGTACAAAGTAACGCCATCAATCGTAAGCGTTGCTCCGTCAATCACGGCATCGCCGTCACCAGCGCTTTCGCCATCCTTCAAACTGACAGAATACTTTGTCTTAGCCGGGCTTTCGCTTGCGATCTTTGCGGTCGGTTCTGCATCTTTCAGATAAACGCATGTGCCTTCGCGCTTTTGCCAACGCACCAAATTTGCCTTAGCGTCACGATATTCTTCGACTGTCTTGTGCCAGTCCAAGTGCTCCGTCGAAACGCGCAAAACGACGCCCACGTCCGGCGATACGGACAAAGTCATGAGCTGGAAACTCGAAAGTTCCAAAATGCTAATGCGGTCCGGAGTCTCGTCTTCGAGCAAGTCCAATGCTGGCACACCAAAGTTTCCACCGATTTCGTTCTTGTGACCCGTGGCCGTCAAAATGTGACTAATCATGCTCACGGTTGAGCCCTTGCCGAGTGTGCCCGTTACTCCGACGACTTTCGCAGAACAAGTTTGTTCTAAAAACAACTGGATCTGGCTTGTCATGAGCCCGCCGTTCATCTGGAAATGGAACAGCTCCTTGCTCATCGGATAAACGCCTGCCGAACGCACGACGGTCACGCAATCTTTCAATCCGTCTAAATAGCTTTCACCGCTACAAACCTTGACGTTCACGCCCGCGGGCACATCCGGGAGATTCACCGGGTTCTTGTCCATCACAACGATTTCTTTAACGCCTTCGCGGAAAAGGTAACGCAACGTGCTTTGGCCTTCGACGCCAAAGCCTAGAATACCAACTGGTGCAACTAATGTGTTCTGCATGTTTAAACCTCAGAGGGAAAAGTAGAAAACGATGTGTAATGTGAAATGGTGCGCCTTTGGCGCAATGTGTAATGTGTGATGTGAGGTGTGTAATGTGAGTTGGCCAATTACTCATTCCACATCTCACATGGCGGATTTTTTTGTGCCAAAGGCTCAAAAAAAATCCGCCACAAGGGCGGACTTCTTAATGCGGTCGGACAGACTTGATTCGATAAAAAGCCAATTCCACCACGACCGCAGAGCTTAGTTTGCCGCAACGTTTCCGCTGCGGTAAACTACAAACTCTTATTTCGCGGCTTTCTTCTTGCCTTTCTTAGCTTTCGGAGCTTCAGCCGGTGCTGCCGGAGCTGCTTCTGCAGCCGGAGCCGGTGCTTCTGCCTTCACTTCTGCAGGTGCTGCTACCGGAGCTTCAGCCTTGACTTCTGCCGGAGCTGCTTCAACAGGTGCATTGAAAGTAGCCGGGAGAGCCGGAACTTCCTGAGCCTGTTCAGCAGCGTTTGCTTTAGTTGCCTTCTGCATAGCAGATTCTTCGACAACCTGATCCTGCTTTGCCGTGATGAGGCCAAGAGCAAAAACCACGATGAAGAAAATCACAGCAACGACACGAGTCAACTTCTGGATGAAGGTCGCTGCGCCGGCGGTAGAAAATGCAGATTGCGAAGTCATGCCACCGAGACCTGCCAAACCGCCCATCTTGTCGTTCTGGACGAGAACGAGGAGAGCAAGGAAAAAGCAGAGAAACACGTGGAGGACGATCAATACCCAAAAGAGAGTTGTCATTTGTGACGTTCCTTTCGTTAAAATCGTTAAAAGTTACTTGGCTTCAGCAGCGTCGATGATTTCCTTGAAGGTGTTAGCCTTGAGGCCTGCACCACCAATGAGACCGCCGTCGATGTCCTTCTGAGCGAGGAGGCCAGCAGCGTTAGCACCCTTCATGGAGCCACCGTACTGGATGCGCATGCCTTCGGCAACAGCTTCGCCGTAGATTTCCTTAACAACGGAGCGGACATAAGCCTGAGTTTCTTCAGCCTGTTCGTCGGTAGCGGTAACGCCAGTACCGATTGCCCAAACCGGTTCGTAT
>CAMUYW010000141.1 GCA_947165045.1 uncultured Fibrobacter sp. | reverse complement strand
ACTGCTCTCCGGGTTGCCAGCTTAAGCAAACCGCATTCCTCACTTTTGAAAACGGCTTCCAGGGCAGCATTTTCGCTGGTGCTGGTAACATGCCGAGCGCAAACTCCACCGAAAACGATATCGTGTTTGGCGGCATCAAGACTTTGGATCAGTTAATCAAATCGACACTCAAAGTTTTCGATGGCGACCTTTATGTTGTTCTTACGGGTTGCGTGGGCGGCCTCATTGGTGATGATGTCCCCAGCTTGGTGAATGAATATCGCGATTTGGGCTACCCGATTGTGGCTGTGGATACCGCAGGCTTTAAGGGCAATAACCTTTTCGGTCACGAAGAAGTGGTAAACGCCATTGTCGATCAGTTTGTGGGTGATTACAAGGGCGAACGCAAGAAGGGTCTTATCAATCTTTGGTTCGAAGTTCCGTATTACAACCAGAACTGGCGCGGTGATTACCAGGAACTTGCCCGTATTCTCCGTGGCGCTGGTTTTGAAGTGAATGTGCTCTTTGGACCTGAAAATAACGGTGTCAAGGATTGGTTGCGCATTCCGGAAGCTCAGTTTAACTTGGTGGTCTCTCCGTGGGTCGGCGTGAGAAATGCTGAACACCTTGAGAAAAAATATGGTCAGCCGTTCCTCCATATTCCTGAAATTCCAATCGGTGCCGAAGCAACTGCTGCATTTATCCGCAAAGTTGTTGATTTTGCCGGAATCGATAAGGAACAGAGCGAAAAGTTCATTGAACAAGAAAATGGTATTTATTACTACTATTTGGAACACTTCTCTGAATTCTTTGCTGAATACTGGTACGGTATGCCGAGTGAATTTGCGATTACCGCTGATTCCGCTTACACGCTTGCCTACACCAAGTTCCTTGCCGACCAAATCGGCCTTATTCCGCGCAAGGCGATTATCACGGACGATCCTCCGCAGAAATTCCGCAAGACCATCGAAGATGCTTTCCATAACATCAGCGAAGGTGTCGATGTTGAAGTGGAATTCGAAGAAGATGGCTACTTGATTGAAAAAGCTATCAAGGAAGTTGATTTCTCTTCTGGAAAGCCGTTGATTCTTGCTTCTTCTTGGGAAATCAATCTTGCCAATGATAAGGGCGCTTTGTTCTTTGAAATTACGCCTCCGTCCAGCGAAACTTTGATTATCAATCGTAGTTTCGTCGGTTATAAGGGTGCGCTTAATTTGCTTGAAAAAATTTATAGCGCATCCGTTGGCGGAAAATAAATTTAAAGCGTCTTCACTAATGAAATCAAAGAGTGCCGACTGAAAATTATTCAGCCGGCATTTCTTATTTGGGATCATGAAAATGCGATATTTCTCATTGTAAGACCTTGCATGTCATGCCCGACTTGATCGGGCTTCTCCTTTTTTATAATGCTCGTATGATAAACTCCGGCGGGAATCTATTGTACATGTATAGGCTGCTGCTATTTGAGTTTATTTTGCATAACTATACTTTATATGTAAATAAATTTCTTATATCGTGTGATAAAAATAAAGTATTTTACAAACCATTTTTTGTTTTCTAATTTATGCAGCGTAATCGAGAACATTGTGTTCCGAAACTTCCACAAATCAACACGAGGATACCTATATGTGTTGTAGCTGTAAATTCTCCAATAACTAAGCCAAAGCCTTTTTAAAGGCTAATCGGCAATTTTAAAAGTGCGCAGAGTATTGCTCTGCGTGGTTACTAAACTCAAACAAAAAAAATAGGAGTTCCTCCATGAATTTCAATATTAAAAAATCTATAGCTCAAATTGCTCTTTTGTCTTCAATTACTGCAATTGCTGCTGAACCTATTGCTGTTACCACGAAATCTGGCGTAAGTGCTACACTCTATGGTTTTGCGTCTTTGAACGCCGCCTACGAAGATTCCAAGAGCAATAATGGCAACTTTGCAAACTTTGCTGCTCAATCGGATATTGCCAACAAAAACGATGGTGGCTGGCATTTCACGCCGAATCTCACTCGAATCGGTTTGAATCTTTCGAGCGGTAGCGATACTTCGTTCTTCAAGGCGAACGGTAAAATCGAAGTTGATTTCTACGGCGGCGGTTCCGGTAATGCGCCTGTCCCACGCCTCCGTCATGGTTACGGCGAAATTTCTTTTGGCAAGTCCGGTTTCTCCATTTTGGGCGGTCAGACATGGGATTTGATTTCTCCCCTCGTGACTCCAACGCTCAATGCTGGCGTTCTTAACAACTCTGGTGATCCGGGCCTTCGCAGAGCACAACTCCGGCTGACCGAAAAAGTTCCTGTTGGTAATGGCTCTTTAGATTTTGCCGTTGCTCTTGTTCGCACTATCGGCGAAACGCAGCCGTACAACACTTCTTCTGCTTCAGAGACCGGTGTCGATGCAGACGTTCCTACCATTCAGGGACGCATCGGTATTGCCATTCCGCTTTGGGTTGAAAACAAAAAGTTCGGTTTAGGTATTTCTGGTCATTATGGCCAAGAAGAAGTTGACTTGGATGCCACTGGTGATACTAAGGATATTCCCTCATGGTCTTTTAACGTTGATTTGACCCTCCCCATCACAAGCAACTTTACCTTCCTTGGTGAGTATTTTGTCGGTGCCAATCTCGATACATACGCAGCCGGTATTGGACGCGGACTGGTTTCGAATACTGAAGACCCCGAAAGCGTAAGAAGCATTGGTGCTTACGGTGGATGGATTGCCTTGCAAGCCAAATTTATCCAAAAGTTGGCCTTTAATGTGGGTGCCGGACTTGACAAGCTAAAACGTGAAGATATTAGAAAAGCCGGTGGCCGTGAACAAAACTTCTCGTTCTTTGCCAACACGACCTACAATTTGAC
>CAMUYW010000140.1 GCA_947165045.1 uncultured Fibrobacter sp. | reverse complement strand
CGTCAAAATTCCAAATTGCAGAGCGTCAGTACGGACAACAGAAAGTTGCCCGCCCAATAGCGTGTAGACAATGACAATCATGGCGGTAATCAATACGGATTGCGTTCCGGCGTCGTGACCGAGCACAAGCCCGATGAATCCTGCGACGGCTGCAAATTGCGCGGCGATAATTCCAATCCACGAAACGGCAATGATTAAAGCGACAAGCTTCCTCCCTGTTTTACCGACGGTCTTTTCTGCAATTTCGGGGAGTGTGCGCACATCTAAATCGTGAACGGGCTTGCTCAAAAATGCGGCTTGAAACCAGAACCCAATCGCTCCAACGGCGAGCCACCAGAAGGCGGCAAAACCGATGCTCTCGGCACGAGCGGCAATGCCCACTGTTGCAGAAGCCCCAAGGACAGTTGCCATGAGGCTCATGAATACAAACGGGGAGCTTTGCTTACGACCTGCAACAACGTAATCATCAAAGGTCTTGACTTTGAACAAGTCTCGAATGCAGATGAAACCGAGAACAAAGAAGTAAATGAGTAATAGTTTCATATCGACATGAAAAGGCGATGCCCGATTAAATCGGGCATGACAGGTTTACGACGTTGTAAAATTAGAAATTTTAGAGATTGCCGTATTCTCCGATGTCAGGGATGAGCGTGCCCGATTTCATGTGGTACGTGCGATTGCTGTAGCCAAATGCCGTACGGTCGTGTGTGGCGACAATGACGGCTACACCTGATTTTGCAAGCCTTCCGAAAAGGCTGAAAACCTTGCGGCTGTTGTCTTCGTCGAGATTGCTTGTCGGTTCATCGGCGATAATCAAATCGGGATTGTTGACAAGAGCACGTGCGATGGCGACTCGGCGCAATTCTCCACCCGATAAGTTGGCGGGGTATTCGTTTGCCAAATGAGCGATGCCGAGTTTTTTGAGGAGACTTTGGATTTGCTCTTTGTCAATGCGTTGCTTGTAAAGGCTTGCAGCGAGTTCGATGTTTTCGGTCACGGTGAATGCGGGCAAACAGGCGGCGTTTTGCGGGATGTAGCCGATGCGCTCGTTGCGCAATTTTGAACGGTCTTCGTCATTCAAAGTGTAAAGCGGTTGTCCGTCAATGGCGATGCTGCCAGATGTTGGTGCACTGATGCCTGCGAGGGCGTTCAAAAGCGTGCTCTTGCCGCTTCCGGATTCTCCGAAGATGACCGTGTAATCGCCTGACCAGGCGAAGAAATCGGCGTTGTTGACGGCTGGGAACTTTTCACCGCGTCGGGTATATTCTTTTGTAATGTTGTTACCATTGAGTATCATTAAGTTTCCTCCTTTAAAGCCGAGTAAACATCTAGACGGCCAACTTGTTTAGCTATTCGATAGGCGGCTCCTGTGCCTGTGATTGTGGGAATGAATATTGCAACGATGATAATCGCAAAAATGGTTAGTGCGCTCGGAAGCAAGAACGGTACGGATAAACTGTCGATAATGAACACGCGGAACGAGAGCGTTGCAAATACGCTGATAAACGCGCCTACGACAGTGCCGATGATGGTTGCGAGCAATGATTCGCCAAGAACGATGTGTTCCAATCTCTTTTGCGTAAAGCCGATGACGCGGAGTGTTGCAAATTCGCGCTTGCGCTCGTTTGCAGAAATTGAGAAGGCTATTGAAACGGCGGCGATGGAGACAATCAAGAAAAATACGGCGATAACCCATACGATAATTTTGAAAGAACCTGCCGTAGCGATGACGTTATCGAATAAATTCTTGCGCGGAATCACGTGGATGTTGTCGAATTTCTCGTGAAGCGTCTGCGATATTTTTTCAAAGTCTGCGCCTTTTTCGAGATTCGCAAGAATCGCGGAAGGTTCGCCTTCGGAAATGAAGTTGATACCTTTTTCTTTCGCTGCTTTCTGCAAGATTTCGATGGTCCCGACATCGGCAAAAATGGCTTGGTCAAGCTTATTACCCATGCGTTCTAGGTGTGCTACGACAGTAAATTCCTGATCGAAGAACTTGATTTTCCCGGATTCATCGACTTGAATGTCGCTACCCGCGATTACAGAACCAATGGGAAAGTCTTTCTTGTATGTTTTGCGAATCCACGGCTTGATGGTAAAATCGGTCTTGGAATCGAAACCGATGATGTTGACTTTTTTATCGCAGCAGCTAGATCCGAGCGTGGAAAAATAAAATTGCGATGTGGCAATTTTGATTCCTGGAGTTTTTCGGGTGAATTCGAGAATTTCTCGGGGGAGCGTGCGATGGCTTAATTCTCCTTGCAAGAGAACTGGTTGGTCTTTTGCTTCGCTGCCGTATGGAACGATGAGCAAGTCTGCGCCCATGCGCGATGAGAGCTGCTCCAGGCCTGCGTCAAGGCTTTCAGAAAAAAGAGCGCTTGATAAAAGTGTTGCCGAAGCGACTGCGGTTAAGATGACAAGTCCAATGCTTCGGAACGGGTGACGCCAAAAGTTTGTATAAATAATTCTAAGTATGATTTGATTCATTTAAAGTCTCCTGTCGCGTTATACTGCGATTCAATAAGTAAATGCTGTTGGCAATTCCAACGAGCGCAATGACGATTCCTGTGATTTGCAAAACTGGGGAAGATATGGAATGACAATGCATGTGGGGTGCTGCGCAAACGCCTACAATCACGGCGGGTACAAGGGCTGTGAAAACACCGCCTGCAATCACTGCTGCCGATAATGCTTTTTGTGCTTTCGGGATCGCGATATAGGCGATACCGAAAATCGCGATGACAATGCCGATAATTCCGTCAACACTAGAGGTCTTTTGGCAGCGCATGATCATGTCTCCATGACCCGAGCAAAATGGAAGCAGAACAAATGAAAGTAGCGAAACGAGAACGCCAAATGCAATTGCTGTTGCGCCGAATAAAATACCTTGTTTCATAATGACCTCCTAGATGACTTTTTGTTTTTGTTCGA
>CAMUYW010000139.1 GCA_947165045.1 uncultured Fibrobacter sp. | reverse complement strand
TAGCCTTCCAAGCTAATGGTTGCCGGTTCGATCCCGGTCCGCCGCTCTTAGACCCTTCTCCTGAAGGGTCTTTTTTTATTCAACCTCTCTTCGGAGAGTTTTTTTATTCTAGACCAAACATTCTTCTATAAATAGCAAGCAAATAACGCCTAAAGGGCAACATCAAAAGCCAAATTTTCGCAAACAGCCGTGGCATAAAACCATCAACAGCGTATTTTTTCCGCTTCGCGCGTACCACATGCGATACACGAGCCGCGATATCCGCCCGGTCGCAATGCTCACGCCCTACCAGATTGCCATCACCCATCAGCGTAACACGTTCACCATCCAGCTTCACAATGCGGTGAATCACATAGCCGCGTTCCGCTTTTGCAAGAACAATATCGCCAACCTTAACACGCTCAGGTTTGACAAGAACCACTTCATCGCGACCGCCAACGATAAACGGAAGCATACTGCGGCCATTGACCGGAAACGCCACCGCAACCCCCTCGCCCACCAAGCGAATGGCCTCCGCCATAATCATCGCATCGGATTTTTTTGCAGTCTGTTTTTCAGCTGGTTCGGATAGCATAACAGCCTCGCTATCGTCGCAATTCAGCAACATTCTGGCAGCAAAGACGCGCTGCGGCTTCGTCAGGCAAGCACTCCAAATGCCACACGGGAACATTCATCGCCAAAGCATTTTCGGTATGGTGAAGTCCATCCGCGATTCGAACATCCCAACGCTTGCCCGAGACACTCGTCAAAATAGCCGCATAAGCCTCAACACCTCGAAGCCGTTTAATTTTATTGTAAGGCGCTTGCGACAAAAACACAAGACCACCCAAAGGCAACTTGACATTCCTGTAGCACGGCGTTTTGCCACTCCACGGTGAGCCATAAACAACCGCTCCCGATTCATCAAAACGAACCACGGGATTATCGTCGTTTAAAAGTTCCGCACCGCAATGTTTTAGCCAAAGTCTCGCGTGAGTACTCTTGCCCGTTCCGCTTTTGCCCAAGAACATATAGCCATAGCCCTGAAAATCAACTACCGCCGCATGGAACAGCAACGTATGGAACGGAGCTGTCGCAATAGCATACAAGACCATTAGGGCGTTATTGATGGAAAACCTCATCTGCGATTTCGAGATATTTTCGGGAATCAGCAATTGCGCATTCTTGTAATCGCTAGAACAAACTAACATACCCACAGTAACATTGCACAGGCAAAAATCAAAAACCGGTTTAGATTCTGCCGTATATCCGCAAATAATCTTTTGCCCTTCCTCATCTTGGCGAACTTCTTCGGTATAATCAACCGGCGCACCACGCAATAGTTCCAACGTAAAAACAGGCGCGGATCCATTTGCAATCGACACTTCAGAAGAATCGACTTTAAACGGTTCGTAGTTATCCATCAATGTAAACGGGTCTTCGGCCCAATCGTTCAACGAAGGTGCAAAAACCGAAAAAAGATTTTCCGCAACACAGTAATACTTGGGGTTTATGATAAAGCCATCCATTTTGCCATTAATCTTCCGAGAAGGTCAAGGGGACTGTAACCGTACACTTGTCAAACTCGCCACTTTCAAATTTCCATTGCAGCAAATCGTCAAGAATCGCTTTATCAAATTCAGGATAATCTGTAGACGATTTAACAATCTCGCCCTTTTCGACATCGCCATTTTCAAGGATAGAGAACTTGATAGTTATCTTTCCCGCAAAATGAGGACGTTTCCGTAAATACTGGTTATAAATTACGCGAGAGCGTGTTTGCGTATTCTCTTTAAACACAGCCATAAGATCTTTTGCCGAACGGACTAGCGGAATAGCAGACACACCTTCAGGCGTAAAATTTATACGGACTCTTGATCCACGAAACAGAGTATCTTCCGCGCCCAAATTCATCTGCATAAGGCTTTCATAAACAGCATTTTCAAACTCAGGAAATTCCATAGTCGATTTAGAAACAACAACGCTATCCACAATGCCATTACTACGGACAACCACCCTCACGGTCATATCACCAGCGAGCCCCGGACGTTCAAGCAAATACTTATCATAAACAGAGCGCACCCGCTTTAAAACAGCATCATCAATCCCAATTGAAATTTTTTCCTTAGACTGACTTTTTTCATTCGCCGCCATAGATGCAAACGATTCTTTAGATACAGGCTCATTCTTAGGTACGCAGGCCACAAACATCGCGACAACGGCCAAGCCCACGGCTACTTTCAAAAAAACAAATAATTTCATAAGATTCTCCAACTCAACATTTCCAATCGGTAGATAATATAAAAAAAGACTTTAAACATTCGCAGAAGTTTTTAAATTTGGAATTATATAAAAAAGGGTTAATATGTTTTTTGAACAAGCCATCGCTCACAACCTCCCAAATTACACAAAGGAATCCGATTCCGCTTACGGCGAGACTCTTGCTCCCCTCGATTACAAGGACGAGCTCAAAGTCAAGAACGCCGCCATTCGCGAATTTTGGGAAGTCAACCGCCTTGCCCGCGGCCCGCAGCCGATTGTTGCAAGCCCGATGCCGCGCAATTACCGCACGACGTCCAAGCGCCAGGTCGAAATGAAACCGGGCGATTTGCGTTTCAACGAATACGATAGCATTCTCGAACCCGAAGAACACAACGCTATTTATCGTTTGCTGTTCGACAAGCTCATTACGCCGGCATACAAACCGCTCGCCTACGCGCTCAACTGGATTATCATCCGTGGCACATACAAGTACCGCGTCGTGATTTTCAACGTGAAGAAGCTCGATGCCAGCATTGTTCGCAAGCTCAAGCAGATTTCCGAAGTATTGCAGCAGAGCCCGTACCACGTGACGGCAGCCCACACTTACGTGGACACGACAGAATCGAACTACTACCTCGAAGCAAAGCGCCCGACAGACGTTTTGAACTTCAAGCAGCTTTACGGACCGCGTGAACTTTCGCTCGACCTCGGCCATTTCAGGCTCAA
>CAMUYW010000138.1 GCA_947165045.1 uncultured Fibrobacter sp. | reverse complement strand
CGATTACAAGGCCGATACCGATCCAAGCTTCGGAAAAACCGCTCACGAACACGGCGCCCGGGAGGCCCATCAGCATCCAGCCGCTCATATCCGAAGCCTGGGCCGACATGGCAACCACCCACTTGTTCATGCCGCGGTTGCCGAGGTAATAAGCATTCAAGCTATTGGCTTTGCGTGAAAAATAAGCTCCGATGCCAAGCATCATCAAGAGATAAAGGATAAAGACGACAATAGTCATGTGTACTCCTTGTTGTTTTTGCCAAATTTAAAAATCTTTCAGCAATCTATTATAAATGATTCGTTTGCCTTTTACACCATCGGTAGCACAAACATGGTCTACAGGCGGTTTAAGCAAATTTGCCACAAGGTGGGCTGCAACCGTTTCTGCACGCACCGGGCGAAATCGCGCCGGCAAAAATTCGGGATGCGCACCAAAAATTTTTTGCAAGAGCCCTTCGCCAAATCGCTTGTCCTTATGTTTGCCCAGCAACAGCGACGGGCGAACAAGCGTAAGCGATTCAAAGCCCATCATCGTAAGGCCTTCTTCGAGTTGACCTTTCAAGCGATTGTAGAAGAACGGCGAATGGGAATTTGCACCCATTGCACTAATGCACAAAAAATGCTTTATGCCCTGACGTTTTGCTAGCGCCGCAAGCGTGAGCGGCAAACGCAAATCAATTTTCTCTTGAGCGAGCTTACTCCCCGCCTGCTTAAGCGTTGTACCCAAACAACACACCACAGCATCACAACCGGCAAAATTCAAACAAACGCTCGACTGCCATTGCACTTCCGGACGCATTTTCAAAAGTTCATCAAAATCGACTTTATCAAAATTAAACTTTGACGATCCTAGCAAAACGCCCAGTTGCCCTAAATCGGGAACCGAGCGCACAGGACAATACACACTTTCAAATTCGTCCAACTGGGCTAGCAGCCGAACAACATTTTTACCGACAAGACCAGTAGAACCCAGAAGTGCGACTTTCATTAGACGCCTTCATCGACCTCTTCTCGAGGACTCATCCAGCCAACATCCGCACCACGGACAGGGAGAGCCGTTACAACACCAGCTTCATCGACAATCACGGCGATACCCGAGATGTAATTGACCCAGTGGTTCGCAGTTTCATAAATTTTCAAATCAATCGTTCTCTTCGAAACGAGAATGATAAGCGGAGCCACCAACATATCATGGCTCACAAGAACACTCACACGCTTCCAATTCGGCATGTTGGCAACAATAACTTCGTTGATAAACTGGTTCCCGCGCTGGAAGAAATCGTGGAAATACGTTGGAAGAATTTCATTGAGATTTCTAGTTGTCGGGAACGGATCGCCATAAGCATACATAGCGATATATCTCGGGTTGCCTCCTAATTTAGAAACAAGAGAATCCAACGTACTCGAAGAAACGGTCAAGAAATAACCGCCATAGATACCTTCATCCCATGTAACAACTTCAGCTGTTTCTCCACGTCCAATAGCAATATTTTCACAAGTAGCACGCGTACGAACAAAATCTGTCGATGCATAATAGAAGGATTCATCACCCGCAAGTTTAGCACCAAGCGTTTGAGCCATCTCTATACCAATCGGTGTCAGCGTTGAGTTCTTTCCGGTATTCGTCTTTTCACGTTTGGAATGGCGAAGAACAAAAGCAATTTTACTCGTCTTAGGGACAGCCTTATAAACATCGCCAGCATCATAGAATCCATCCGCATCCGGAACGATCGCTAAAGCCCCCGGAGTAGTTTGGAATGTATAGAATTCTTGACCCGGCTGAACCGTTCCTGTAGAACTAGACGACAACGCCTCGTCAGACGAGCTTGTCGGATTCACAGATTCATTCAAAGAAGACGAACTTAAAATAGGATTTGAAATATTTTCGCTAGAAGAGGAAGAACCGGCCACTTGCGGATTTTGCTGTTCTGCGACACTCGACGAAGATGTGACTCCCGTATTCGGAGAGACCGGGATTGAAGCTGCATCGTCACCACAACCGGCAAACAAGCAAAGCCCAAACAAAAGGGCACCAGCAACATACTTTGCGGAAATATTTTTCATTTTCATAAAAATCCTTATATACTAACAATGAAATTTAGATTTTTCACTAAAATTTCCTCGTAAAAGTTTATTAAACACATCATGCGTTTTACATTTTCTCTATTTCTCGCCATAGTCTTTACATATCATTTCTTACTTCAAATTGGAGTATTACTTATTGGAGTAATATTTATCACACTAAAAGTGGCAAAAATGGCAATTTTAAATACGATTCTAGTAAAATTTTCTAAACTTTAGCGAGAAAATTTCAACTTGAGGATAGGTCCAATTTATGGCTAAAACTACCAAGAACGCAAGTGACATTACCGTGCTCGGAACCGATGCGGAAGCATTCCGCAAGGCATTTACCGACCACATCCACCACACGCTCGCCCGCAGCAACTACACGGTGACGGACCATGAAAAGTTCCTCGCCGTGGCATACGCCGTGCGTGACCGTCTTGTCGACCGCTGGATCAAGACGCAAAATACCTACTACGAAAAAGACGTCAAGCGCGTCTATTATCTCTCCCTCGAATTTTTAATTGGCCGTACACTCGGCAACTCAGTGTTGAACCTCGACGTCGAAAGCGCTGTGACCGAAGCTCTTGACGAAATCGGCATGACGCTCGAAGAACTCCGCGAACAGGAAGTCGATGCAGGTCTCGGAAACGGTGGCCTCGGCCGCCTTGCCGCCTGCTTCCTCGATTCCATGGCAACACTCGAACTCCCGGCTACCGGTATGGGCATCCGTTACGAATACGGTATGTTCAGCCAGAAGATCGTGAACGGCGAACAGGAAGAACAGCCAGACAACTGGCTGCGCCTCCCGAACCCGTGGGAAATCGCCCGCCCGGCCAACTCCATCAAGATTCCGTTCTACGGCTACGTCGTTAGCTGGATGGACGAAAACGGCAAGCTCCGCAATCGCTGGGAAACCAAGGATTACGTGATCGCACTTCCGTACGATACGCCGATTCCGGGTTACAAGAACAACACCGTGAACAACCTCCGCCTCTGGAGCGCCAAGTCCGCTGACGACTTCGGTCTTAGCT
>CAMUYW010000137.1 GCA_947165045.1 uncultured Fibrobacter sp. | reverse complement strand
TACAACGAAAACGCCTACGAGCAATGCCTTATTGAGTTGTTCAGGGATACCCTGGGCTGGGATTATTGCTATGGGCCCGATGTAGAAAGGGATTTTCGCGACCCGCTTTACGAGTCGGCGCTTGAAGAAGCAATTTGCCGAATCAATCCGAAGGCGGATTCGCACGCCATCGCAGAAGCGTTGAACAAGATTCGTCATTTTGAAAATAACGACCTTGTAAAACAGAACGCCTTGTTCATGGATTATATCCAGAACGGCGTCGAGGTCACTTATTCAAAGAATGGCGAAACAAAGGCCGACATTATTTACCTGGTCGATTACAAGAATGTCGAGAACAATTCCTTCATTTTTGCGAACCAGTGGACGGTTATCGAGAAGTCCAACAAGCGGCCCGATGTTCTGTTGTTTTTGAACGGGTTGCCGATTTGTCTGTTTGAGCTCAAGTCTCCAAGCCGCGAAGAGACTGATGCAAGCGAAGCCTACTTGCAGATTCGTAATTACATGCAAGAAGTCCCGAGCCTGTTCATATACAACTGCATTTGTGTGATGTCGGACCAGCTTGTTTCTAAGGCGGGTACGATTACGAGCGGTGACGACCGCTTTATGGAATGGAAGACAAAGGACGGCAACAAAGAAACGACGGCACTTGCCGACTTCACGACTTTCTTCGAAGGAATTTTCCAGAAAGAACGGCTGCTGGACATCATCAAGAATTTTATCTGCTTCAACAACGAAGGGCTGAAAAGTTACAAGATTCTGGCTGGGTACCATCAGTATTTTGCAGTCCGCAAGGCGATTGTCCGCACGGAACAGGCCGTGCAGGGCGACGGTAAAATCGGCGTCTTCTGGCATACGCAAGGCTCGGGTAAATCGCTCAGCATGGTGTTTTATGCGCACTTGCTACAATCGACGATTGAAAGCCCGACGATTGTGGTGATTACTGACCGCAATGACCTTGACAATCAGCTTTATACGCAATTTGCCAACTGCAAGGATTTTCTGCGACAGGTTCCGCAGCAGGCGGAATCGCGCGAACATTTGAAATCGCTGCTGAACGGGCGCAAGGCGAACGGCATCATCTTTACAACGATGCAAAAGTTTGAAGAATCGAACGAGCCGCTTTCTGACCGCCGCAATATCATCGTGATTGCGGACGAAGCGCACCGTGGTCAATACGGCTTGACTGAAAAAATCAAGACAACGAAGGATGACCAGGGCAATTTGATTGCGCACAGGGTCAAGGGTACGGCACGAATTATCCGCGACAGCCTTCCGCACGCTAGTTTTATCGGATTCACTGGAACGCCCATCAGCCGCGACGACCGCAACACCACCGAGGTGTTCGGCAACTATATCGACATTTACGATATGACGCAGGCGGTTGAAGATGGTGCGACTCGCCCTGTCTATTACGAAAGCCGCGTTGTCAAGCTCAAGTTGGACGACAAGGTCCTCAAGCAAATTGACGATGAATACGATTTGCTCGCCGGTAATGCAGACCCGGAAGTCATCGAAAAGAGCAAGCGAGAATTGGGCCAGCTAGAAAGCGTCCTCGGGAACGACAAGACGATTGCTTCGCTGGTGGATGACATTCTTGAACATTACGAAGAACACCGCGAACACCTTTATACGGGCAAGGCGATGATTGTTGCATACTCCCGCAACATCGCAATGAAAATTTACGAGCGAATTTTGGAACTTCGCCCTGAATGGGCTGGGACAACATCGCAAGTGACAATCGGCTCAAAGGTGGTTACACTTCCCGGTGATGATGCAAAGGTTGCCGTGGTGATGACGGAAAGCAACAAGGACCCGGAAGAATGGCGACCGATTGTCGGCAATAAGACGCATCGTCAAGAACTTGCTGTTCGTTTCAAGGATAACGAAAGCCCTTTGAAGATAGTCATTGTCGTTGATATGTGGCTTACTGGATTCGATGTGCCGTCGCTTGCCACGATGTACGTTTTCAAGCCGATGGAAAGCCACAACTTGATGCAGGCCATTGCCCGCGTGAACCGCGTTTATCAGGACAAGGAAGGCGGCCTCGTTGTTGATTACATCGGAATTGCAAGTGCGCTCAAGCGCGCGATGAACGATTACACCGTTCGCGACAGGAAACGCTACGGTGATATGGATATTGCCAAGGAAGCGTTCCCCAAGTTCCAAGAAAAACTGGAAATTTGCCGCAGCCTGTTCCACGGATTCGATAACGCCAAATTCTTTACGGGTTCTGCATTGCAAATTGGCATGTGCATTACCGATGCGCTGAACTTTATTCTGGACCCGAGCCGCGAAGAGCAGAAAAAATCGTTTATCAAGGAAGGGTTGATGTTGCATCAATCGCTTTCGCTGTGTTCTTCGATTGTGCCAAAGAACATGCAGGCCGAGGCGAACTTTTTCGAAGCGGTCCGCGTGCAAATTATGCGTTTTCTCTACGGTCGCGGCGACAAAAAGTTCAGCCTAAAGGAAGTCAACGAGCGCATTAACGAACTCTTGAAACAGAGCGTTAAATCAGATGGCGTATTGAACCTGTTTAGCGATGTCGGTGAAAAGTTTTCGCTGTTTGACCCGAAATTCCTTGAAGATATCGCCAAGATGAAGCAGAAGAACATCGCGGTTGAAATCCTGAAAAAGTTGATTGCGGAACAGGTCAAGGTTTATTCGCGCACGAATGTGGTAAACGCGCAGAAATTCTCTGAACTTTTCCAAGGGGCGATGAACCGCTACCTGAACGGAATGTTGACCAACGAGCAAGTCATTCAAGAAATGCTCAATTTGGCACAGCAAATTAAGGAAGCCGCATTCTCTGGCGAAAAACTTGGCTTGACAAAAGAAGAAGTCGCGTTTTACGATGCGCTCACCAAGCCCGAAGCCGCAAAAGATTTCTATAGCAACGATCAGTTGGTCGCCATGACCCGCGAACTAACGGAACTCCTCCGCAAAAACAGGACGATTGACTGGCAACGCAAAGAAAGCGCCCGAGCCAACATGCGCAGGCTCATCAAACGCTTACTCAAGAAATACAAGTATCCGCCCGAAGGCCAAGAAGACGCACTAAAAACTGTCATCAGCCAATGCGAAATGTGGACGGATAACATGGA
>CAMUYW010000136.1 GCA_947165045.1 uncultured Fibrobacter sp. | reverse complement strand
TTCACATGCGCAAGTTCAAGGATGGCGACACCATCGTGATCGAACCGTGGCGCGCTGCCGCATTCCCGGTTATCCGTGACTGCGCTGTCGACCGTACTGCTTTCGACCGCATCATCCAGGCTGGCGGCTTTGTTTCCGTCAACACCGGTGCTGCTCCTGAAGCATCCACGATTCCGGTTCCGAAGGCTGATGCCGACCGCGCATTCGACGCTGCCGCTTGCATTGGTTGCGGTGCTTGCGTCGCTGCATGTAAGAACGCTTCTGCTATGCTCTTCGTCTCTGCTAAGGTTTCTCACCTCAGCTTCTTGCCGCAGGGCAAGGTCGAAGCAAAGAAGCGCGTTTTGGCCATGGTCGCTCAGATGGACAAGGAAGGCTTCGGCAACTGCACGAACCTTTACGAATGCCAGGCTGCCTGCCCGAAGGGTATCACCGTCGATTACATCGCCAAGATGAACCGCGAATACCTCGGCGCCACTGTCACCTACGCCGAAAAGGTGTACGGCAAAGACTAATTTCTGGCATTGTCATCCTGGAGCGTCCGTAAGGACGCGATAGGATCCAAGGCATTAAAAAGGACCGCCCCATCGGCGGCCCTTTTTGCTTATGCTTGGGCGAATGTGCGTTTACCCTAATCCTTTATGCAACGGACGGATAGCCTGTCGTTTACGTCATCCCTGCAAAGCCTCACGATTTCCTTGATTTTTAAGGAATCGTTGAATTCGATATCTAAGCTAGTGTGGCTGTGGTTATTTAGAGTGTCAATGGAGGACGTCCAGAAACTAGCGAAAACGCCTGGAACTAATGTTTTTAGAGAATTAATCGGATAATCGGAGGGAAAAACAGGAAAATCGTCCCAGTTTTCGTCGTGTCTGAACATAATCAAATAGCCCCAATCTGGAGATGACGGAAGGTGCCATCCGGGAGGGCATGCTGCACTTGCCGATTCGAATGTGTATTGGCGTCCGAATTTATTGCAGTTTTCTGCTTTATTTTCGAGACACCAGCTCTGGACTCCGTCTTCCATTTCGTAGTTGAGATTTTCAGCCATCCAGAGCTGTTCCCAAATTAGGACTGTTTTATAGGTTTTGCCATCCCGAGGGTCTGTAAGGGTGGGATAGTCGCTTTCATCCCTGGTATGCACTAAAATGGGATCGCCATTGACTTCGTAGGTTTTTTCTTTGAACCGTATGTACTTGACGTCCTTATATTCGGCATCTATATCGAACCAGTGGTCGCTAACGCATATACACTTTGCAAGTGCCATAAATTCTTTGCCATCCTTGCCAATTACGTAACCATAATCGATTTCCAGGGTGTCGCCAAAACGTGTTGTCAAAACGCTTGCGGTAACACTGCAGTAGTCGCTTACGTTCAAGAGTAGAACCTGATATTCTCCTTTGCTGTTGTAAAGCATATAGGCTTTGAGCTGTTCTTCTGAAGTCTCTTCGAAATCTGCTGCGGAAGCCAGCTTTGCAAGCCCTTTTTTTGAAAGACCATCAGCAATACAGGAACCGAGCTTGAGTCCGTGATTTGTGCTCATTGAAAAAGTGAAGGGGCTTTCAGAACTCGAAGTCGGTTGGCTGGACGATGACGTTGTTATACTGGACGAAGATTTTTGGCCAACGGTATTGTCGATTATCGTTGTTCCTGCCACATCCGGCGAATTAGAACAGGCCCAGAATAAAGTTGTACAAAATGTAAATAGTTGTATTGTCTTTTTCATATTTATTTTGTCTTCCTTAAATCTTTAGAAATTATCTTATCTGTAAGAGGGAATATCTGTAAATTCATTTGATAGACTTGGTCGATTGATTGGCACTCGTTGGCAATGTCAACAATTTTTTTGCGGAACGCATCAATTTCTTTGGTGATGCGGTCGTATGTTGGCTTGTCGATTCCCATGGTGACCCCTGAAAAGTTGCGCTCTTCAACAGGATCGTTGGCAATGGAATGCGCTGCAAGATCGGTCATCTTTTTATTCATTGCGCGAATGACGAGGGGAATTGTTTCCTTTGAACCCTTTACCGACTTTTGTGTTTGCTCGTATGTTCCGTCGTTGTTTTTTTTGAGCAGATTGGCCTTGACAAGAAATTGTAGAATGTCGCGGACTTGTGCTCCTGTTGTATCGCTACGGATTTTAGAGGCGATTTCGCCAAGTGTAGCTCCTGGCATAATCGGGGCGAGTTCGCGGATGATGGGGCAGTTAGGGTCTTCGTAGTAGCGAAAAGCGTCTGCATCGACTATGCGAATCTTGTTCATGCGGGCTTCATGTTCAAGCTCTTTGAGTGCGGATTCCTTTTCGCTGTCGTTTTTGGCGTTGCCGAATTTGACGAGCAGGGCGAAATAGGTGTAGTCGAATCCTTCAAGATTCATGGCGCGTGCCACTTTCGCGATACCCGGCTTGCTGAGACTTGTTTTTCCGTCGCAGACCAGTTTCAGGTACGCCGATGAAGCAAATCCGGCAAGGCTTGCAAATTTACGCCACGTAAAATAAGAACATCTCTTGCGTTCTTGATAAAAATCTAGCATGTACAGACGGTAATCTTGGTATTCTGTAATTGGCTTCATGTTGTTAAAACATAAAACAAAATTGCATATTTTGCAATAAAAAACGTATTTTTTTTAAAATTATTTTATGTGTTTTTTTAAATATGAAACAGGCGTGTTTCATAAACCGTAAGATGGCAAAGAATTAAATGGTTTGATTCAAGAAATAATAAGAATCAATCTTCGGCGGAATAAAGCTTTTTAAAAGAGTTGTTTCATTAGATGCGGAGCAAAACTCTGCCTTTTTTATATTATTGGTATGGATCTTAAAGACGAGATTATTCCGTCAATACAATGAACAACTGCTTAGCTTTGCCGTTTCTTCCCCAAATTTGGCTGATTTTTCGGGCAATCCCCCTAAAAAACTTTAATTGGTTTTTGCGAATGAGTGGAAAAAATTCCCCTTTTTGCTAACTTTAAAACGAAACAAAAAAGGAGTATTCTCGTGAAGCTTTTCTCTCGTATTGCAATTATCGCATGTGCAGCCGCCGTTCTCTTTGGCTGCAATGATCAGAAGTCCGAAAACAAGTCCAACGCCGACGAATCCTTCAACAAGGTCAAGGCTGCGGGCGTTTTCGTGCTTGGCCTCGACGATTCCTTCCCGCCGATGGGCTTCCGCGACAAGGATAACAACATCGTGGGCTTTGATATCGACCTTGCGACTGAAGTTTGCGCGCGTCTCGGTCTCAAACTCAAGACGCAGCCGATTTCCTGGGACGCTAAGGAACAGGAACTGAACACCGGCAAGATTGACTGCATCTGGAACGGCATGAG
>CAMUYW010000135.1 GCA_947165045.1 uncultured Fibrobacter sp. | reverse complement strand
TCGTCGATTACCGCTACACGGGCCGCCTCATGATGACGCCCGGCATGGAACGCATTTACATCGGCGATACGATGCCAGGCTACATTCAGCGTTTCACGAGCGATGGAAAAATCACGCTCAACTTGACTCCGGTCGGATACAAGGGCATGATGAATAGCGAAAGCCCGAACGCCATTATGCAGAAACTTGAAGCCGCAGGCGGATTCCTCCCCTACGGTGACCACACCGATCCGGAAACAATCCGCCGTGAATTCGGCATGTCCAAGAAGACATTCAAGAAGATTATCGGTGCACTCTTCCGTGAAGAGAAAATCGTGATTGAAGAGGGCGGGATTCGCAAGGCTTAATAGATTCCCGCCTGCGCGGGAATGACATTGCCTACACAAGGACACAAAAAAAGCCGCTCGAAAGCGGCTTTTTCTATTCGTCACCGAAGTTTACTTCGTCTTGATTCAAGACGCGAAGCTCAATGCGGCGATTCGCACGGCGCCCCGCTTCGGTAGCATTGCTTTCCCTCGGGTGACTCGGGCCATAACCCACTGCAGTCACGCGTTCCGGTTCAATTCCATTTTCAATCATGTAGTCGCGAACACTATTGGCGCGATCTTCAGAAAGTTTCTGGTTCAGTTCATCGCCACCTTCGCTACTCGTATGGCCTTCCACCTCAATCTTAGCCTTCGGATTGCGCTTGAGCCCGGCAATTGCGGCTTTGAGCGTTTTCAATGAACCAGGAACGAGTTCGGCACTCCCCGCCTTGAACGTCACACCCGTAAGTTCAGAACGCGTATCGTCAAAGACAACCGAAATTCCACCCGTGCTTGCCGTGCGAGACACATATGGCGTTTCGCCACATTCGAACGGTCCCGTCAAGCTTTCGCAGAGAATTGTGTAAGAATCTTCACGCGGTATATGGAAACTTGCTTCGCCATACACGTCCGTTGTTACAACGACTTTTTTGCCCTTATTCTGCCCAACAAACGTGAGCTTTTTCTTGGCATGCGGAACATTCTCGTTGTTCGTGTACGTCACGTTCAACACAGCATGCGTTTTATTCGGGGCAAGCTTTCCGGCAGTGGCAAAGGATACACCAACCAGCGCCGAAAGCAAGGTGCGTGAAATCAATCTCATTCTTGTACTCCGTTATTAATTGATGCAAAAAATTGCATGCCAAAAATAAAAATTGAGCGAACGAGTTTCAATTTATCTTTAAATATTTCTTGAAATTTCTAGATTTGCGGCCGAACAATTATACGGAGAAACTATGAATCTCAAAAAAATCACATCCGCACTTTTGCTCGCTGGCATGGTCACAGCAGCAAGCGCCGCCGATGGTGAATTCGGCCTCAAGGGTAACGTCCAGACGCAAGCCACCAAGATGATCGCAGACCACGACAACAACTTGAGCTCCCTCTGGATCCGCGCCAACATTGGCGGTAACTACAAGAGTGAAAACTTCGACGCTCTCGTAATGTTGCGCATTTTTGCCCCGCAGTTCGGCAACAAGATCAAGGACGGAGACGGCAAAACCACGAGCTACGACAAGATTCTCGCCGACCTCTACTGGGCAAACTACAAGTGGAATTTCGAAACCTATAAATTGAACCTCAAAATCGGTCACTGGAAGACGGACTGGTCTCAATCCACCCACTTTGGTACCTACATCGACAAGGACCTCACGGCTCGCGGCCTCTGGATGCGCGACTACAGCCACAACGCTATTGAATTTGGCTGGCAAACCGGTTACTCCAACTTCACCGCCATGCTCGCAACTCGCGACAACAAGGCAAACACAGGCTATTTCCGCTTTGAAGAAGACCTCAAGTTCGATTTCCCGCTCGAAGCAAAACTCGCTTACCGCATAAACGCCGTTGACGTCGTCCAAAATTCAGCTTACCTCACCCACCGCATTGCTACATACTTGAGCTACAAGCCGCTCGACTTTTTGCGAGTCTATGGTGAATATGGCTTCATCATTACGCAAAAAGATAGCCACATTAGCGATAAAGATCAAAACTACGTTGCTCCGGAATACAAATACATGAAGCCAGGTGATGCTTACCATCCGTTCTATCTCGGTGCAGAATATACGCCGAAGAAGGATTGCTTCATGAACACTCTCATGAGCAGCCTCTACGTTGAATGGGAACACATCAATGACCGCAAGGATCTTACCGGCGGCAAGAATATTGACAACTGGGCATGGACCGTTGCTTGGGCAAAAAAGATTGGCAATTCCAAGCTCCAATTCAGCCTTTACAGTGGCAATGAAATCAGCGACCTCGGTCTTGCATTCCGTTTGACAAGCACCATTAAGTAATTAGATAGCGCGTAAATAAAAACGCCGACCCCGGAATATAAATCCGGGGTGACAACGTAAAGAGCCAGAGCGTAGCACTCTGGCTTTTTTAATGGCTTGCAGCCACCCAATTCGCGGAAAATAAAAACGACCAACTTTTCAATTGGTCGTTTTTATACCCCTAAGCGGACTCGAACCGCTGTTGCGGGAATGAGAATCCCGAGTCCTGGGCCACTAGACGATGGGGGCAAGTGCGGCACATTATAGCAATTTAAGCGTTTTCCGTCAACCAATAATTGAATTTATTTGCTGACGGAATCTTGTTGCCGCAGGCACTCTAAAACTAGTCTCTGTAGAACAGGTCGAGGTTGCTCTTGACCGGTGTAGAAGCTTCGAGATTCGTCACATAGTCGTTGAAAGCAGTCATCACACCAAAGCGATAGGAGTTGTCTACATCCTGCTTGATGGCGTCTTCAACGTCTTCGAGTTTCGGAGCCTTCTTGGAAACGACCTTGAGCATCACAGCACCATTATCGGTAACAACCGGAGCTGTCCATTCACCAACCGTTGCATTGCTAATGACGCGAGCGATCTGGGCGTTACCGTAACCAAAGCCCGGAACAAAGCCGTCAACAGAAGCATTCTTGGTTTCAAGTTCAACCTTTTCAATCTTGGTTGCAGAGTCAGCCGGATTCCAAGCCTTCACCTGAGCGGCAACAGAATTCAAGTATGCTTCGGCAGCCTTAGCAGCTTTCTGCTTGAGGAGAGTTTCCTTAATATCGTTGTAGTAGAGCGGGAGGCTAGATTCGCCAGCCTTGAAGGTACCGATTTTCTTAGCAATAGCAACAAACTTGTTGTTTCTGAGAACGCCAGAAATTTCGCTTTCTTCCTTCGGGAGGTTTTCGTTCGGCCATGCGAAAGAAGTAAGGCCCTTAAGATAACCGAATGCAGCAATATTGCCATCACGTGCAACCCATTCAGAGGTCTTGACTTCGAGACCGCGAGCGTTAGCTTCCGTTACGAGATCAGAACCAGCATCAACATCCTTCTTGATGTTGGTGAGAATCTTTTCGAGGCTATCAATAGTATT
>CAMUYW010000134.1 GCA_947165045.1 uncultured Fibrobacter sp. | reverse complement strand
AAGGTCCATTCGCCCCAGACATTCCGGTGGCTTATCTTTGTGAATTTCGGGTCATCAAACTTCATACCATGCGGTATTTCTCCTAGCGCAAGGGATATTCCTTGTATTCCTTGACGCCGAATTCTTCCTTAAGGTAATCCCAGCGTACAAGGCGATTCTTCCAGTAGTACTTGCGGTACAAGCGGCGTGCCACGCGGCTTGTTAGTTCGTACGGAATCGTGTGGTGATCATCGGCAACGCTTTCCATCGAAATGCGGAAGTCAAGTTCACCGTTCACGACGTCCACTGTTTCACCAACTTGAACATCGGGAATGTGGCTCACGTCGACCATTGTTGCATCCATGCACACGCGTCCAAGAATCGGGCAGAGCTGTCCGCGGATAATGACGAAGCCCTTATTGTATTCGCCACGGAGATAACCGTCGCCGTAGCCGATAGCGATTGTTGCGATGCGCGTGAGTTGTTGTGCGGCCCAATAACCGCCGTAGCTAACCGTTTCGCCTGGCTTTACATCGTGCACGTGGCGGATGGTTGATTTGATTTTCATGACCGGTTTAATCGGCCACGGGGAAGGAGCTGCCCCCATGCAGTTGTAGCCATAAAGGGCGAGGCCCGGACGCACCATGTCAAAATGGCTTTCGGGGTGCGTAAGCGTTCCGGCCGAGCTGGAGCAGTGGCAAATTGCTGGACGCAGTCCGTCTGCATCAAGCACGTCGACGAGTCGCGTAAAGCGCTGGATCTGGATTTCCGTTTTCGGATTTCCCGGCATGTCGGCTGTAGCGAGGTGCGTAAACATACCTTCGAACTTGAGATGCTTGAGCGTAAGCGCTGCGCGTATGTTGTTGAAATCTTCGGCATCGAAACCATAACGGTTCATGCCCGTATCAATTGCAAGGTGAGCCTTGCAAGTCGTGCCTGTTTCACCAAGGAACTGATCAAATGCAACAGCAGTGCGCAAGTCGGTAATGGCGGCGGTCAGTTGGAATTCAACAAAATATGCGAAGTCAGACGGTGTACAAGGACCAAGAACAAGAATCGGCAAATCCATGCCATACTGACGGAGTAGCATGCCTTCGCTAATGTGCGCTACACCGAGGTAATCAGCACCGCCGAATTTGGCTGCAAAAGAACAAGCAAGGCTTCCGTGACCGTAGGAGTCCGCTTTGACAGGGAGCAAAATCTTTGTGGAAGCCGGAATCTGGCTTCTAATGAATTTAATGTTATTGCAGAGGGCGTCTAGGTTGATTTCAATCCAGTTCGGGCGAGCAATCTTATTTAAATCGGGAGGAGTTGCTAAAAGTTTCATGATAACAATAATATAGTCAAGTTTTAAGATTGTGGCGCGAATTGCTTGGGGGATTACGGTAAAAAATAACTCCTTATTTTTGTCATTCTCTCCCATAAGGGAGGGATTCTATAAAGTCTAGAAATGATAGATTCCCGCATTCGCGGGAATGACGGGCTCTTTCTTCCAACTTGGAATAAATTATCCTGGGCTAATTTTTGTAAAAAACAGAGACGTCTCAAAATGACAAAAACTTATTCTAGCCCAATAACTACGCGCAAAGCCTTATTTTATATGAGTTTACATTTAATCCTATGAAAAAATGTTTACTATTTCTGGGTGGTTTTTGCATTTTTTTTATTGGTAGTTTATGGGTGTAACAAGGGTGTTAATCAATAGGATGGTTTTGATTTTCAGACATTGTATGTAATCGTTTTATTTTGTGTGTATTTAAATAGAATATAAATTCACAGTTTAAATACCGCACAATATAGCTGCGTTATAAATCACTTAAAAGGGCTTGTGAAAGAGTCCTGTTAAGGAGATTTGTTTTTTTAAAGTCATCGCCTCGGCTTCGAGGTGGTTAGAGAAGTTTTGTCTAAAAAATAAACCCAACTTAATCCTAAATGGAGGATAAAATCATGAAAACAACAAAAGAACAACAGAACGCGTTCATCGCGTCGCTGATGCCAGATTCCGACAAGAAAATGGCGCGCATTGCAAGTGCGTCTTTGATTGTCGCGTTAACGCTTGGCTTCTGGGCGAGTACGTATGAACAAATCATCGATGATATCATCTTTGATCCGGTGACAAAGCCCGAACTCGGGGTATCAATTGATTTAAAAACAATGGAGGAAAAAAAGCCCGATGTAAAACCTAAACCCAAAACAAATTCCCAAAATCATCAGGCAAATTCAGACAAAAAAAGAGGTAAGAAAGATCTTGCTGAAGGAGGTAAACCGAAAGGAAGTGGCAAACGTGATGCTGCGTTAAATCGCGGTGTTCTAAAAGAACTTGCAACTTTAACCTCAAAAGGAGGCTTTCAAGCCTATGATTTAACAAATGAAACGTTTGCAAAGGATGTAAATAAAGTACTCACTGCTGTCAGCACATTATCAAGAACTGGACGAACAGTATTAGGAGAACGTCGTGGTGCGCCTAACCGCGGGTTCAACGAAGGATACGCCGCAGGCGGATCTGGAGGAATCAGCGGTGGTCTTGGAAGCTTGTTTAGTACGTCTGGTAGTAGGCTTGCGACATCAGGCTTAAAAGGTCATATTACGACACCAAAACCAAACCAAATCGACATGGGTGCCGGAGGCGGATCTCGCTCTGCATCTGACATTATGAAGATTGTACGTCAGCGTACTCCTGGGCTTCGCCACATTTACAACAAGCACTTGAAAAAGAAACCGGGATTCCAGGGCAAGGTCACATTGAAGTTTACGATTGCACCGGGTGGTGAAATCATCAGCATGAACCTTGTTTCGTCTACGACAGATTACAGCGCATTCGATACAGAAATTAAAGATGCAGTCGCACGCTGGACTTTCGGGAAAATTAAATCTGGAAATACGACAGTGACTATTCCATTTACGTTCACTGAATAACGGATTGGAGTAGAATAAAGAGAAATAGATTTTTAAATTTAAGTCGGCGATTTTATCGTCGGCTTTCTATGCTATTTATAAGGTGATGAATTTATGAAAGATCCTCGTATTACTCAACTTGCAGAAAATTTGATTAATAACGCCATAGCTCTCAAGGCAGGCGAAAACATTCTTATTGAGACTACCGACACGCCGGACGAACTCTCGACAGAACTTATCAAGGCTGTCGCAAAAGTCGGTGGTAACGCTTTTGTTCATAATTACAATAGCCGAGTCCGTCGCGAAGTCATCCGCTCGGCATCCGAAGACCAGATGAAACTTTCGGCAGAACTTGCCATGAACGAGATGAAGCAGATGCAGGCTTATCTCTCAATCCGTGCCATGAACAATGCCATGGAAAACTGCGATATCGATGACAAGAAAATGCTTGCGTACAGAAAAATCACTCAGGACGTTTTGAATTACCGAGTGAACAATACGCGTTGGTGCGTTCTCCGCTGGCCGAATCCGTCGATGGCTCAGGGCGCAAAAATGAGCACGGAAGCATTCGAAGATTTCTACTTCAAGGCTTGCCTTGCCGATTACCCGAAGATG
>CAMUYW010000133.1 GCA_947165045.1 uncultured Fibrobacter sp. | reverse complement strand
CTCGTTGGCGCACTCGGCTACATCTTGAGCAAGAAGGCTCCGGTCGAAAAGGTCGCAAGTGACGTTGAAGAACCGGAAGAAGAAAAGAAGGAAGAGGAAGGAATTGTTGCTGGCCGTATCGCAAACACGAACGCTTTCAGCCTGATTCGTAGCACTTCTTCTATCACGATTAGCAACGCCAACAGCGCACCGTTCACAGTTCAAGTTTTCGGAGTTTCCGGCAAGCTCGAACAAGAACTTATCAGTGACGGACACAACTTGAGCATCGGCATTCAGAACAAAGGCTTGAAGATCATCAAGGTTTCTTCCAAAAATGCCTCCAAGACGTTCAAAGTGAACGGAATTTAAAGCACAAAGTCATCCCGGACCTTGTTCCGGGGCGGCATCGTCAATTTTCATAGGAAGGCCCTCGCCAGTGATGAACTGCGCGAGGGTATTTTTTATTCTTTGATGCGGCAAATCGCTTCTTGGAACTGCGCGGGCTCTTGCAATAGCGAGATGACCACCCACCCGTCTTCATCGAAATCGAAGAAGAAGCCCGGCTGCACAAGCACATGTTTTTCACGGAGCAAGTGGAGCGTGATTTCTTCGTCATCATCGCCAAGACGCACCACGGCGTACCAGCCACCAAGAACTTCGGGGCAATATTTGCTCGGGAACGCTTTGCGGAGCGTGTTCCAATTTTGCAAAAGGCGTTCGCGGATGCGCGATTCGTAAGCAGCGGATGCTGCAAGCATCGGGCGTGCCAAAGACTGCGCAGGCGAAGATACGCTCAAATAAGCATCTTCGACAAATTCTAAAGCCGCGCGAATTTCTTCGAACTTTTCGCGCGGGGCGTAGAACGCCATCCAGCCGAGTTTAAGCTGCGGAGAACCCACCGCTTTACTAAGACCGTTCAGCCAGAAAATCGGGCACTTCGGACCATCTTCGGGAAGGTTGATGAAGTCACCGCCACCAGCATCAAAAAAATCACAAGAGCATTTTGAAATGTATGGATCCCCTCCGCTTCGCTTCGAGGATGACTTGCAAGACGAGGACCGCAACAAAGACTGCTCAGGAAGACACGAATCAAAAACATACTTCCAACTGCGTTGGACTTTGTCCGAAAAATCGTAGTCCGCAAAGACTTCATCGACAACGAGAATCATGTCGTTCTCTTCGCAGAAACGTACTGCCTCGTTCCATTCTTCGCGAGAAACGCAATGTCCTGTCGGGTTATGCGGTGAGACGAGCAACAAGATTTTCGCACGATCCGGCGCCGCAAGGAGACTGTCAGAATCCAAAACAAAACGGAAGGAGCCGCGCTTGTCACGAGCGAACTTCAAAAAATACGGAGCACATTCGAGATGTTCCAATTGCGCAAGCGTATCCAAAAGCGGGTAGCCGGGCATCGGCGTTAAAATCACATCACCCGGATCGCAGAACGTTTTGAACAAAACAGAATATGCTTCGCTTGTACTCGCCGTCAAAATAATTTGCCCTGCGGTAAACGCTCCACCGCGTTCGCGGTAATATTCCACAACAGCTTCGCGGGCATCACGACGCCCAGCTGCATCGGCAACCCATGTTCCAAATTCACTCTTTGCCAGTTCAACCGCAGGAGCCAAATCAAACGGCAGTCCCACACGAAGCGGGCTACTCACAGTCATGTCAATAAACGGAAGGCATCCGACGCCGTTACCGCTAGCATTAGAACATTCAGCCAAAACTTGCGCCTTAGCGCTTTCCAGTTCAGCAAAAAAAGGTGACGGAGTAAGATCTTTAGGTAAACGCGACGAGAGCATGATAGATTAATCCTTCACGCAACGGACTGAATATCGACTGCTCTCGATTTCGCCCAACAATTTTTCATTTCCAGAATCTTCGCTTTGACAAAATAAAGTCGCATCGCCCGAATCAAAACCCATCAACAACATATTAAAACGACATGGAGCATTTTTACGCGACACAATGAACCAAGCTCCAACATTCAACCAATAGAAACCAAAAAAATCATCAGCAAACCGGCCAGCAGCTATCGCTGAAAAACCTAACACATCAAAACCATTCCCACTAACGCCTTCATCGTAATCCTGCCACCCCGTCTTAGCCTTCAAAAAATAACCTGCATTGTGCCACAAAAACTTTTTCTCTTCATCCTGAACTCCGCCTGCATTTTTCAAGAGGATTTCAACCTCGCTTACTTGCGGCAAATGCCATCCAGGAGGGCAAGCTTTTTCGGCTTCATCCCAAGAGTAAAGGCGTCCATACTTTTCGCAATTGATAGAATCTTTCTTATAGCAAACGGCCTCGCCCTGTGGAAATTTTAGGTTTTCAACCATCCACCATTGTTTTCCAATTTGTACAGACTTGTACACAGTTCCGTCACGTTCGTCTTTGAAAGATCCCTCTGCAACTTTATTCTTAGAGACCTCGGACATTAATTCTTCAGCCGAATTTCTGTCTCTCTTTTTGAAGAAATTGGTAATAGCATCTTCAATTTTGAAAACAGTCTCCAACGCCTCTTCTGCCGACTTTTTATTGTTCCTTTTAGTAACGGAGGTATTTTCATTAGAACTACTTTGACATGCAGCGAAAAAGAATATCGAACAAAGCAAAAATATCGCTAAGCGGCACCGCATATTTTACTCCAAAAATCAAGACTGTTTCTTTCTGCGTTTGAAGAAACTTGCGAGAGCAACCGCAATGAGAATGCCCGCGGGGAGCACAACAGCAATCGTCAAGAGAATCAGCTTTTGAAGTTCACTTAAACCCTTGAGCGACTGCTTGAAATTTTTGAGTTTTGCTCGAATGCCCAGCTTTGCGTTTGCATCGGCGCCGTCGGCATTTTCGCCACCAGCCAAATCTTCGGAACCGGCAAAAGCCTTGATGTTCGGGAAAAGTGCCAACAACTTGGACGCCGAATCCTTGACAGGGCCAACAAAACCGTCCGCACGCGAACGAACCTTACCATAGACTTTTTTGAAAGGCGTCTTCAGTTGTTGTAACATATTTTCTCCTTTTCCGCTTCAAGATCCCCGCCTACGCGGGGATGACAGGGACGCGCGGCTTTATTAAGTTTAAGCCTTTTTGTACAAGAGGTTCACGCCGCCGAAGAGGGCACGCATGTTCGCCTTGAGCGTATCGCTCGAAACGCCACGACCTTCGACTTCTTCGCCGTTTGCCTTGAGCACAATGCGGCTTAAGCCACGGCCCGCCCACAGCTTGTCCTTTTCAGGCACAACGAGCTGACGGTACTTCACAAGTTCCACCGGCATGCCGATTTCACGCATGAGCATGAGAGCAGCCTCAATCGGGCCTTCGGCAGTAATGGATTTCACGAGATGTTCGCCATCCTTCTTAAAGTGGAAGATAAAGCGGTTCTCGTCCGGGATAACTTCAATGTTGTTGAACACCAAGCGACCGTTCACGTTCACGAGCTGTTCGCGGAAAACGTCGAGCACGCGTTCGGCACTGAGTTCGCCATCCTTTTCGCTCAACTGCTTGAGGATAGGCTGCAGCTTGGAAGCCTCCTGCAACGACATCTTGTAGCCGAACTTCGTGATGATTTCGTACACGGCGGTACGGCCACTCTGGCTTGTAAAGCTGAGCGAATCGTTCTGGT
>CAMUYW010000132.1 GCA_947165045.1 uncultured Fibrobacter sp. | reverse complement strand
CGCTATCGTGAACGCGGCGTGAACGACGGCATGAGCGGTGGCGAAAAGAAGCGCAACGAAATCCTCCAGATGGCCATTCTCGACCCGAAGGTGAGCTTCCTCGACGAAACGGACTCCGGCCTCGACATCGACGCTCTCCGCATTGTAGCTAACGGCATCAATCACATTATGTCACCCGAAAAGGCTGTCATCCTCGTGACGCATTACCAGCGCTTGCTGGACTACATCAAGCCTACTTACGTTCACGTGCTCCGTCACGGCAGAATCATCTTGAGCGGTGGCCCGGAACTTGCCCTCAAGCTCGAAGATCAAGGCTACGACTGGATTGAGGAGAAATAATGGACGCGCTCACCCGTATTCGACAATTGGGAATGCCCCGCCGTAACAACGAACTGTGGACATTCTTCCCCGTAGCAAAAATTCCGACACAGGAATTTCCGGAAGCATGCGCCAGCGAACAGGATTTCTCCGAAGAAAATGACTTCGCGGCTCTCCTCCCGCTTGCAAAGAATGCGCGCACCATGGTGCGTACGATTCCCGACGGCGCCGCCGAAATGGCCATGCTCAAGTGCAACAACGACTTTGGCCACACCGTCCTTGACATTGGCAAAGGCGCCAAGGTGAGCCTCGAAATTCTCGACAACAAAGTCTCGCACGACATCGCCGCCGAACGCTTCGACATCAACATCGGTGAAGATGCCGACGTCGAAATTTTCTTTGCAAACCCGGCCTGCGATTTGCCGCTCCGCTTTAGGCATTTCAACATCAACCAAGCTGCAGGCGCCAACGTCCGCTTCTCGAGCATCTGCAGAGATACAGCCATTGGCCGCGTGAGTGTCGAATGCCACCTCAAAGGCGAAGGCGCCAACTTCGATTATCGCAGCCTTCACATCCTTGACGGAAACGCCTCGCAGCACAGCCGCCTCACCATTTACCACGAAGCGCCGCGCACCACAAGCACCCAGCTTGCCCGCAACTTGCTCTCGGGCTCTGCCCGCGTGAGCTACGACGGCAGCGTGATTGTCGGTTACGACTGCACCGGAGTCAACTCCAGCCAGCTCGTGAACACCATCCTCATGAGCGAAGACGCTAGCGTCTCCGTGAAGCCGGTGCTCAAGATTTACCACGACGATGTGGAATGTACGCACGGCAATACCGTCGGCGAACTCGATGCAGAACAGATGTTCTACCTCGTGAGCCGCGGCATACCGAAAAAGGCCGCCCAGGAAATGCTCATGCGTTCCTTCGCACAAGAAACGTTCTTGCCACTCCCGGACAGCCCCGCCAAAAAGCGATTGATGAGTGAATTGAGCAAGTAAGGAGACAACGTCACGACTATAAAAAAATTCCGTCGGAAAACCGGCGGATTTTTAACATTTTTCAAAAATTTCAGGAAACTAAAAGAACCCACAAAGAACTAGCAGAGTAGTTCCGCTAAAAGCAACGATGAATCTCACTATGAAATCATCGAAAGCCGTCGGTCCCGGCCTATCATCCGAAACATGAAATTCTTTCATTACGCCCATTCTCATCTCGTACTCAGTAGATTTGCTCTACTTTTGTAAATATTAATATAATATCGCAATCATTCAAAGGCTATGTTAAACTTTTATTTACATTACAGTTTTCAGACGAAACTTCCCCAAATTTCGTCATTATTTCCAAGGGGTCACAAGGTCGAGAAAAATCGTCCCGCTTTTCAACGGGACTAGCCAAATTACTTCTGGTTTTCTTCAATCTTCTTGATGGGTTCATCCATCATGCGTTCGGCAATCACTTCCGGAGTTTCTTCAGCAATCGCAGCGTTCGATTCTTCCGGCATCCACGGCTTGTCAAGGTTCTTTTCCCAAGAGACCGTCGGAGCAGCCACAGTTTCCTTCGAAGCATCCACAATCGGGAGGCCCAAAAGTTCACGAGCGCGGTTCAAAGCAGCATCGATGTTACCGAGAGCGTTTTCTTCGCCAAGCTGGGCCAAAACACCGGCACGAGTGAGCGCCACCACCGGCTGGGCATGCACGCCAGAAAGCAACAACTGAGTACCTTCGCTCTTGCAACGCTTAAGCAAGTCTTCAATCATGTTGATACCGGCAGCATCAATGCTCGAAACACTACGCATACGCAAAATCAAAATCTTCGGCTTTTCGGAAATGCGGTTCATCGTTTCCTTAAACTTGTCGACAGCGCCAAAGAAGAGAGAACCGGCAAGTTCGTACACAAGCACGCCCTTCGGCACTTGGCGTCCAAGGCTATTGCGAGCAGCTTCGTCATCGTCATCCTTGAGCGCAGAAGAAACAGCCTCAACTTCGGCCACATCAGACATACGCTTGATGAAGAGCACAGCGGCAAGGAGCACGCCCACTTCGATTGCCACCGTAAGGTCGATAATCACCGTGAGGAAGAAAGCCACAAGCATCACGGTCACATCGCTCTTCGGAGCCTTGAACATCTTGATGACGCTGCGGTAACCGCACATATTAAAAGCAACTTGGAAAAGCACAGCGGCAAGAGCAGCCATCGGAATCATTTCGGCATACTTGCCAAGTACAAGCATAATCAAGAGCAAAACAACAGCGTGAACAAGGCCAGAAATCGGGCTCACAGCACCGTTACGGATGTTCGTTGCAGTACGCGCAATAGCACCTGTTGCCGGGATACCGCCAAAAATCGGGCTCAAAATGTTAGCGACACCCTGACCGAAAAGTTCCGTGTTGGAGCGGTGCTTTGTACTCGTCATACCGTCAGCAACCACAGCGGAGAGGAGCGATTCGATAGCGCCAAGCATGGCAATCGTGAGTGCCGGTTGGAACACCTTCTGCATCATTTCAAGGCTGATATTCGGGAGGTGCGGAACCGGGAAACCGCTCGGGATGTGGTTCTTCATGCCGATCGTCACCACGCCATGACCATTCACCGGATCGTCCCAACCCAAAACCTTTACCATCACCGTAGCCACAATAATTGCAATGAGGGAGCCCGGAACCTTCGTCGTAATCTTCGGCCACAAAATGCAAACCGCGAGAGCGACAACGCCTACAATCACGGAGTAAACGTTCATCGAACCAAAGGAAGAAACGTAAAGCTTGATTTTGCCCACAGCGTCAGCCGGGTCAGCCCCCGCAAACGTGAGACCAAAGAAGTTCGGCACCTGGCCAAGAGCAATGATAATCGCGATACCCGCCGTAAAGCCGACCGTCACCGGATACGGAATGAACTTGATAATCGCACCAAACTTTGCAAGACCGAAAATAACAAGGAAGATACCGGCCAAGAGCGTTGCCGAAGCAAGGCCATCGTAGCCGTACTGGCTCACGATGCCGTAAACAATCACGATGAATGCGCCCGTCGGGCCGCCAATCTGAAAGCGGGAACCGCCCAAGAGCGAAATGATAAAGCCCGCGATAATTGCGGTGTAAAGACCTTGTTCCGGACCCACGCCAGATGCGATAGCAAACGCAATCGCCAATGGGAGCGCCAAGATGCCCACGATCAAGCCCGACATCAAGTCGCTGGTAAAATCCTTGCGGGTGTATCCACGCTTGATTGAACGTACGAATTCCGGGGTGATTGTCGAAATGACGCCATCAAGATATTGCTTGACAGATTCCTTGGCGCGAATATCAGACATTGAAGGTCTCCATATTAAATTCGAGACCCAAATTTAGGAATTTA
>CAMUYW010000131.1 GCA_947165045.1 uncultured Fibrobacter sp. | reverse complement strand
GAAACGTTCACCATTGTGTTAGAACCAGAAAGATTAACAATCTTAGAATCGCCTCCATTAATTTTCACATTTGAATTCTTTGAATACACATACATTTCCACAGATTCAGTGGTCATCGACAACACAGAGCGATAGCGGTAAACACCTGGTTCAAAGAACGGGCCAAAATGCTCTTCACTATGAGAAATTTCATCTATGCGCGGCTGTTGCGAAACCGTAGATTGAGGTTCAATTTTAAATTTATTCGCGTAAACCCCACCCACTAAATGAGAGCGCGATGGAATATCAACATACGCAAACGGAGCTATAATCGAACCAAAATACAAACCATCCGTTCCTAATTTCACAGAAGATCCCGCGATATTCCAAGAGATTTCATTTGGGCTACCGCCGATAATAGCAAAACGGTTTCTATCGCCAAAACGAACATCCCCAGCCACAGCAATGGACACAGGACCAGAAGTCATATCAAACGTGAATTGAACATCCGGTTCCGTAAAAAAGCTTTGGAATGTATAGGAACCGGACGAAAGAGTCACCTTTGATCTTGCATTGGCATAAAACGTTCCATAATTTCCTGGAGGAAGAATCACGGATTCATCTAAATTAACGGAAATCGGCTCCACACCAGCGGAAAAATCAGGAAAAACAACAATAGGCTTTGCCAAAGAGACTTGTTTTCTCGATTCCACAATTACACCAATCTGTTCCGTACAAGGATTACTATACAACAAATCGCCAAACACATAGGCTCTCACGCGTAAATCACATGTATTAGAGCTTTCTACATCGCCGTAAATTTTTGTATCAGCACCCAATTTTATTTTTGCGCCAAAAACGTCACCCAAAGCCATGGAATAATCACGGAAATCAATTTCATCGGCAACAACAGCATAATTTAAGATTTTATGAACATCCGCAGGACTCTGTTGTTCAGGCCCAATCTGCGCACTAGAACCACAATCTAAACAAGACAAACTCACATCGGAGAAATAAACAGTTCCAGCGTTTTTTCCAAGATTAAATTCAAGGCGTGCATTATCAACATTCCCCGAATTCATAGTAAAAGTTTTGGTCACAACACGGCCATTCACCGTGGCTGCAATCTCACCAAATTCTGCAAAAGCATCATAAGGCGTCCCATCTCGCCCAACGCGCACTTCCACTACTTTCCTATTTCCTACACCCTGTAAAAAGAATTTCAGCTCGTATTTTTTGCCATTCAGAAGCTCAATATTTCTTCGTATTAACTGTACATGCCAATAATCCGATCCTCCGTTTGCAACGGCAACTGTCCCTTCGCTTATAGTAGCGTAAGCCCCTTCATACATAGCAAGAGACCATTCTGAATACGGAAAATCAACGGCAAAAGACTTCGTCATCACCGTCAAAATTAATAGCATCATCAAGTTCCAAAGAGTTGATCTACACCATTTAGATAATCGGAATATATACAATTTCATTTCACATACCTTATTTTAAAATTACAAATTAACAACATTATTTTATTTTGTCAACAAAGGCATCTAATACAAACTTATTTTTACAAAAAAAACGTTAATTTTTAATTAAAACTTCATTCAAATTATTAAAAACGAGTTTATTTTAACAAACGTTATTAAAATTCAAAACAAATAAAAAAGACCCGCAAAAGCATTATTGGGTGGGGCAAGTCCTTACGGACATTCAATACTACCGCAGCAACGGCATGACGCTCACCCCGCGCAAACGCGTGGAGTAGACTTAACTAGATTGCCGCGTTCCCTTACAGGGTCCTCGCAATGACGTAACTGTCATAGCATTGTCATGCCCGCCGCCGAGCGGGCATCTCCCTTCTACTAACTAATAACTAATGACTAACGACTATTGACTAATCCAGCTTGTACTTATCTTTTGCAGCTTCGAGTTCGGCACTTGCCTTTTCCCAGGCGGCGTAAAGTTCTTCGGTCAGCTTCTTGTTTTCGTCCATGTCTTTTGCAATGGACGTAATCGCATTGCCGTCGCCAGATTCCGAGGCGGCCACAAGTTTTGCTTCAAGTTCGCCGCCGAGAGCTTCAGCCTTCGCAATTTCTGCTTCGAGACGCGCGGTCTCTTTTTCGAGCGGCTTGATGACCTTGCTGCGTTCGGCAATGTAGTCTGCTCGCGCCCTGCGGTCTTCCTTGGTGCGCGGCGTCGAACTCACGGGCTTGTCGTCCGTGACGTCGATATTCGAGACCTTGATGTTTGCGGAGTTCGCGCCGCCCGGCTTCTTTTCAGAAGCCCAGCCAACCTTTTCAAGGAAGTCCGCGTAAGTGCCTTCGAAGATACGGCACTTACCACCGTCGAAGACGATGAGGCGCGTCGCAAAAGCGTGCAGCAGTTCTTCGTCATGCGTCACGACAAGTGCGGTACCATCGTAATCTTCAAGCGCATCAATCAAGCTCTCGATGCTTTCCATGTCCAAGTGGTTCGTCGGTTCGTCAAGCAAAAGCATATTGCTTTCGTTCGCCAAAATCTTGCCCAACAGCACACGGCTGCGTTCGCCACCCGAAAGCACCTTGACCTTCTTCATAGCGGAGTCGCCGCTGAACATCATCACGCCAGCAAGGCTACGCGCACGGCTCTTCTGCGACACATCCGCAATCGCACTTGCAATTTCTTCTTCGACCGTATTTTCAAGATTCAGACGGTTGATATTCGTCTGTCCAAAGTAATTTATCTTGAGGTTCGGGTTGTAATTGATTGTACCCTGGGTCGGTTCAAATTCTTTCGCAATCAGGTTCAAGAGCGTCGTTTTACCGCGACCGTTCGGACCGATAATCGCAATGCGGTCGCCCTTGAACACTTCCATCTCGAGGTCCGAAATCAGCTCCGGACCGTAACCGTTTTCGTTCTTGTACGCAAAAGACAGCCCATGAATCTGGAGCATGCGCTTGCCCGGGAATTCCGCATTCTTGAAATTGAAATCCAGGTTGCGTTCGTGCGTGAGGCGTTCGCCCGTTGCAAGCTTTGCCGCAGCCTTAATCTTTGACTGCACCATCGCCGCCTTTGCCGCCTTGTAGCGGAAACGTTCGATGACACGCTCGAGCTGCTCCTTTTTGCGCTGCTCGTTTTCTTGCGTGCGCATTGCCACTTCTTCTTCTTCGGCAATCGTCTCGCGCAGCTTTTCGACCGTTCCCTTGACCTTGCGCATCTTGTGGCGGTGAATCCCCACCGTATGCGTGCAGACCTCGTCCATAAAATGGTGGTCATGCGTAATCAAAAGCACTTCGCCCTTCCACGCGCGCAAAAAGCGACTGAGCCAGCGCATAGAAACAATGTCCAAGTAGTTCGTCGGTTCGTCCAGCAAAAGCATGTCCGGTTCCGACGCCAAGACCTTCGCCAAATTCAGACGGATCTGGAAACCGCCCGACAAAAGCATCGGGTCTTTCTGCATGCTCTCTTCGTCAAAGCCAAGACCAAAGAGAATCGCCTCGACCTTGTGTTCTTCGAGCCAGCCGTCCTCATTCACCTTGAGCACGCTGCACGCCTCTTCGTGTACCGTCGGGTGCGTGAACTTGATGTGCTGTTGCAAATAGCCAATCGTATAGCCCTTCGGGATGTCGATGTTACCGCCATCGAGACATTCCTGCCCAAGAATCATCTTGAAAAGGGTCGATTTGCCGCAACCGTTGCGACCAACAAGACCGACGCGTTCATGGTCGGCAACAAGCATGCTAGCGCCGTCCAAAAGGACCTGCATGCCAAAAGACTTAGATACATTCT
>CAMUYW010000130.1 GCA_947165045.1 uncultured Fibrobacter sp. | reverse complement strand
GGAAGATGAGTCCACCGTTCACGTAGATGTAGTTCATGTACGATGCCGGGAGAATCTGGCCGTCATCGAGCACGCGCTGCGGCGGAAGCGGGAGCGTATCGACCTTGGCGCTCTCGTAATGGCTCTTGAGCCAATTTTCGATGAACGCCTTTGCTTCGGTTAAAATGGGGTAGTTGGGAGAGCGCTTGTTGTCCGTCATGCACATGACAACTCTGTCTTTTGCGACAAAGCGTGCAACGTTATCAATGTGACCATCCGTATGGTCGCCGTGCAATCCGTGCGGGAGCACGAGCAATTCCTTGAGGCCAAATGCCTTGCAAAGAGCTTTCACGACCTTCTTCAAATCGCGTTCGTCGTTGCGGTTCTTGCCAACGAGACAATCTTCGGTCGTGATTCCGAGACCGTCACCGTTGACTTCGATAGCGCCGCCTTCAAAAATGAACGGAACACTTTCGGCAAGCGGGAGGCCCTGCTTTTCGGCAATCTTCTGCGGGATGGCGTTGTCGAGGCCCCAAGGCGGGAACTTGGCTCCCCAAGCGTTAAATTGCGTTTCGGAGACAACTTTCTTGTTGCCCTTTTTCATGAAGAACGGACCGTAGTCGCGGATCCAAATGTCGTTCGTCTTGATGACGATAAAGTTCACTGGGAACGGGCGATTTACAAGCGCAGCCATTTCTTCTTCGGTCAAGAAATTCTTGGTCGGCAAAAGGAGGTTTACCGGCTGAAATTCCGTGATATTGCGGATAAGTTCTACATAAAACTTGCGGATGTTGATGCCGCGTTCACCATACCAGTTCGTCTTGTTGTGCGGGAAAGCAAGCCATGTGGCGCTCTGCTTTTCCCATTCCGCCGGATAACGGACAGAAGATTTTGCCATAATAAATTTCCTTTATTTAGTCCGCCCAAATTTTGAGTATGTCCTTGTACAAGTCCACGCGTCGGTCGCGGAAATGCGGCCACCAGCGGCGATTCTCTTCGGTTTCAGCAAGGTCCAGTTCAACGAAGCTTGCTCCCAAGAATTCCGGATCGCACTTTTGCAAAATGTATCCGTCCGGTGCAGCAGCAAAACTTGTGCCCCAGAACGTGAGGTGTCCTTCGACGCCCGTGCGGTTTGCAGCAATCACAAACGTGCGGTTTGCAATCGCGTGTCCACGCATTACGGTCATCCAGCTGTCTTGCTGGCGCGGGTAGATTTCCTTAGGTTCAGAATCCATCCAACCAATGGCCGTCGGATAGATGAGCACATCTGCGCCCTTCAAACTCATGATACGGGCTGCTTCGGGGAACCACTGGTCCCAGCAAATGAGCACGCCCAGCGTACCTGCACTAGTCTTGATTGGTTCAAAACCTGTGTCGCCCGGAATAAAGTAATACTTTTCATAGAAAGCCGGATCATCAGGAATGTGGCTTTTGCGGTAAAGCCCTGCGATGCTTCCGTCACGTTCAAAGACAAAAGCGGAGTTGTGGTAAATGCCGCGAGCGCGCTTTTCGAAGAACGGGAACACGACAACGGCGTTCAGTTCCTTGGCGATTGCCTGCCATTCACCGACAATGGGGTGGTCCTTTCCGATAGCGAGGTCAAAGAAGTCCGCATTTTCCTCGAACGGAAAGTACGGCGTGTGGAAAAGCTCCGGGAGCACCAAAAGGTCAATATCTTTACCCTTGAGCTTGAGGGCCTCGTCCTTATACCACTTGTTGTTGGACTCGAAATCTCCAGTCCATTTACCCTGCAACGTATATACTTTTATCTTTTTCATGTTTATAAATGTAGAAAAAACAAGTACTTACTGCAATTTTTTGTAAGAAGATTGTTTTGTTTGCGTAAAATCACACAGATGGTTCGTTCGCACGATGTAAGTTTTCTATATTAACCCTTGAATTTTAAAAACCTTGAATTTTTTTATAAAAGGATAAATAATGTCTCTTAAACTTATTTCTCGTGGTGCTGCAGCCGTGCTCCTTACTGCCGGCATTGCTTCTGCTCAATTGATGAATTCGAAGAGCCTCGACGTTATCCGCGTCGAAAAGACGGGTATTTCGGGTGGCAAGATTGATAGCCTTGCTACGATGCTTGGTCAGCAGCAGGCTCCGGGTCAGAAATTGACCGATGAAATGATGACTCAACTTCGCTATGCCGTTGTGGATAACCTCGTGGGCCAGGAACTCATCAAGCTCGAAGCTAAGAAAATGGGTATTAAGGTCGAACCGGCTAAGGTTGATAGCTTGACCACGCTCTTCAAGAAGCAGTTCCCGAGTGAAGAAGCTTTCCAGAAAGAACTCAAGAAGTCCAACACGACTATGAAGCAGTTCAAGGAAAAGATCGAAGACCAGCTCAAGAGCGAAAAGATTCTTGAAAAGAAGGTGCCGTATCCAGAAGCTCCGACTGAAAAGCAGCTCACGGCATTCTGGGAACTCAACAAGTCCAAAGTTGTCATTAACGACACGATTAGCGGTGCTCGCATCTTTATCTCCACCAAGGGCAAGAGCGCTCAGGAAATCAACGATGCTAAGGACATGTTGAAGGGTCTTGCAGCACAGGTTCGCTCCAAGAAGGCTACGTTTGCTCAGCTCGCTGCTATCTATAGCGACGACAAGGAAGCCAAGAAGACTGGCGGTATCATGAACAAGTTTGTTGCTAAGTCCAAGGGCGCAAACTTCGCCAAGGCTGTAAGCAAGATCAAGGTCGGCGATATCTCTGAAGTCATCACGGACAATGACGGCGTTTCTATCTTCATGCTTACCGAAAAGAATGACGGCAAGTTTGAAAGCTACAGACACCAGATTGACTACATCCTCCGCGTGCAGGCCGAACAGGAACGCCAGGCTAAGCTCAAAGCTTACCTCGACGAACTTGGCAAGACCTACAAGGTGCAGTACCTCGACAAGAAGTACGAACCGCCTCAGGCAATCGGCGCTAGCAAGTAATTTTTAGCGTCGAATTTTAGAGCTTAGTTAATCAACGTGTCATTCTGAGCGAAGCGTAGCGAAATCGAAGAATCTAAAAAATCTAATTAGATCCTTCAATTTCGAACCTACGATTCTCTACTCAGGATGACATTTCTTCTAGATATAAACCTATAACCTAACACCTAATTATGGCATTCCAAACTACACACACCGGGCTTATCGAATTGCGCAGTCGCATTGACAAGCTCTGGGGGTATCTTTGACTTAGAGGCTAAGACCGAAGAACTCTACGTCCTTGAAAAAGATTCTAGCGACCCGAACCTGTGGAACGATCAGGAAAAGGCGCAATCCATGATGAAAAAGATTGGGAACCTCAAGGGTCTTATTGATTCTTGGAAAGAAGTTTCCCAAACATGCGACGACCTCGCTGAACTCTACGAAATGAGCAAGGATGAGGAATCAGCCGACCTTACGGCAACGCTTGAATCCGACATTGCGGACCTTAGAGCCCGCGTAGAAAAGATGGAATTCAAGAAGATGCTGAACGGGCCGGATGATGCATGCGCATGCCTCATGTCCATCCATCCGGGCGCAGGCGGTACGGAATCTCAGGACTGGGCACTCATGCTTTTCCGCATGTACACGCACTTCTTCGAACGCGAAAACATGGACTTCAAGGTGGTGGACTTTCAGGAAGCCGAAGATGCGGGCCTCAAGAGTGCAACGATTGAAGTCACTTGCGAAAACGCTTACGGCTTGCTCCGTTCGGAAATTGGCGTTCACCGTTTGGTGCGCATTAGCCCGTTCGATGCAAATGCTCGCCGCCATACGAGCTTTACTGCCGTTTATCTGTATCCGGAACACGAAGATATCGAATTCGATTTGGACATGTCTGAAGTTCGTGTGGATACTTACCGCAGTAGTGGTGCCGGTGGCCAGTACATCAACAAGACGGATTCCGCAGTGCGTATGACCCACTTGCCGACAGGCAT
>CAMUYW010000129.1 GCA_947165045.1 uncultured Fibrobacter sp. | reverse complement strand
TTCTCAAGAACGACAAGGGCGAAGAATTCATGAACCAGGTGCACCCGCTGCACTCTCTCGCTCCCCGCGACATCGTCGCTCGCGCCATCCACAGTGAAATGCAGCGTCTCGGCAAGGACCACATGTACATCGATCTCTCTGGCCGTACCCCGAAAGATATCAAGAGTCACTTCCCGCACATTTATTCTAAATGCATGGATGCAGGCATCGACATCACCAAGGAATGGATTCCGGTCGTTCCGGCCGCACACTACATGTGCGGTGGCGTTCTCGTCGATACATGGTCCCGCACCGAAATCAAGGGACTTTATGCCTGCGGCGAAGTTGCAGCAACGGGCGTTCATGGAGCAAACCGCCTCGCCTCCAACTCGCTTTTGGAAAGCGTCGTGTTTGCCATCCGCGCCGTCGATGATATCGAAAAGAGCGGTATCGTTAAGGACAAGATAAACGCAAGCAAGTCCAAGAAGGAATCCGTAAGTTTTGCCAAGGCAGCCTACTGGAGAAAGCGCAAGAAGATGCTCCAGGACATGATGTGGACGCATTGCGGTATTGTTCGCACGGTCGCAGGCCTCAACCAAGGCCTCAAGGTCATCGAAGAACTCCAGAAAGACGTAGATGCAGCGATTAAGAACAAAGAAACAGAGAATTTGCATTTCCTCGAATTCTTGAATGCGCTCCAAGTTTCCAAGATGATCCTCATTGCAGCCCTCCGTCGCAAGGAATCTCGCGGACTCCACTACATCCTCGATTACCCCAATCAGGACCCGAAGACGAAGCACCAGAGTATTTACTTGAGCGACAAGAAATAATTTTCTATATAGGCACGCATGGAAGAAGTCAAGGTAACACAGTCGAGGAAGAAAATCAAAGACCAACTCCCGTCTAAAATTGGCGGATACAAACCCATACAAGCTCTGAACAGCGGAGCTATGGGGAGTTTATGGCTCTGTAGAGACCCTTCGCTCGACCGCCTTGTCGTTGCCAAAAGGCTCCATTCGAACTTGAACCAGCAAGATATCTACATCAAGCGTTTTTTGCAAGAAGGGAGCATCCTCGCCCACTTGAACCACCCAAGTATCATCCAGCCGTATGCTCTCTGGAAAGACAGCGATGGCAATTACACGATGTCGATGGAATACGTACAAGGTTCAAGCCTCAAGGATTTGCTTTTGAGGAACAAACGACCGCCCATTTGGGTTGTCGAAAACATTTTGTACGAGCTATTGAGCGCATTGAGTCACGCCCACCGCAACGGAGTCACACACCGCGATTTAAAACCCGCGAACATGATGATCGATAAGGACGGACGAGTCCGCCTCTTGGACTTTGGCATCGCGCACACGGAAACCCCGCTCGAGATTGGCAAAGAACTCACACAGACCGGCTGCATCATCGGAACCGCCGCTTACATGAGCCCCGAACAAATCATGGGCGAAAAGGTCAATTACGCAAGCGACCTCTATAGCGTAGGCATCATCGCCAGTGAAATGCTCATCGGCGAAAATCTTTTCCGCGGAAAAAACTTCGAAGAAACGCGTGAAAACATCCTCAAGATGAAATTCAAGCTCGAAGTTTTCCCAGACGATGTTCCTAAGCAACTCCGCAAGTTCGTCTTGAAACTGCTCAACAAACGCGCCAGCAAGCGCCCGTCTTCGGCCTGCGATGCGGCCAACGAACTTGCCGATATCATGAAGGAATACCCGCGCGACATGACACCTTACATTGCCGAGTGGGCAGATACGGTAAACGAGGACCAATCGGTCGAAACCGTTATGTCCCCCAAGCCGCAAAAAACTACATTTAAGTACGGAATAGGATTTATACTTGGAGTGATAGTCACTGCATTGGCGTTTCTCGCCATCCAGTTGGCCGTCTAAAAAGGACTTGTCCAATGAATTGGATAGACATTGTATGCAGCGCATGTCTGCTCGTTTTCGGCGCCCTTGGGTTATGGCGCGGGCTGCTGGGCAGCGTATTTAGACTTTGCGCATGGGTCTCTGCAATTTTAGGAGCCTACTTTGCCCAAGATCTTCTCGGTGGCTTTTTCACCAGAAATTTCGCCATCGGTGATTTTGCAGCGCACCTCATTTGCACTTGCATCGGTTTTTTATTTCCATTTTTACTTTTCACTTTCATCGGACACTTGGTCGGCGATTCCATCAAGAACACAATTGTCGGTAAAACGAATCGCATTCTAGGTTTGCTATTCGGGCTTGTCAAAGCATCCATAATTTGCTTTATCTTGCTCACCATTTTGCATTTACTTCCTGTCGAAGGGGATCTTAAAAAAACGAGAAACGATGCCGTATCCTATAGCATTTATAAGTCCTCTTTGGAAACCATGGGATACTCCTCTGACGAAGTAAACCTCCGCAAAATGGCCAAAGACAAAGCTAGTGAACTTACTAAGACGATTACAGACAAAGCAAAAGGTTCTACCGAAGAAGCCGCCGACAGCGCAAAAGCAGCCATCAAAAACACCGCAGACAGTCTAACAAACAAAGTTAGCGAGACTGCCGAAAAAGCAAAAGATGCCGCCATTGCCGCCAAGGATGCCGCTATAAAGACCTTCGAAGAAGGCAAATCTAGCGCATCCAAAGATTCGAGTAATTCCCAGAACAAAACTTCTTCGAAATAATTTCCGAAAACAAAGTTTTAAAAATCCTGTTACAATGGTGACAGGATTTTTTTTGAATATGTAATTAGAATATTATTTGGATGATGCTGCTAGACGCGCCGCGCATTCGCGGGCATCACGGAGAATTTCTTCTTCGCCTTCCACATGGCGGCCACGCATCACAAAATTGCCGTTGCACATCACGGAATCGATGGCGCTTGAATTTGCCGAATAAACCCAGTTGCTATACACGTTGTAGCATGGCACCATGCGTTCGTTGTTGAGATCAATCAGCAAGCAATCCGCAAGGTAGCCTTCTTCGATTCGACCGGCATGAATTCCAAAGAAATCCGCGACATTGCAAGTGGCAAGTTTAAGAGCCTCTTCTGCCGAGAGCGTTTCGGCAGATCCCAAATACTTTGCCAAAAGCGCAATAGTCTTCATTTCCTCTTGCATGTCGAGGTTGTTGTTCGACGAAGCACCATCCGTTCCAAGTCCAAGCCTTACACCGTCCTTGAGCATTTCGGCCACTTGCGGAATGCCACTATTCAGTTTCATATTGGAGCACGGATTTAAAATAGCGATGGCGCCGGATTCAGCGAAAATTTTGCGGTCGGAGGCCGAAAAATGCGTACAATGAGCCGCCGAGAAATTCGAATTTAGGCCACCCAAGCGTTTCCAAAATTCCACCGGAGTGCAGCCATATTTTTCGTTGCAAGTCTTAATTTCAAAAAGCGTTTCGGACAAATGAGTATGGATCTTGTAATTTTCGGCATGAGCAAGTTCGATGAGTTCTGCGGTCTTTTCCTCGCCCACCGTATAAATGGCATGCGGCATCACCACAAGCTGCACACGTTCCGATTCGCCAGTATGGCTCTTCAAAAATTCGACGTTCCCCGCCCACGCTTCTGGCGACATCAGCGGTTCTGCAAATGTCACGCCAATAGCCGCACGGATGCCCATTTCTTCGACAACCTTTATAGTCCTTTCGCGGTGCCAGTACATGTCCGTAAAAAAGACCGTTCCCGACTTGATCATTTCAAGAATCGCAAGACGGCTCCCGACTTCAATATCGTCTGGAGTAAGCTTCGCTTCGGTAGGCCAAATGTATTCGTTAAGCCACTTGCCAAGTTCCATATCGTCTGCAAAGCCGCGCAAAAGCGTCATTGCTGCATGTGTATGGCCGTTATAAAATGCGGGCATAATTGCAAAATGCGAGCAATCAACAATTTCCGCGCCTTCGTAATCAGCGGGTTCCAGCAGACACGTCACCTTTTCAAAGAGATTACCGACGATCAAGATGTCGCGCTTGGCGCCATCAAAAAA
>CAMUYW010000128.1 GCA_947165045.1 uncultured Fibrobacter sp. | reverse complement strand
ACCGGCATTTCGGTAATGCGGAAGCCCTGCCACTTGGCCATCACCGGGATAAAGCGGTGGTAATCGCCATAAAGCTGGATAAAGCGCACCACGGAATTGCGATAAGCCTTGATACCGCAGTTGAAATCGTGCAAACGCTTGCCGCAAACCATCGAGACCGTCAAATTGAACAACTTCGACGGCATGGTCTTGTGCCACGGATCGAGTCGGCGAATCTTCCAGCCCGAAACAAGGTCGTAACCGCTTTCGAGAATCTTGATCATCTTCGGGATTTCGAGCGGATCATCCTGCAAGTCGCCGTCCAACGTGGCAACGTACTTGCCGCGCGCCTTGGAAAATCCAAGAGCGAGCGCGGCCGCCTTACCGCAGTTGAACTGGAAACGGAATGCGTTCACCGAGGCCTTCGGCTTTGCGCCATATTCCTTGGCCAAGCCTTCAATCACCTCCCAGGTATTATCGCGGCTACCGTCATCGATAGCGATAACCTCGAATTCCATACCGGTTGGTTCAATTGCGGCCCAAATTTCCTTAAACAACTGAGGAAGATTTTCACTTTCTTCCTTAACAGGGATAACCAAGCTCAAATCCATTGCACAACCTCGAAATTAGTTAGCGGCAGGAGCAGCCTCGGCAGCCGGCGTTACAACCGGATCGTCATCAGTCTTGAGCGATTCTTCTGCAATTGATTCAATTTGCTGGCGGCTCATCGTAAGGCGGCTTTGCCCCGGAGCATCGTAGGACGGAATATTCTTAAGACCGCGTTCCACGACATCGAGAGCCTTAGCCTTCATACCTGCAGAGGCGTAAACATAAGATGCAGCCCAATAGTTGCGCCATTCTCTCGGGAACTGGACTATGCCAAGTTCAAGATACTTAGCGGCATCATTAGCGATACGTTCCACTTCGGCCTTGTCAGCCTTGGTAAACGGCTTCTTCGTGACAAGGGCGGCAATCTTTTCGCGAGCATCAAACGAAATCTGCAAATAGAGCGAAACATAACTGCTGAGGAGACGTTCCGTTTCGGAATTGATATAGGCAGTACCATCACCGAGACCGCGGAACTTATACACGCTATCAATCATGTTTGCAGTCGTCTTGGCATCAAAGGCATTCTGTTTCGGCGTGAGGTCACCCTTCACGAAGTTGTAGACCATGCCTTCTTGAACCATGTACTTTTCGAGGCCCATGAAGTTCGAAGAACCGACCGTCGTCGAAATTTCAATCGGGCGATCCATATTCATAATAGCAAGATCAACAACGAGCTTGTACTGCGTAAGCATCATGCTAGAGCGAGTTCTCTTAGCCCATTCCCTAAGTGCATCCCACACCTGATACTTCACCTTGAACTGGAGAAGCTTTGCAGAATCGGCCTCAGAGAGATTGCCCTTAGCATCCATCTGGTCGATGCGTTCCTTGAGAAGCGGCATTTCCTTTTCTGCACGGCGGACCCACGTAGAAACGAGGTGGTTCGGGTTATTGGCGCTGCTGTTATCAAGGACCATATCGTTATCGATGGTTTCCTTGTTATAAGAAAGCTTGAGAATCGGTTCATTCACGAGCATCTGCTTGATGTACCAGTCCGTGTTACCCAAGGAAAGGTTCACCACGCGAACGTCCTTACGGATACCGGCAACTTCCTGAGCAAACCACAGCGGGAACGTGTCGTTATCGCCATTCGTGAAAAGAATTGCGTTCGGACGGCAGCTATTGAGGAGATTGTAAGCGTAATCCCAAGGAACCCAAAGGCCGGAACGGTCATGTTCCTTGTAGTTCGAAACGCACGGAACAATAAGCGAAACAAGCACGAGAATAGCGGCAATCGGAGAAGCAAATGCAACTGTCGTTGCAGATGTTGCAGCAAGCAACACGAGAATACCCGCACCAACACCGAAAATCAAACTCATGAAAATGAATGCCGGCGTGTAGAAATAGTCACGTTCACGAACTTCCATGTGAACTGCTTCCGGGAACGGAGCACGCTGTCCAAAACGAGCAAAGTTTTCTTCGATTTTTTTCCAGTTCTTCCAAGCTGTTGTATTTTCGGCATCGCTAATTTGCTTTTCGTATTCAGCAATTCTTGCTGCCGGAGCATTACGCATGCGAAGTCTTTCTATCGCAAACTTGGATGTTTCAATCGTCTGACGAAGATCGATAAGTTCGTTCGGATCCGGGAGAGCCGTAATGCCAGCACCAGCGTTATTCAAATCCGCCACATTACGAGTCATCGCGTTCACCCAGTAATCGCGGTCACGCTGTTCCATGCGGGAACCATCAGCGAAGTTGATATAGAACAGAAGCCCTAAAGAGCAAAGCGCATAAAGAGTCGAAAGGAATATACCGACATGTTTGTTACGCTTATAAACATAAACGCAAACAGCCACAAGTAAACCGTTAAACAGCAAGAAGAAGAAAAGCTGCATCAACGTGTTGTCGCCCATGAACGACATCTGCGTCGGGAAACTGATTCCAAAACGTTCGACGGGTTCATTTTCAGAAGCGTCAAACGTATAGACACCATTGGCATAGTTCACCCCGCCCACCTTAGTCGGCAGGTACTGGGCCATCTGGTAACCACCATAGCTCATGCTCGGGAAAGAGAGCACCTGGTGAGCCAAGCGAGAACGGCGGTAGAACGCACGAGAAATCATGCTTTCAGAGCCATACTGCTTACGTTCGATGAACGCATTGAAGGCATCCCAGTTTTTAGCCTTGAAAATGTTGCCCAACTGGAGGTTGCCCTGATCATCACGAATGTTGATTTCCGGGTCGTTTTCGTCAATCGTCGGGTTAAGTTCCGAACGGATAGGAATGTAAAGGTGCGTGCTGTAACCGACCAAAGCAAAGAACGCAAAGGCAAGCGAGAGCTTGAACGCATGATTCACGCGAGCCGGAATAGCCTCCCTAATGGCAGGTACAAAGACAATCACAGAAAGAACAATGAGGCAAACGAGAGAAATTTCAATAAACGCGGACACCATGTAAATCACGGAGCAGAGGAGCGTACCCGTAACCCAGATTGGGATGCGTTCAACAATCTTCTTCGGTTGAGCCACAAGTAAAAGCACGAACACGGCAGGAACCGTGAGCATCGTGTAGAGGTGAGCGCCAACGCCAAGGAATGCGATATAGCAAATGAAGATGAGGAGCTTGTCGCTACCTTCTTCGTCGCGCTTGTTGTACCACACGAGTCCGAGGTAAGAGACGAGCATGAGGATAAACATGGCGAGGCCGTAGACTTCGGCTTCGACAGCGTTGAACCAGAACGTATCGGAGAACGTGAGGAGAAAGCCTGCAACAAGCGTTGCAGTACCGAGAACAATGGTGCGTGTCTTGTCCGAAATTTTTGCAGCAAGAGCATCCGTCTTAAGGACGGTCGCCAAAAGTTCCCAAGCAAAGAGGGCCGTCACATAGACCGTAGCAGCCGAGCTCACCACAGAAATGTAGTTCACGCGCTTTGCAATTTCACCCACGAACGGGAGGAGCAAAATGACCACACGGGCAAAGAACACGAAGAACGGAGTTCCAGGAGGATGCGGAATACCAAGAGTATTTGCGCAAGCGACAAATTCACCGCAGTCCCAGAAAGAGACCGTCGGAGCCATCGTCATCATATAGATGATCAAGGCAACAAAACCAGCAATTCCAGCAAAAATGTGCTTATACCACTTTTCGTTAATCTTCATAGCTATTAAGCATCCTTCTTAGTATTGTTTGCAACCATGCCACGCTTCTGCATAAAGCCAGCCAGGAGTCCGTTCACGAACGTGCTCGAGGAATCCGTGCTGAACTTCGCCGCTATCTGAACGGCTTCAGAAATGACCACCTTCATCGGGACTTCGGTAACATACAAAAGTTCGACCATCGCGATGCGGAGGACAATACGGTCGAGAGTCGCCATGCGCTCAATTCCCCAATGAGCGGAGCAAGCTTCGATTTCAGAATCGAGTTC
>CAMUYW010000127.1 GCA_947165045.1 uncultured Fibrobacter sp. | reverse complement strand
TGTCATTCTGGAGCCACGCAGTGGCGATAGAATCCAAACAAGTGTTGTCTGTAGAGGACACTTTGCAAAGCTCGCCCTTTTTTTGTGTGATTTTGTACGCTTCCCGTTTTAGATTTATCCCCAAAAAAGGTGTCGGGATGTTGAAAAAATATGTGTTAGGGCTGTTTCTAGGCATTACGGCTGCTTTTGCAAGCGGCCAACAAAAAACAATTGCTTTCTTTACTCCGTGGTCGAATACGAATGCTGTCCTTTATATGGGCGGCGATTCTGTAGCCACCATGACTTCGCTTGAAAATTACTGCGGGTGGTTCAAGGCTACGGTAGATGCCCCTGAAAGCGATTTCAAGGTTTACTTTAAACAGACCGTCGGATTTAATTATGTCGGCGCCGAAGGCTTGGTCTCGACGGAACCGACTATGGCGACTGAAATTGCGCTTGATTCTGTGGTGGCCCTTTCGGATACGATTTGGGTTCAAGGCTACAAGACGGATGTGCCCGCGCTATTTTCGAAATATCCTGGCGTTCTTGGCGATTGCCCGCTAAAGAAAATTCCTGTGACTGTTTACGACTGGCTTCATGGAACTAAGGGCGATGGAGACGGTAGCGGTAAAAATGGCGACCCGGCAAATGGTGTGAGCGCTGATTTTGGGTCGGGTGGATGCTCTGGCAAATCGAAGGCTGTGACGGGCATGGTCGAATACAATCTCGGTCCAAACGGCGTTCCTGTTCGTGCAAATCCGTTCCCGGAAAACTGCAAGATTACGGATCATTTGGATAGCTGGTTCTTGCCACAGGTTATCGGCATGGATACTGCGGGTAACGAGTACACCAATATGACTTGCCGCGACCTTTATGTTTCTTTGGACGATGATGGATTTTGGCTTGCAGAAGTGTCGAAAGACCGCATATCGGAAGGCAACGAAAAGAATTCAGATGGCATGTTCCTACTGGATGATTTTGAATATCTCGATGATGCAAAGACCGTTCCGAATCCTTATTTTGACCAACTTAAGGGAACAAAAATCGGCAAGCATAATTTTGGCTATACTGCAAAAATTCAGGCGACCTTTGAATATGTTCCAGGGCAGTATTTTGATTTTTATGGAGACGATGACGTTTGGGTGTTTATTGATAATCGATTGGCTGTAGATATCGGTGGCCAGCACGCCCAAGTGGCGGGTGCCGTGGATCTCGATACGATTGGTCAAAATACTGGGAACAAGCTTGTTCCTGGAAAGACTTATGATTTCCACATCTTTTACGTTGAACGCCATACGGGTTCCTCGAATTTCCGCATGCGCACCTCCATTGACTTGCATGTGGATGCGTCGATTTTCTTGACGTCTGATAATCGCGATGAAGGAAAGCGTTTTGAAATTTGGCAAATCAATAAGAAAAATAAGCTGTCTTGCAATTACGATGCAAATTCAACGGAACTGGATACGATTGGAGGCGTCTCTACGTTTACGCTCACCGGCGGAAATCTTGCAGAACCTGAAATTCTTGATGTCGGAACGCATTACGAAGGCATCGTAATTACAAGCGATTCGACATTCTACATTGACTCGGCGGCGATTGTGTCGAATGTTGCCCTTGCTCCTGGTCATTACTTCTTGGAAATTACGTTGAAGGCAGATCCCAGCCAAAAGACTAAAGTTGAAATTACGGTTCCCTCTTATGCGGTGCCAAGCGTTGCTTTTATGAAGACGGATTGGACTATTCTCGGGAAAAATGTTTCTGGCGATACGGCGCAAATTGGCGAATGGGCGTATGCGACCTATCAAGTGAATATTGCCTTCTTTGAAGAATGGGCGAAGGTCAACAATTACAATCGAAAGATAAATCTATCATTCTCCGATGTGAATATTGATGTTTTGGATACTGTGGACGGAAATAAAATCAATGCTGTGAATTTGGATGCAAATGGAAAAGCAACATTCTTTGTCCGTGCTAATGCGCCTGTGTCGGGCGTGACGCTTACGGCGAAGGGTGCTGCTGCAGGTGTGTCCGTGTGGACGGACCTTGTGTTTGCGGCTCCGCCGGTTCCCCGTGTGTCAAATGCCATTGCGATTGACCGAAACGGTGATGGTCGTGCCGATAGTTTGTATGTGCATTTTGATAAATCTCTCAAGCAAAAGAGCAAACTCGATTCTATCCAGTTTACTTTTGGGGAATCGTTTAATACGACCTCCAAGTTTACGATTGTCAATGAAAATGATATTGTAATTACGGCTGAAAACTTGACTCCGCAAAATTGCTCTGGGGATGTGTGCGGCTTTGGAAGCAAGGTCTTTACAGGGGGCACCTCGGACGTTTATGTCGGAAGTTTAAACAATTGGTTTACCTATGAAGACAAAGGAAAGACTGGTCGCTTCTATATGGAAAATGAACCCATTGCTGATGGGGTCGGGCCTGTTATTCTTACGGCTGTAAAATCAAAAAATAATAATGGAAATGTAATGCTCTTGCTTACTTTCAGCGAAACCGTGTCCGATGAATCCAAAAAGAATTTTGTACAAATGTTCGATTTCCTCTGTGTACGTTCAGGAGAAAATCGTACTCCTGAAAATCCGATGCTGCAAGGAGGGGCTGATAAAACCATGTTGCTCATGTACGGGGCGACTGCAAAAGATGCGGTGCTCCCGACTAGTGGTGATCGCGTTCGTTTTACCGTTGATGGAATTGTTACGGACCTTGCACAAAATAAGGCCCATAAAGAGAACCCTTGGGTTGTCATAGCCGGGGATCAGGAACTTTCTCTTGAAAGTCCCAATGTGGTACTGATTGGCGAAGATCCTTATGATATCATCAAGAAGGATTCCGTTACACAGGCTCTGCTTATTCCTAACACAGCGCAGAATGCTCAGGAAATAGGGGATTCTCTTGGCGTTCAGGGAAGTCTTGTCGATTTCGATGTCTCGAAAATTATGATTGAACAGACTCAGACTGCAGTGAATCATCTTGATGCGTTTATTGAATCTCGAATTGATAATACGGTCCACTACGACACCACCATTACAAGCATCAGCGAAGAAGAAGCTCTTGTGCAACTTTTTAACGACATCCGTACCGTAGTTGTGGATACGTCTTACGGGTTTAGCGAAGAGACGGTCAACGGGATTTTAGACGGAGCTATAAACGAGGGTAATTATAAATTAATAGTTCGACCGGAAGACCAGGCGCTTATCGCGACGATGGTCGAAGCGAATGTTGATGCGAGCCGCGATACCACCATTGCGATAGATGAAATTTTATCTGTAACGCAGGCAGACTTGTTCGATGCAATTCGACAAGGAAAAATGGATAGAGAACTTTTGCAAGCCGGTGTAAGCCAAGAACTGATTGATGCCATAAAAAATGGCGATGTAAATGAATTTAATATCGGTGAATATCGCAGTGGCGAAAAAACTGTAATTTCGGGTGATGATGTTGAATTTTATTACCATACGCGGTATTTCAGTCACTTGGGAGAATTTGTTGGAGATTATTCCAGTTCAATTAAATGTTCGGATCGTGATTTATATGGAGAAGAAGGTTGCTTAAAAAACAAGGGAAGAATTTTCCTAGCTTGGAATATGCGCTCTAATAATGGCCGTTTAGTGGGCACCGGAGTTTATATCGAACGCCTTGAAATCAAGGTTATCGTGAACGGGAAAAAAAATATACACCAGGTTCGGGATAAATTGATGGGCGTACGCCGTAAAGGTGGCGCGTTGTCTCATAAAAATAGTCTTTGAAATTGAAGCATATACAACACCCACAGACTCCAAATGCGCAGACTCGAAAGAGCCTGCGTTTTGCAATTCAGGGTGCTTTTAGCATTTTGTCAATGTTTTTTGTAACGTAGTTTGTTCTCTTTACCTTAAAAGAGGGTATTTTCATGCATAGAAAAATGTATGGGAGATATTGTATGGAATGTTTTAAAACTTCTCTTTGCGCGGCGTTTTCGCTTGCTGTTTCT
>CAMUYW010000126.1 GCA_947165045.1 uncultured Fibrobacter sp. | reverse complement strand
ACCGCCGAAGGATTCTACAATAGAGAATTCACACATTCATTTTCGGACTGCTCTATTTCTCTAAATGCAGCAACCGACATCAGTAATCGCAATTCCACAAACATCAATTTGTTCACGCACTTTGAATACCCACGCATCTTAAATCTCGTCAGTTCCGGGACGCCTTTCAACGTCGCAAAAGCTCAAGCCGAAAAAGAAATATTCGCCCAATTCGGTTACGAGAAACACGAGCATTCTGCAGAAGACCTCGACATTAACGGACAAACAGAAGAAGATCGTATTTTGTACGAAGTCAGCAAAATGGTGGATAGAAACTTCTATATCGGAGAATACACCCCGATTTCCAAAACATTTCACAGAGATTACAGTTTATCCTGCAAAGAAGTAAAGGCTCTCATCGACAGCATTGCCAACGATTTCGCAGCAGACGGCACCCTTAACAACAGCTTAACAGAAAAAATAGCCGCATACTCGTTCGTATTCCAAAAAGAGAACGCAACAAACGTCTTAAGCCGTTACGAAAATCTCGGCACATGCACCCAAGAAAATATCGGTCAATACATCAAGTTGCAATATGCAATTCCCATAGAAATAACAAGTATGCCGAACACCGGAGCCGATACCTCCTTCACTTACGAATACGCTATTTGCACTGGGGAAAAATGGTTCCTCCTCTCAAGCGAACAATTTGAAAATTCAACAAAGAAGATTGAGCATCAAACAGGATCCATGACCGATCCCAGAGATGGCAAAACCTACAAAACGACAAGTTTCACCTTTAAAGGGGAAACGTATGAATGGATGGCAGAGAACCTTCAATTTGCAGGCAATTCAGCAACTCAAAACGAAGAAAATCAAAAAGGCATTTATACACGAGAAGAAGCTTTAGTCCTAAAAGATAGCTCATTCATTCAGTATTACGAGACCGTACTAGACAGGAAAGAATCCGTTTACCAAGGAATCTGTCCTGAAGACTGGCATATTCCAAACACTAGAGAATGGAAAGCTCTTCTTGAATATGTGGGTTCACCAAGCAACCTATACAGCAAAGATTGGAACAAAATCTACTTTACAAACAAAATACTAGAAGACAATATCGAATTCGGAGCCATTCCTACATTTTTCGAACCCATTGCAATAAATCACAACTCTTTTGTGCCATACGCCAACTTCATCGCATTCGCCTATGTACAAATAAATGAAAATTATTCTGAATGCAAAATAAGCACCACCGAAGAAACCGAAGCCAACAGCAATTGCGACAGAAATGGAGACTACATCTTTGATGAAAATAGCGATTACATCTACGACAACACCCCTCTCAGACAATCCAATTTCTATTCCGTTTTTCTCGGTTCATCAGCACGACTTCTTAACAATACGGGCTATTTTCCAACCCTAATAATCGACTCTTGGAACACCAATTACAAAACACTCAAATCAAATATTCTAGGCCTTAAACTCAATGTTCGTTGCGTCAAAAATTAAAGGAGGAAACCATGTTTATCAAATCTTTTTTCAATGGCCTCATCGCAATTCACATGCTGGCACTAGGCCTGCTATTTCAAGCCTGTAGCAACGAATCATCGTTCAGCGCAGCAACCTCCAATGGAGAAAGCGATGCGGTCTTATCTGGAGAAACCGTATCGGGAATTTCGCAAAAAGGGCCATTCATCAAAGGTTCCACCGTTACACTCTACGAACTCGATGAACAACTGCACCAGACAGGAATTCACTATTCCACAACAATAGACAATGACGAAGGCAAGTACCACATCGACAGCGTGGTCCTAAGCAAGCCTTACGCATGGATGATTGTCAAAGGTTATTTTATCAACGAAATTACCGGGAAAAGATCCTACACCCCCATCACATTGAATGGTCTTGTCAAGATTGAAAAAAACAAAGACGTCAACATAAACATTCTAAGCCACTTGGCATTTAACAGAATCCAATACCTAGTTCAACAAGGTTTAAACGTTACCCAAGCACAAAAGCAAGCAGAAATCGAAGTTCTCAAAGCATTCAACATCGAAGATGACGGGACCCCATTCGAAAACATGGATATTTTCGCCAATGGCGAAGCCGATGCAAAGCTTTTAGCAATTACCCTTATACTACTCAACCAATACGAGGGCGATATACCCAAAACCATAGACCTTTTGGCACAAATCACATACGATCTAGAAACAGACGGCGTATGGAACGATACGAGTTTAAAGAACGAAGTAAAGTACTCTTCCTATTTAGCGACATACGGAACATTCAATTCAGCCCGAGAAAACATGAAATTCATGAAAAAGACTATTCCAGACTTTGAAAAGTATGTAAATAAATTTATTTCACCGGAACACCAAGGATTAGTGTGGGGGTATTGTAAAAATGAGGGTGAATTACAAAAAAACAATGCTTATCGGGATTCTCTCCATATCTGCCACGATTCTATATGGGTGGAATACAAAGGTTTCAGAAGCGTAAACGACCCCGTAGTTGACACGACCGGCAAATTCGTAACTTTAGTCGATTCTCGCGATGGTCATATTTATAAAACGCTCACCTTGAAATTCGATAATGGCGATTCAGCAATATGGATGGCAAGTTCGCTTGAATTTAATAAAACTGAACTTGAATTTAATAAAACTGAATACGGATATGAAGATATAAATACAAAACTATGTCCTGACAATTGGCACATTACGAGCAAAAAAGAATGGAACAACATGCTTGAACTGATCCAAAAGAATTACCAATATGGAGAGCTATTATTCGACCAAGGCAACGATTTTAAAAGGAATGGTAATTACTACGTCTCTACAACAGATGAGTATATAAACATTCATTATTTAAACGGTGAAGTTTACCACACAGATGTTGGAACATTCTCTCCATACTATAGCACCAGCGGTACCGCGAAAATACGCTGCATCAAAGATTACCCAAAGCCAGAAAAAATACCTGTAGATACAGCAAAGTATGGAAAGCTCATCGACAATCGTGACGGAAATGTCTACAAGACACTCGACATAGAGATGTCTGATGGAACCACAGTCACTTGGATGGCAAGCCTTTTGGAATTCGAAGCGCCGGCAACAACGGATTCCAACACATATTATGCTCCTCAACACTTCCCTGGATACGGCAGAACTTACACATATAAGCAGATTCTCAACATGCCCGACGACGCGGATACAACCGAGCTCTACCCACTACTCTATGCAGCTGAAAACGGAGAAAAGATTCAAGGAATATGTCCAGAAAAATATCACATTCCAAATTACCATGAATGGGACAAGCTATTAGAAATCACCCAAAGCAACGAACAAATTAAACAATTGCTCATTTACCCACAACAGGACTTCAACAAAAGAACAAACACCTACGCATTTTACGATGAAAGCCTTGTAGACAATTTCAACATTTCCGGAAATCATGATCGAGAAAAAGAAGTCGTTTCACCTTGGAGATGGACATTTACAGCTACGATGCAGCCATTTACCCGCGCATCCATAATCGGGAAAAAATTGAGTTACTCATCCGAATACTACTACAGACCTCCACATACACTTCGTTGCGTAAAAGACTAAAGCAAAGACCCGCGAACCAATTTCGCGGGTCTTATTTACATTTAAGCAAAGCCATTACAAAGCCCGGCAAAGCCGGGCTAATTTTTTGCAAGAATTACTTCGCCGGAGCCAAAGCCTTCACTGCTTCGGTCAAGCGGTCAATCGCCTTGATGAGTTCATCCATCTTGGCATCGCTTACACCACCGGCAATAGCGGCAGCAGTTGCAGTCGCGGCAGCATCAACCGCCTTAGCAGCAGCGTTCGTCGAAGCCGCAGCAGGAATCTTTCCGAACCAAATATCCGGCCAGCGGTCATTACCACTGTTGTATGTAATACGCGTTGCCGTTTCAACCGGTTCACCAATTTTCCAGATGTAGAGTTCGTAGTCGAACAAGTCATGGTCATGACCCTTGTCGGTTGCACCCCACACAAGCCACTTGCCATCCGGCGACAAACGCGGGAAGTATTCATGGCTACGACGACCCGGCAAGTCCATCAGCTTCACGTTCTTCGGGAT
>CAMUYW010000125.1 GCA_947165045.1 uncultured Fibrobacter sp. | reverse complement strand
GGCTACATGCGCGAAGACCGCGCCGCAGGTCGTTTCTTTGCACTGCTTTCGCTGTTCAGCTTTAGCATGCTCGGGCTTGTCGTCGCCACGAACCTTTTCCAGATGTTCATCTTCTGGGAACTTGTGGGCGTTTCGAGTTACTTGCTCATCGGTTTCTGGTACCACAAGCCGAGTGCCGTTAGCGCTTCAAAGCAGGCATTCATCCTCACCCGCTTTGCCGATAGCTTTTTCTTGCTCGGTATCGTGCTCGTGAGCTACGTTGTCGGGAGCTTCGACTTCTCGACAATCAATTCGCTTAGCCTGTTGGATTTCCAAAAGTCTTTCATCAATCTTGGCCTTGTAACCGTTTCCAAAGCCGATGCATTGGTCTTGGGCTCCATCCTCATCTTTACCGGTGGCTGGGGCAAATCCGCCATGTTCCCGATGCATATCTGGCTCCCGAACGCAATGGAAGGTCCGACACCTGTCAGTTCCATCATCCACAGCGCAACGATGGTCGTCGCCGGTGTTTACTTGGTCGCTCGCCTGTTCCCGTTCTTTGCCATTTGCGATAACGCTCTCACGCTCATCATGTGGGTCGGTGCATTCACGATGGTCTTTGCAGCGGTCATCGCCTGCACGCAAAAGGACATCAAGCGCATTCTCGCTTACTCCACACTTTCGCAGCTCGGTTACATGATGTTTGCACTTGGTGCTTGCAAGATTGGCCAAGTCGTCGCCGTTACCGGTTGGACCGCTTCGACATTCCACATCTTTACGCACGCCTTCTTCAAGTGCAGCTTGTTCCTCATCGCCGGTAGCCTTATTCATCAGGTCGGTACAAACGATCTCGATGCGATGGGCGGTCTCGGCAAGAAGATGAAGCTCACCTACGCTTGCACGCTCATTTCGATTCTCGCGATTTCGGGCATTCCGCCGTTCTCTGGATTTTTCTCCAAGGATGAAATTATCCTCGCCGCATTCCAGGGCCACCATTACGTGGTATTCAGCCTCGCCCTCCTTACGAGCGGTCTCACGACATTCTACATGTTCCGTCTGTTCTTCCTCGCCTTCCACGGCGCTCCGCGTCATGAAGGAGTTAAAGCCGGGCACGTTCATGAAGATTTCGCCATGACACTCCCGATTGCAATTCTTGCAATTCCGGCACTCTTGAGCGGCATCCTCGGCAAGGGACTTTTCGAAAAGTTCTTTGTGCCGGGCCAATTGCACGTTCCGCAGCTCATGAAACTTGAGCACGCTGAATGGCTCCCATATGTTGCAGTCAGCATTGCTGTTGCCGCACTCGTGATTGCTTGGTTGCTTTACGCAAGCCCATGGGCAAAAGTTCAGCGCGCTCTTGACGAAACGAACCGCAGTGGCATTTACAAAGTCGTTTATCACAAATTCTACTTCGATGAAATGTACTACGCCGTTGTTCGCCAGTTCATCTTTGGCGGCATCGCCCGCGCAGCACGAGCTTTCAACGATTACGTAATTGAAGGTTTGCTTGCATTTACGGTATGGTTCGTCCACAAGCTCGGTGACTTGGTTCGCTTTGCACAAGCGGGCTACTTGCCGTTCTATTTGGGCACTTTGATTGTAGGCGTTCTCCTTTGGCGATTCTTCGGCCAGCTTCCCCTGTAGGCGTTACCCATGAATACAATACTTTTTAACTCTATTTGGGTCATTCCCCTTTTAACCGTTCTCGCCTGCGTCTTGATTCCTGCGTCATACGCTAAGACGCTCCGCACGATTCATGTGACTTCGGCAACGATTGTTCTTGCAATCGCATGCTATCTCACCTACGCGATTTATGCACTCTCGGGAACTCCGACCGACCCGGCAGCGGCACCACTTGCCCTCCGATTCTTCACGGACATTCCATGGCTTTCGATGTTCAACGCCCATTACATTGTCGGTGCCGATGGCCTTAACATGCTGTTGGTGACACTCACGGCATTCATCGTTTGGGCAGGCGTGCTCGTAAGCCTAAACATCAAAGGAAACCAGAAGATTTTCTTTGCATTAATCCAACTCCTTGCCACTAGCGTTTATGGCGTGTACATGAGCTTTGACTTGGTGCTCTTCTTCGTGTTCTACGAAATGGAAGCACTTTGCATGTACCTCATGATTGCTTGCTACGGCAGCGGCAAGCGCGATTACGGTGGTAAAAAGCTCACCTTGACGCTCGCGTTTGGTTCTTCGATGATTCTTGCAACGCTATTCGGACTCTTCTTCGAAAGCGGCGCCAATAGCTGGAACCTCATTGAAATCGCAAAGACGACTCTCCCGATGGATTTCCAGATGTGGGCATTCCCGCTCATGTTCATGGGTTTTGCCGTTTCGAGTTCGCTTTTCCCGTTCCACTTTTGGAGCCCGGATGGTCACTCCGCTGCCCCGACCGCCGTTTCGATGCTCGCTGCCGGCGTGATGATGAAGATGGGGGCTTACGGATGCTTGCGTGTGGCCATGTTCCTCATGCCCGAAGCCGCTAAGATTTGGCTCCCCTACGTTGTTGCTCTCTTGATTTTCAACGTGGTGCTCGGCCCGTTCATCGCCATTCGCCACAAGGACCTCAAGTACATCACCGCTTACAGTTCCATCAGCCACTTGGGCCTCATCTTCCTCGGACTTGCAGCCCTCACGCCGATCGGACTTCGCGGTGCTAGCCTCCAGATGATTTCGCACGGATTCTTGACAGGCCTCTTCTTCGCCACCATCGGCATGATCTACGAACGCACCCACACCCGCGACATCACGGAAATGGGCGGTATCATGCGCAAGATGCCGTTCCTTGGCGTTGGCTTTGTGCTCGCCGGTTTTGCAGGTCTCGGTCTCCCGGGCTTTAGCGGATTCATCGCCGAAAGCACGATTTTCATCGGAGCATTCCAGCAAGATTCCACGCTCACTCGCATCGTGACGATTCTTGCAATCCTCTCCATCACGACGACCGCCGTCTACATTCTGCAAACGGCAAACCGCATGCTTCACGGCCCGCTCCCGCAAAAGTACGAAGGTCTCACCGATGGATGCTTCCGCGAAAAATTGGTCATTGTCGTTCTCGTTGCCTGCTTGTTGTTTATCGGTGTTTGCCCCGGCTGGATTTCAGAAATTCTGGACCAGAGCATCGCTCCTATTTTTGAAAAAATTTCAGCGGCAGGTTTATAGTAGGTTTTACTTATGACAAATTTTATTCCTAATTTCATTATTCCAGATGCGCTGTTATTGTTGTTCCCGTTTATCGTGATTGGGATACGCCTTTTCGTGACAACGCAATCCAAGGTGCCTTGGCGCCTTGCCAACTTTGGCTTTATCGCCATTTTCCTCTTGCTGAACTTCATCCCGCTCGCGAGCGGAAACGGAAGATTCTTTATCTGCAACTGGAAAGTCGATGACTTCGGTGTGCTCATGCGCGAAGTGCTCATGGTAAGCGCCTTGCTTGGCATGTGGCTTTCCAAAGACTACTTCGAACACGGCGGTGACAAAAAACCGCAAATGCACCAGATTGCCGAATTTATCGGCGCCATCGCTTTTGCAACCTTCGGCGGATTCGTAGTTGTCAGTGCTTGCGACTTGCTCACGTTCTTCCTCGGCTTGGAAATCGCGACCATCCCGATGTACGCCCTCGCCGCTTGGAACAAGCGCGACCAATATGGTTCCGAAGCCGCCACCAAGTATATCTTGATGGGTTCTGTCGCTACGGCATTTGAACTGTTCGGCTTTAGCTACCTCTACGGTTTTGCAGGGAGCCTCCACTTCAACGAAATCCAGGCCGCTGTCGCAAGCGGATCTAGCCCGCTCTTGTGGGTTTCCGTGCTGTTCCTGTTCTGCGGAATCGGATTCAAGCTCACGCTGTTCCCGTTCTACACTTGGGCTCCAGACGTTTACGAAGGCGCACCGACTCCGGTAACCGCAGTGCTTTCCGTGACTTCGAAGGCAACCGCCATTGCGTTCCTCGTCGTGCTCGTTTACGGCCCGCTCGCTCCGATTCAAGACAAGATTGCTCCGCTCATCGCCCTCCTCGCTGGCGTCACGCTCTTTGTCGGAAACCTCGGTGCTTTAAAGCAGAGCCGCCTCCGCCGCTTCATGGCTTACAGCTCCATCGCTCAAGCCGGTTACATCATGGTCGCTTTGCTCGGCCCAGCAACAACCGCAAAGAC
>CAMUYW010000124.1 GCA_947165045.1 uncultured Fibrobacter sp. | reverse complement strand
TTGTTCGCATGGTAATGGAACAAGGGCGAATCCGGCTCAAAGACGTTCAATTTGATTGCATTGTTGGCATACTCCCCTACGAGCGTGAAAACGAGCAACCAATCATATTGAACCTGACTCTTTGGTTGGACTTTGCCAAGGCTGCAGAAACAGAAGATTTAAACGAATCTATTGATTATGCAAAGCTGGCGGAAGAACTAAAAGGGTTCATCCGCCTTTCTTCTTTTAAGCTCGTAGAAACGCTTGTTGTAAAGACCGCTGAATACGTTCTTGAGCATTACCCTAAAGCCAACGCTGTTGAAGTTTCAGTAGCAAAGCCCCAAGCTGTTCCCGGATGCCTCGGCGCAGAAGCGAGTATTAAGGTTTCCAGGTGTTAGGTATTATCACCCCCTAAACGCTCTATAGCGTAACGCTTCGGACAAATCAATAATATCGACGGCAGGCGCCACACGCAAGTCCGCAATTGTTCGTGCAACTTTCAACAATCTAAAATATCCACGCGCACTTAATTCCATTTTAGCAGCGGCATTTACAGCAAAACTTTCCACAGCAGGAGTCATTGCAGCAAATTTCCGAGCATATTCTGAAGACATTTCGGCATTAGATTTAAACGGCAAATTGCGAAATCGCTCTCGTTGAATAACTCGTGCTGCACACACACGCCTGCGAATATCAGTAGACGATTCTCCCCGCCCTTTTATCGCAAACATGGCTGCATCGACCGGCGGTACACTCACCTGTATATCGATACGGTCCAATAGCGGTCCCGAGATTTTTTCACGATAACGTTTACGCGCTTCGGGCAAACAGGTACATTCGCGTTTCGGATCCATCGAATAACCGCACGGACACGGATTCATCGCAGCCCCCATCATAAAACGTGCTGGCCAAACAACCGTTCCACTCGCACGACTCACCGATATTTGACCTTCTTCCATCGGCTCGCGAAGCGCTTCCAAAACGTTCCGATTAAATTCAGGCAATTCATCCAAGAAAAGCACACCATTATGCGCGAGGCTCGCTTCGCCTGGCAAAAGTCGCGTTCCACCGCCCACAAGCGAAACCATAGACGCCGAATGATGTGGAGAACGAAAAGGTCGCGACAATACAGGTTTAAAATCATCGGAATCGCCAGCACGCCTAGCACACGAATGAATTCGCGTAGTCTCCAAAATTTCCTGCTCAGTCATTTCCGGAAGAATTCCCGGCAAGCATTTCGCACAAAGTGTTTTGCCCGCGCCTGGAGAACCCACTAATAAGAAATTATGCGCTCCCGCCGCAGCTATTTCAAGCGCACGCTTCACGCCATCCATTCCCACTACATTCTTAAAATCAGGAATACCATCGTCTACACTCACGCTATAAGATGATATTCCTTTTGCAATTTTCACATTCTGACTCGAATTACGTTCTAAAAATTCAACACATTCACCAAGAGAATCTGCACAAACATAATGAAGACCTTCCACCAGCGAGGCTTCTTGCTCATTTCCTCGCGGAATAACAAGAATGCAACCATGCTCTGCGACTAAATTCATTGCGATGGATAACACTCCACGGACTGGCTTCAACAAACCATCCAATGAAAGTTCACCCACAAAGACATAGCGTTCCAATCGAGGGACTTCTATCTCCCCCGTCGAAACAAGCATACCAATCGCTAGAGGAAGGTCAAGTGCACTCCCCTCCTTTCGCAAATCCGCCGGCGACAAATTTACCGTTGTACGGAAACCAGTCACCACTTTCCCGATAGAGCGTATCGCCGAAACGACACGTTCCCGAGATTCCCTTACAGCATTGTCAGGCAGCCCAACAAGCGTAAAACCTGGTAAACCCTGAGCAGCATCAACTTCGACACTAACAGGAACAGCCTTTATACCAAACAAGCAATAAGAACGGATTCTACGAAACAATCTGCACCTACCTTATGCTACGGCAGCCTGATACTTTTCAAGCACGCAATTTTCGATATGTTCACGCAGTTGGCGCGTTACCGGCAAGCAAACCGTGCGGTAATCTTCTCCCTTATAAAACGTATCAATCGGATAACCCACGAACATTCCATTTTCGCCATCCATCACACGAAGGCCACGAATTACTATTTGGTCATTCAATGTGATTGTTGCAAGTCCCTTCATGTGTCCAAGATTAGCCCCTTCCTTGAACGGAAAAACTTGAACGTTAGTCACGGCAAGGCAATCAAATGCCGGCGATACAGCGGGAATCCCCGATGTTTTCTTTTCTGTTTTTTCAGCCATCTCGGCCTCCTATTTTTTAAGTTTATCCACAATTCGATGCATTCGCACCCCTGCGGAATCGCCACACTTTATGCAAATTGCGTGCCAACAACAAAATCGGCGTTTTTGAGCAAATTTCGCCATTTTCTTTCAAGTCAAAAAGTGATTAATCACTTTAATCACTGATTAATCACTTTTAATCACTTTTTTTGCTACCTTGTAACCATGCTTTTAAAACCGAACATGAAATGGATTGCAAATCAGGGAATCATCCACCCGATGGTCACTGCAGAATTTTCGCGCACAGAAAGCGCCATTACAGTTAAATTCACAATTGAAGAACCTATCGATTGCTACCGCGCCGCAGTTCAAGAAGACAATGGACGCAGTTGGGAAGATTCTTGCGTGGAAATCTTTTTGCAAAATCCAACCAACCCCGCCGAATACTTCAACTTCGAGACGACCAGCCGAGGCTTTGTGCTTGCGGCCCGCGGGACAGGACGCAATGACAGACAAACGCTCCCAATTGAAACGATTGCAAAAATCAGCCGAACAGAGGCGGCCCCCAGCATTCAAGATGATTCCGTTTTTTGGAGTATGGAAATTGAAATTCCTGCAGAAGTTTTGGGGATAAAGAAATTCGAAGCGCCCATTCGCGGGAATTTATACAAGTGCGCAGATAAGGCGAACACGCCTCATTACTTGAGTGCATTCCCCATAGAAACAGAAAAACCGGATTTTCACCGGCCTGAGTTTTTTCAAATTTTAGGATAAACTACATCATACGCAATTTCATCTCGAAGACGGCGCGATCATTTTCGTCGAGAATTCGCATGTACGTAGCACCGTTGTGGTCCGCACGGAAGACTCTCATCGTCTGCCCTTCTTCGGATTCGCCCAAGTAATGGACTTCGAGCTCTGACGGAATGCAGAGTTCCAAATCCGAAGCGCTAAACACGTTCAAAGCAAGCTTCACGTACTCGATGTTGTTCATGTGATGCGACATGTCGATATGCTGCGGCAGCACCTTTTGCTGATAAACTTCTTCGTATTCTTCGGGCTTTACATTGAAGCGGTCAAATTCATCCGTCATAAACGCTTCCGGGAAACCTTCCGTCGGAAAGTCTACCGATGAAAGTCGCATTGGGCGATGGCGATCGAGGCTCAAACAGCACATTTCTTGCTTGGCAAAAATAATCGGTTCACCTTCAACCGTCGTAATTGCAGTATTTTCATTAAGTCGAATCAACTGGTTATCGGCCGGGAAAGACGTCGTTACGACTTTGTCGCGCCAATACGGACGTTTGAGGAACTTGAATTTAGCCTTGTAGACGACCCAAAAACCGCCCTTTTCTTTGACCACAAAATTGTCCATTTTCATGGAGCCAAAGTTCTCGGTAATATTGTCCTGAACCATGAGCACCGTTTGTGCGAGCCCCATTTTACCGGACACATCAATATAAGCCGAAGTAATCGTTCTCGGCTTCTGAAACACTAGCGGATTTTTCGACAATGCATAAATATCAATCATGGTTTTAATATAAATTTTTTTATCATTTGGGGGCATGTCAACCGTTATTATTTTCAACAAGCCTTTCGGCGTTTTAAGCCAGTTTACCCCTGAATCGGGCCACCCCGCACTCGACAGTTTCGGTTTTCCACCGGGAGTGTACGCCGCAGGTCGCCTCGATCACGATAGCGAAGGCGCTTTATTGCTAACGGATAACGGAAAACTCATCAAAAAATTGCTTGACCCGAAATACGAGCACCCGCGCACGTACCTCGCGCAAGTCGACGGGCAAATCACTGAAGAAGCAGTCCGCAAACTCGCCAAAGGCGTGGACATCAAAGGCTACCACACCAAGCCCTGCAAGGCAGAAATCGTCGAAGCCCCGGACTGGATTTGGGAACGCAATCCGCCAGTACGATTCCGCGCGAACATCCCCACCAGCTGGGTAAAGCTCACACTCATCGAAGGCAAGAACCGTCAGGTGCGACACATGACCGCAGCCGTAGGATTTCCCACGCTCCGCCTTGTCCGCGTGCAAATCGGAAACATCCCGCTTGGCAAATTAA
>CAMUYW010000123.1 GCA_947165045.1 uncultured Fibrobacter sp. | reverse complement strand
TTTAAATTATAGCATTTTGGTGTGGGGTTGGCTATTGGCTTGTCTTTTAGTCGGCGACATATTTTTGGTGAGCCCTCCTAAATGCTTCAGTCCATTGGTTTTGTGCAAATAATGGATGTCTTGCCCAGATTATGAGTTTCCCATTCCATGTTGTGGCTTTAAATGATGTAAGTTCTTTGTCTTCTGTCCATTCTCTCTTGCTGAGTGCAAGGATGTTTTCGCAAATAAATTTGTTGCCTTCGTTGTTGCAGCAAAGGACTATGATATCAGGGTTGATTTCGTCAAATTGCTTTTTCAGCAAGTCAATGTGTTCTTTTGCCCAGTTGATGTAATCGTTGCTAGATGTTGCTGTTCCAGAGATTTTTTTCAGATTGATAGCTGCAATTCGTTGAAGTGTGCCTTTTCTTTCGTCAGAAGTAGAATATGCTTTTTTGTCCTCATCAATTAATGCTCCTGCCCATTTGCAGCAAGGTTGCCATGTTTTTCTTCCGTTTCCAGGAGCGCCATGGTTAAGAAATTCGCATAAAGATCCATTTAAATCGTTGGTTTCTTTTAAAACAAAAAGGACTTTATTCTTTTCGTTACGATAAATTGCTTCATTTACAATGCCGTCGATATCCAATATTTCATCTGGATATCTTCTTTTGTATTCGTCCCAAATGTCAAGCATATTTTATCTCGTGGTTATGATATATAATATAAATTTCTACATTCTCGTCCATGCTCAAGAAAATTTTTGAATTTGACAATCGCGTGTCAGTGTATTGGACGAATCGGCATTTTTCTGCGAAGACGACGAAGTTCCTCAAGTTTTATGTGCGTTTGGGCGATGGCTACATTTGGGCTTTGTTCATCGCGTTTTTGATATGGAAAATGGGTGTGGGCGGTTTCTTGCCGATTCTTTGGCAGGCGCTTGTTTCGCTTGTCATGAGCCTCGTGATTTATGAGGGTGTTAAGCTTAGTACCAAGCGTCCACGCCCATTTGCTGCAAATCCTGTGATTCGTGCGGAGGTGCCGCCTTTGGACAAGTACAGTTTTCCGTCGGGCCATACGATGAACAATTTGGCGGTGGCAAGTACGGTGTTCTTTTGCGTGCCGCAGTATGGTTGGATTATGATGCTTTTGCCGCTGACGTGGGGGCTTTTGCGGGTGTACTTTGGTGTGCATTGGCTTACAGATGTCTTGTGCGGTTTTGCACTTGGAATTTTGAGCTTTGCCATTGGGCATGCAATTTGGGTGCCGCTCTCTGCCGCTATTGGAGCGTAGCTAGTGATGACCGATTTTCTCCCTGCTTCTGATTTTTTTGCACAGGCTGATTGGAACTCCAAGATTTATTTGCTCTTGCGCCATGCGGAACGCAATCATATTACGCCACAGGATAAGGACTTCGGGGCGCATGTGGGGCTTACGGATTCTGGGCGCCGTCAGGCTGTTTCGTTAGGGCGTGTTATCCCGGCGTTTGGTGATGCGGTGTATTTTTCGAGCCCGGTCGGGCGCTGCATGGAAACGGCTCAGTGCATTGCGGAGGGACGAAAGCTCGCGGGCTATGGAAACTTCGCGGTTCCCGGTGGCACAAATCTTGGAAGCGCGGGCGCCTCGGTAAACGTCACTCCGCTTGATGCGCTTGGTGACTTCTTTGTTCGTGATGTGCCCGCTTATGAGCAAACTTTACGCGATGGCTTTTACGAGGGAATTTGCAAGTGGCTTGATGCTGGCGAGCATGATGCATTTTATCCGCTTCATGAACGCGCGGAGCAGATGCGTGAGATGATGTTTGAAAAAGGCAATTCACGTTTCAACATTTTCGTGACTCACGATGCGTGGATTGTGCCGTGCCTCTCGCATTTTTGCGGACTCAAGTTTGAACCGAAATGTTGGATGAACTTTTTGACAGGCCTTGCTTTTGAAGTCCCTGAAAAAGGCGATGTCAAAGTGACTCCCATAACAGCGATGGAAACGGGCTGGCTGCATTTTTAGCAAAAAATTTATACATTAAGTCTATGATGCAGTCGAATTGCTATAGACGAATTATTGTTCTTGGTTCAGGTTTTAGTAAATCGTTTTCGCCGCAGATGCCTACGCTCCGCGACTTGAATGAACTTATTCCTTTCGGTATTCCTGACGAGTTTCCGCATTTCCGCGATTACTGCAAACGTTTGCTTGCGCTTTGCAATGGCGAAAACGAATATTTGGGCATTGAGCCTTTGGCAACTTCTATACTTTCGGCGCAGATTTTCCCGGGCGAACGAGAACGGCTTTACCATGCCTCGCTTCGTTTTGAGCTTTTGCGTTTTATCGCCAATGTCATTCGTTGTGATAACGATGTGCTTGATGAATCTGCTGCTGCGATTCTCAAGAAATTTTTAGTTTCCTGCGAAAATGATTCGGCGTCTGGTTCTCGCGAAACGCTTTTGCTTTCGTTCAATTACGATACGCTTATTGAAACGGCGATTGCCAAGGACAAGGATCTTTGTGAACAAGTTTCTGTCGATTATGGTGTGAAAATTGACCCCGCCGACCGCTCGGCAAAACGTGGTCGTTCTAGCCGCACGATAGATCTCATCAAATTGCATGGTTCGCTCAACTGGTTCCCGGTCAAGGGCGCAAGTGACGAACTTGACTTGAAGAACGTTTGCGAGGTCGAACCGCAAGACCGCAGCTTCCCGATTTACTGCGAAGATACGCCAATCTTTATTCCGATGGCGCATGCAAAGGAATCGTTCTTGCGCGGGAGCCTTTTCAATTTGCTTTGGTCCAAGGCCGATTACTACTTGAAAAATGCCGAGGAAATTTACTTTATCGGTTACGGATTCCCGAAGACGGATATCAATAATTTGGAATTTCTATTGCGGCACCGAGACCGCTTTAAGAAAGTTGTTGTGTTTGAACATGATGGCCGCAGTGACGTGTTCCGCTTGCAAAAAATGCTTGGCGAAGATCTCGTCGAATCCTGCGACGCCAAGGAATTTATAGAAAAGTTTATATGTAAGTAGTAGCCTCGTCATGCTGAGCCATTTTATGGCGAAGCATCCAGTTAAATCTTGATAAAGCACTGGATCCTTCACGCTTTGCGTTCAGGATGACGTTTTGTTACTAGACTCTAAGTTCTATGCTCACTTCGGCAAGCACAGTGACCTTATTTCGGTTGGTGAGCCTGTCGAACCACTTTCGTCTAGAATTCTGGATTTTTAAAATGTCCGTAAAGTTCGCGGCCATCGAATACCCAGACCACTGCTTTTTTGCCTTCTAAAAAGCTGGACTTGCCTTTGAACATTTGCGGTCCGATGTTCCCGCCGCCGACTTTGCTGATGGTGAATGTCTCGACGCTTGTGAGTGCTGCGATGTATGCGCCGATGTGGGCGCCGTAAGATTTCCCTTGCCCCACGTTGCTATCGCCGATGACAATGATTGGTGCTTTTTTGGAACTGCGGTACTTGTAGCCGTCCGTGCCTAAGACTTTTTGTTCCTTGATTTTGTAATCAATTTCGTCGCCGTGTAAAAGGTCGTAGAGGTTGCCTGTGCCATCAACAATTGTGTCTCTGAGCGGGTAGCGTTTGCGGTTCATGCCGTAGAGGAGTGGTGCGATGGAATCGGCGGCCATGTTCGCAAGCACGAGTCTTGCGGGGCCTGTGCAATGGCTTTCGTACGGTTCAAACATGGGCGTTTCGTTGCCCAGATTTTTGTGCAATGTTTTTAAAGTGTCGAGTGCGTCAATGACGGTGACTTTATTTTTGCGGAGTTTGTCGACCCATTTTTTGTATTGCGGAAGCTTGATGCCTTTTTTCGCCTTGTCGGAATATTTTTCTGGAATGGTTAAGAGTTTGTCTGGAACGGGAACAACGATGAGCTTGATTCCGCGCGCTTCGAGCGAATCCTTGAAGGCGATGATTTGCGGCGTGTTGTCGTTCCAGCGCTTGGTCGCATTGAGCAGGCTCTCTTGCAAGAAGAGCCATCCATCTTTGCCTTCGACAACGCAACTGACTTCTTCGGAGGTGCTGCCGCATTTTTTCATGTCGCGCACCATCTGTTTGGTGAGTTCCGAGGTCGCAGGAGCGCTAAAGGCTTGCTGTGTGCACAAAGCGAAAAGCGCCACGAGGGCGCCCTTCAACATTTTATGCCATTTGCTGACGGATGAATCAATCATTAAATGCCTTGGAAGCTTGGATCCTATCGATAGTAAAAGAGTCGAGAAATAATGGATTCCCTCCCTTTGGTCGAGAATGACTGTCTCTAGGATGGCTCTGCGATTACTTAATCAGCGATTCTCCGGATTCAACGCTCTGGTAGATGAGTGTGTTAATGGTCATCGGACCGACACCGCCCGGTACCGGAGTGTAAGCGGATGCGACTTCTTCGAGACCCTTCTCGATATCGCCCACGCCACCCGGATGGTAACCAGCGTCCACGACGACTGCACCCG
>CAMUYW010000122.1 GCA_947165045.1 uncultured Fibrobacter sp. | reverse complement strand
TTGCAGGCTCTCGAACAGGCTATCCTCAAGTTCGCAGGCTGCGCCGTGATCATCTCGCATGACCGCTGGTTCCTCGACCGTATCGCAACGCACATCCTCGCTTACGAAGGCGACTCCAAGGTTGTTTGGTTCGAAGGCAACTGGAGCGAATACGAAGCCGATCGCCGCAAGCGCCTCGGCGAAGATGCTGACAATCCGAAGCCCATCAAGTACAAGACTCTCACGAGACAGTAATTAAAAAAGGCGGCCATCGAGCCGCCTTTTCCTTTTTTAAAACACCCAGTATAAGCCGAGGGCGCCTAAGCCCATCATGCCTGCGCCGCCACCAATCATAGCTCCTGCGTTGATATTTTCTTTATCGAGTTCTCCTAATCCAACAACCATGAAGGCAAACCCGCCCAAGGCTAACAACCAGGAATATACGCCAACTATGAACTTTATTGGGCCCCAATCGAACTCTGGAGTTTCTTCTGTTGTAAAGTCCGAGGCAGCCATCGTGCGGTCTTCTTGCATTTTCAAAACTAAAGGTGCGTTCAATGAAACGGCAAAAGAGCTTGTCGCCATCAACGAAAGACTTAAAATAAATGCTGCTAAAATTTTCATGTGGAAGAATATAACTATTTTTGTCCAATATGCTCCACGTTTTTAAACACGAACTTCGCTTGATTTTTAGGGATCCGCGCTTTTGGATTCCGTTCATCATCCCGCCGGTGATTCTCGCGGCGAGCCAAGCGATTGCAGTTTCGCATTATGGTGCCGCGGTGTTCGATGGTATGGAAGGTTACATGATGCTCTTGCTCGGTTGCCTTATGGCGCCGATGGGGGCGCCTTTGGCGGCGGATACTTTTGCGGGCGAGCGTGAGCGCAATTCTCTTGAACTTTTGCAGCTTTCTCCGATTGCTCCGACGAAACTTTTTTGGGGCAAGCTCCTTGCGATTGTGCCGTTCCCGGTGGCGTTTGCGTTACTTGCGCAGCTTTGCTATTGGTTCTCGCACCCGATGATTCCTGCGACTGCTGCGGTGGCGTCTATCTTTGGCGCGCTTTCGGCGGTACTTCTTGTAACGGCTTTTTCGTTGATGATTTCGCTCCGTGTTAAAACAGTTCGTGCAACAACGCAACTTACTTTGTTCTTTATAGTCCCGCTTCTTTTGCTAGTGCAGATTGGTCATGAAGCGTTTTTGCAAAATTTGGTATTGTCGGTCGCGATTTTCGCTGTGTCTATGGCGATTTGTGCCGTACTCACTCTCGTCAGTATGCGAAAATTTGTGAGCTTGTAAGGAGAATGCCTCTGCTTTCGCAGAGGCTTTTTAGCATTTGGAAAAGGTAGGGTCTGTAAGCAACAAACGCCTTGTATAAACAAGGCGTGGTTGCGAGAGAATCCGCTAGCTTACATATTTCATCTTGAATTTAGCGGATTCGGTCGTTTGTTTGGAGGGCGAAGCCTTCCTTAGTTGTGGAGAAGGCTCTCGCTGTTAGCGAGAGCCTTCAGAAAGGGTAGTTATAAGCCGGGTTCTGTACTCCTTGCGGAGCGATGACCATCTCTCTGGACGAATCGTTACCGACCGCCTCAAGCAACCTACCCGGATATCCTGCTGGCACGGGCCGCACCAGGTCCTTGCGGACGGAATCCTGCTTGGTCTTGCACCGGATGAGGTTTACCTAGCCACTCCTGTCACCAGTCGTGCGGTGAGCTCTTACCTCGCCGTTTCACCCTTACTCGCATTGCTGCGGGCGGTCTATTCTCTGTTGCACTTTCTGTCGCGTTTCCGCGCCTGGACGTTATCCAGCATCATGCCCTGCGGTGCCCGGACTTTCCTCCAGCTGTGAAGCCGGCGGCCATCCGCTACCCAACACAAATGTAGAAATTCATTAGGAAATATGCAAGATAGGAATCTTTATGGATCCTCGTCTTCACGAGGATGACTTGCAAGGCGGTCTCTGCGACAACGTCTCTTTCGTCTATTTTTTTGTATATTGTATTCGTGAAAAATTTATTGCTTAGTTTGTTTTGCCTTGTGTCTGCGTCGTTTGCTGTAGACGCTGTTTCTGTGGATTCTGCAACTTCACCTGTGAATGATTCTGCGACCGAGATCGGTGCGGATTCCGCAGCAATTGATGCCGTGGATTCCAATGCCGTGTTCCGCGTGGATAAAATTCGCTACCACATTGGCGATGCTTTCGACGATTCCAAAGCACATACGAAATATGACCGCTGGGCGTACGATGTTTTGAACTGGGTGCATATCGAAACGCGCGAGGTGACTGTCCGCAAGTTGTTGCTTTTTGACAAAGGCGATATTGTCAACTTGAATTTGCTCCTCGAAGCGGAACGCTTCTTGCGCAATCAAAAGTTCCTCTCGGATGCAAACATTACGGTGTCCAATGAAAATGGCGAAAATGTTGTGGATGTCCAGACGAGCGATAACTGGACGCTGACAATTCCTTTTGCGCTTGGTTTTTCGGGGAATGAATGGAGCTACGATAATCTCGTTTGGGGTATCGGCGTTCAAGAAAGTAATTTCCTTGGCCTTGGTCAAAAGCTGGGTTTTTACTTTGGACATGATCAATTCCGCGATATGTGGCAGGTGGAATACGGCGACCCGCATTTTCTCTTCCGCTACAACCACCTAGATTTCTTGTATAGCTACAATACGGATGGTTACCTTGCTCATTGGAAAATGTATGTGCCGTTCCTCAGCCGTAGCGTGAACCAATGGGCGTACACTCTTGAAGGTTTAAAGAATAAGCGCAATGCGTATTATTATGGCCGTGGAGATTTTCCGCTCGGTAAGATTTCTTACGATTACACGCAAAATAAGTATTTCCTCGATCAATTAGCGGCCGCTCATAAAGATACTTCTAACTACAAAAATAAGAGTGAACGTGAAATTGATTCGATTGTAACGGATAAATACCTCAAGTCGCTCCCGCGTTATAATGGAAAAAAATCGGTGAAGGTTTTGACTGTTGAAGACTTTATCACGGACTCTCTCAGCTTTAGATTCAGCCGTTCGTTTGGAGGCAAGAGGCGCAAACTCTATATCGGTGCAACTTATGATTACCTCTATGAAACTGCAATGAAGGGTACTGTTAAACCGAACTTGTATACCGATGACGATTTGAATGTCTACACCATGGATACCGATGTCGCTTACAACGAATGGTTGCCGGACCGCAAGGATTCCCGCCTTGGCTTGTATGTCATGTATTCTAATTTGCGTTACGAAAAAATCAAGAATTTTCACAACGTGAGATGGACCGAAGATATTGATAAGGGATTCTCGCTGAAGGCTCAACTTTCAAAGAATTACGAACAGCTCGGTGCAAACAACAACGATATTCGTTTGGATTTTTGGACAGACCTTTATCTTGGCCGCGAAAATCACCATTTGACTTTGAACTCTTACATGTATTTCTATTTGGATCATGGAAAACGTCGCGATTTTTATGGCCGCTTGAATGGCGAGTACATTTTCCATCCGAGTACGCGTTTCTCGACAGCTTTGTCGGGACTTGTGGATTTGTATGATGATGCCAAATTGGGTTACCAGCTTACGCTTGGCGGCTCTGACGGATTTGTAGGATTCCCGGCGGGGTTCTATGCGGGGCAGGCTCGCGTTTATGGCAACTTGGAACAGCGCTGGTTCCCGAATGTTGAAGTCTTGACGCTTGCGCCTGTTGTTGTTGCATTTGGAAGCGTTGGCGAAACGGCCGCAACGATTAAGGATATTAAGCGTAAGGATTTGATTTATGTGCTTGGCTTGGGCGTGCGTTTTGCTCAGACAAAGTCAATCACGCGTTTGATTAACAAGATTGATATTAGCATTCCGCTCAATGGTGATTTGAAAGGCAAACCGCATTACTCTGTGACGACGTCATACACATTGTAATTTTATATGTAATTTTTTAAGAAGAGAGAATATGGCAACGGACGAAGAAAAATTGGAAGAAAAGATTCGCGAGACAGCTCAGTTGACACCGCGTCAATTGAGGGCTCGTGAAATTAAACGCGTCTTTTTGCGTGTTGAAATCATCATTGGGATTATCGCCATGATTGCTGGTGCATGGCTTTCGATTCTTGTGTGGAACGAAGGCTATTTTGCTGGCGCCTTGATGCTTGTGATGACTGGCGGCATTAACGTGTTCTTGGCTGCAAAGGAATTAATCAATCCGACAGACCACATTTTCCATTGGCAGGCAATATTCTTTTTAATCGTGCGCCGTGCAATGTTCTTTTTGAATGTTGTTTTGATTGCGCTTGTAGTCGGGACGATGACGCGGTTGCTTTAAGCGAATGCGTGTGGCGCGCCGAATGACGCCTAGTGCACGCCGTCTTCGTTGGCAGAAGGCTTCTCGTTATACCAGGCTTGGATTTTTTCTTTGGCGGTTTCGTTGAATGCGGAACCGTCTTTTAATATGTGGTCGGCGCGTTCGAGCGTTTGCGAAATGAGTTCCTGGTCGTGAATCCAGTCGAACCAGC
>CAMUYW010000121.1 GCA_947165045.1 uncultured Fibrobacter sp. | reverse complement strand
GAACGTACATGGACGTGATTTTGGACAGGGGTTCGACTCCCCTCACCTCCAGAAATAGAAAAAGCTCACTTAGGTGAGCTTTTTCTATTTCTGCTTTGCAAAAGCCTCTTTTTGTTTTCTCATTTTTTACAAAAAATGCGCGGTTTGATAAGTTTTTTGAACCTCTAACCCCTGCCTATTAATTGCTTTTTTTGTTTATATTTTAATTCAAGAGGAGGTTGGATATGGATTGTCGAATCTTAGTTCGTTTCATTGGAATCCAGCAGGATTTGGAAGCCTTGTGGGATGCTTTCATGGAACATTTCCCGGAAGCGGAACTGCCTAGCGTGGATTCCGGCGAGTGGTATTCTGTCGAAGAGTACATGACGGATGAATATGAATGCCGTTTCGAGGAATTGCCCGAATCAGAACTGCTTGCTATTGATGGAACATTCATCGTCGAAAACGAACCTCCAGAGGATGTCTTGACCGAAATCTTGGAACGCTTCGAACGCGTTTATGCGGTGTTCAAGTGGTCTACGATGGATGTGGGTGTTGGCTGTGGTACAAGCGAAGGTTGGGGCGAGTTCAATGCGGACCGTGCTGATGATGGCTCTGACGAAGCGAATGAAATCTCCGAAGCCGTCCTTGGTTTTTAAAATTTTCATTTCATAATCATATCTTTTTGTTACGGTTTTCTTTAAACGATAAAAGCCGTAGTTATTGGATATTGCGTTGTTTTTGTGACAATTTTTTTCGTGAATGTCTTCACAATTTTACTTGTTTTTTGTCAAGTTTGAATCTAAATATAGAGACGTACGATTGGTGTGTGGAGGCTTTATGTTTATTTCCCGTATTGTGCCGTTTTGTTTGGCGACAATATTTACCACTTCCTTTGCCGTTCTCGATTTGCCGAATGCGCAGCCCAAGGTTGATGAAACTTACTGGAAAGCGGCTCTCGATAGCACATGGCAAGGACTCATCCGTCGAAATATTAAACCGTATCATGCCGGTGAAGGGCTGATTCATCGCCCCAAGAGTGAAACTCCGGGTGACGCTGTGAGCGAAGGCGTTGGTTACGGCATGCTTGTAGCGCTTTATGCCAATGACCAGAAGACGTTCAATAAAATGTGGGACGCGGCCAATGCGTTGATGTGGGGTGGTTGCTATTATAATTGGCAGATGTCTCCGGATGGAAATATTAGCGGGAAGGGCGCTGCGTCCGATGCCGAAGAAGATATCGCGCTGGCATTGATTTTTGCCGAAAAGCTTGTTTCTGCGGGCAAATGGCAATCTTACACATCAACAAAATTTAATTATGATTACAAAACGCATGCCCAGAAAATTCTTGATTGCATGTGGAGTTCAAAGCAAATTACGAGTAATGGAATTCTCGCTCCTGGCGCGGGCTGGGGCGGCCATGATTTTGTAAACCCGGGATATTTCTCTCCGGCTTGGTACAAAGTATTTGCAAAGTTTGATTCTAATGGCGATCGTTGGAATTCTGTAGTTGACAAGTCTTATGAAATAATTTCCAAGAGCCCAGGCTATAGCATGGGCATGGTGCCGGACTGGATGACGCCTGATGGCGGCTGGGTTGGCTCGGCAGGGCTTGGCTACAATGCTTATTTCGAAAGCAGGGCGTTTTTCAAGGATGCCATTCGCATTTTGTGGCGTGTGGCGATTGATGCAATTTGGTTTGATGAAGAACGAGCAAAATCATTCCTCAAGAATGCTTTGAAGTTTATCAATTCCAAAGGTGGCGCGAAAGCTGCTAATTTTTACCAGATTGAAAAAGCGGGTGAGTTGTTGCCTGCCGAAGACAAGTGGGTTGATTTTAACAATTCCAAGGATACAACGACTTGGCGCTACCGCAGTGAACATAGTCATTTGACAATTGGCATGTGGGCTACGGCTGCAATGGCGGTGGGCGGTAAGGATGACCGAATTGCGTTCAGTGAAGAAATGGGTAAGTTCTATGAAGGTGGCGATTATTTTGGACTTGCAAAGAATGAAGATGATGCACTCGAAGATACGCTCCATAATGAAATGTATTTTGACCAGTTCCTTGCTTGGTTTGGAACTTCAATGATGAGCGGTGTCTTTGTGAACGTCGTTGATGCAATTGATAATCCGAAAGAGGCGACTGTTGGCGATTCTTCTGCAATTACGAAACCGCCTGTTGGATTTGTTGAACGTCGTTTGGCTCAATTCGGTATGAAGATTAGCCGTGTCGGTGGTGTAATGATGATGTCCGTTCCCGAAGACGCAAGTTGGAGTGTGTTCGACTTGAATGGTCACGTTGTGGCGCAATATTCTGGCAAAAATTTTGCATGGAACGCTCGCGGCCTAAGTGGAATTTACATGATTAAGGCGGTTACTCGCAATCGCGTTTATACCCGCAAAGTTGCCGTGCGGTAAAAAAATAGTCTAGGCCCTTGCCTTCCTCCAAGGACCTAGACTTGCTCTCCTAACAACAATTCACATTGCTTTCAAGGAGTTGATCACAAATGTCTGCGAGCATTCTTTCGTGCGTGCAGACTTCGGGCGAAACACCTTCAATGTTTCCCGTGGTGTAGAAGGAAGTGCAGGCGCATTCGTGAGCGCAACAGCGGTAGCGGATATCGCAGCCTTCACATTCCTTTTTGTCGTTGTCTAAAAAGTTGTGGATTTCTTCGCAGGCTTTTTCGTCGAAGCCGGTGAAGACATTCCCCTGCACATAACGGGTGTTTGGGTTTGAGGTGATAAATCGTGTGCAGGGGAATATGTTTCCGTTGGTCGCTACTCCGATGGCGCCGTTGTACACATGGCAGGAATAAAGTCTGTATCGCGAATTTGTGAGTGCAATTTTTATTTTGTCATGAATCGTGCCGAGGAAAAATTTTTCACCTTTTTCGCGACATTCTTTCCAGTAATGCGCCATTTTTTGATACTGAATGGCGAGCTTGTCAAAATCCTCGCCGGTCCATTTTCCGTCGAAGTCTACGCTAGTCGTGAGGCTTTGGAAACCCTGCTCGTGCAGCCATTTGACACTTTCGAAAAGCGTGTTCACGTGGGCGCGGGTGACTGTGCTTAATGCGACGGCCTTGAGCTTCACGAATCGCGGAATGTTTGGCTCAATGGCCTTGAAACTTCCCGTTCCGTTTACGGTTCGGCGTGCAATGTCGTGGTGGCTTTCCGGTCCGTCGAGTGAAAGATAAATGCAGAAATGTTCCTTTTTGCAAAAATCAAAAAATTCATCGTCGAACAGTGTGCCGTTTGTGTTCACGGCGAAATTCAGCTTGAAATTTTGATTAATGCTGCCGCGGTCCATAGCTTCGGCGACTATTGCTTTTGCAAAATTCACGCCTTTGTAGATGGCGTCCCTGCGTAAAAGCGGTTCTCCACCGAAAAACGTGATGTTCATGAACTGCTGCTTGAAGAAAATCGTGCGTTCCAGCCCGATGCGGATGGCCTGTTCGAACGTTGCGTCGTCCATGACCGTTTTGCGGTCAGCTTGCGATTCCTTGTAATAGCAATACTTACAGCGCAAATTGCACTGTTCTGTAAGGCAAAGGGTTAAGTTCATGCCTGAATTACGTTATGTCTGTTCGTTCGTATGTCGAAACCATGCTGACCATCATACATCTCGGATCTTTGGGATCGTCACACATGTAGATCTGCGGACAAAGCGGATCGTTGTGTTCGCAGCGCCAATCTTCAATACATTTCTGGTCGTCCGGAGCGCAATCTCCGTATGGGGATTTTTCTGAGGAACTGCTAGATTCTGTCTGAATACTCGAAGAACTTTCTTCATTTTGGTTCGATGATGTTGGTCCCACTTCAGAAGAACTGCTTTCTGAAACTTCAGAAGAGCTGCTTTCGGCAACTTGAGAAGAACTGCTCAACTTTTCTGCAGAGGAAGAAAGCGCTTCTTGCGACGAGCTGCTGAGTCGTTCTTGACTCAGGGGAATATCGAGTGAAGATGAACTGGATGTTATTTCTGGACCTGTCGAATTGTCACTGCTGCTTGTCGGTTCTACAGGACCCATGGGGGCACCGGATTCTGCGTCACTGACGCAAGCGCTCATGTAAATGGAAGTCATTCCAAGCAAAGACGCTACCCCTAATTTCGTAGCTTGGGACAGCTGCGAATTCCTAGAAACTTTCTTTTTTTCGATTTTCATAAAGATTTCCTCCTTTCTTTCTTCACATTACATAATATACTCTTAATTGGAATACAAAATCTAATTTGGGGCGTTTTTAGTTGATGCGCTTGTACGTTTTTGTTGCATCCGTTGCATATAGAGGGGGAGCGGAGGTTTGTTGGTAGAGCTTAGAGGGAACGCAAAAAAAAGACGCCGGTTGCCCGAACGTCTTTTTTTTGAGTCTGAAATTGTTGCATGTCATTCCCGCGAAGGCGGGAATCCTAGATCCTCGATCAGGTCGAGGATGACGAAAAAAACTGTCACTCTGGAGCCGTCTGGCGATAGAGTCTAACGCTTTTTTACGTCTTGTCTTCGCCGCGGAGCATGATGACCTTGCCCGTGCGGATGTATTC
>CAMUYW010000120.1 GCA_947165045.1 uncultured Fibrobacter sp. | reverse complement strand
TGATCGAAGAACTCACTGCAGAACCGGAACCGGGCCGCAAGTACAAGGGCAAGGTCAAGACGATCCAGCCGTTTGGCGCATTCGTCGAAATCCTCCCGGGCCGTGACGGTCTCGTTCACATCTCCGAACTTGCTGACCACCGTGTCGACAAGGTTGAAGATGTCGTTCACGTCGGTGACGAAGTCGAAGTGCTCTGCCTCGGTGTTGACCCGAAGGGCAAGGTGAAGCTTTCTATTAAGGCTTTGCTCCCTCCGAAACCGGCTGCTCCGGCTGCCGATGCCGCTCCAGAAGCTCCGGCTCCTGAAGCTCCGACCGAAGCATAGTCTTTTACTTAACGAATTAGACTAATTTTAGGAAACGCATGGCTGAGGCTGTGCGTTTCTTTTTTATTTTTTACATAACTGTGTTATGAGGAAATTTTAATAGGGGGAATTGTGTTCTTTTTTGAAAAAAAAGATTAACTTTAGAATAGTTACAATTCGGATATGGGTTATATCTATTTAACATTGATGTTTGTGCTATCGGCTATTAATTTGGCCGTGCTTTCGTTGCGTTTTCAGAACCAACGAAACATTTACATTTATTATTCATTTTATGCGATTCTTGTTGCGAATTTTGGCCATTGGCTGCTAGGTTTTTCAGAAACGGTCGAGGGGGCTGTTATAGCCAATAAGGTGAACTACCTTGGCGGGTCGTTCCTCCCGATGTTCATGTTCTTTGCTCTTTTGAAAGTTTGTAAGATGACCATCCCGAAGTGGCTCCATGTTACGCTTATTTTCATGAGCTTTACTATTTGCGCTCTTGCTATGACGGTCGGGTATTTCCCGGCTTACTATAAGACTGTAGAATATGTAGTCCAGGCGGGTGTTGGAAACTATGTGGCAACATACGGTTGGGCTCATAGCTTGTTCAATGCATTCTTGGTGAGCTATGTTATTCTTGATATTTGGATCATTGCCCGTGCCATCATGCACCAGAAAATGGTCTCGCTCAAGAATATTGTGGCGATGATTATTGGAGAAATCGCAACGATCATGTCGTTCTTCTTGGCCCGGTTCTTGGGAAGCGACATGCTTATTATGCCATTTATCTATGTGTTAGACCAAATTCTGTTGCTTTATATTTGTAACAACGTTAAGTGGTACGATATTACGGAATGCGTGATTGAATCGATTGAGACTGAAAGCTCTTGTGCGTATTTGTCATTCTCGGTCGATGGAGCTTATTTGGGAGCAAACCGAATCGCGTTCAATTTCTTCCCGGAACTTGTAAAGATGAGGGTGGATGCCCACCTGAAAGGCGAAACGGAATTGCAGCAGCAAATCATGTCCTGGATTGAAAAGTACAAGAAATCCAAGATTTTGACGGATTACAGCCAAATGACGGAATTCAATTATGCGGGACGTCATTACAAGTGTGAAATGAAGGTGCTGAGGCAGGTCCACGGCAAGAATGTTTTCTTGTTCAGAATTGAAGACAATACGCAGGAACAGCAATACATTGATGCACTTGGTCGAAGCAATTCCATGTTGCAGAAAAACATGCTGAAGACTGAAAATGAAAAGCTTTCAGTGCAGGAAAAGTGGATTGTCGGTATGGCGCAAATGGCCGAAAGCCGTGCAGGGAACATGGATGGGCATATCAAGCGCACGAGTGAAGTTGTCAAGATCCTGGTGTCTATGATGCGCAAAAAAGGGATGGATAACTTATCCGATAAATTCCTGGATGTGCTTGTTGCTGCCGCTCCAATGTATGACTTGGGCAAGGTGGCTATTGACGATGCTGTTTTGCGCAAACCGGGCCGCTTTAATTTCGATGATTATGAAATCATGAAAACGCATGCGGCGAAGGGAGCAAACATTATCGAAAAACTCCTTTCGGATGTCAAGGATAGTTACTTTGTCAGTGTCGCGAAGAATATGGCGCTTTACCATCATGAACGTTGGGATGGTAAAGGGTATCCAGAACAGCGATCGGGCGAAAATATTCCGATGGAAGCACGTATCATGGCGCTTGCCGATGTGTACGATGCCTTGGTGAGCAAACGTTGCTACAAGGAGCGCATGTCGTTCAGGGAAGCGCGCGATGTGATTATTGCTTCGATGGGTAAGCAATTTGACCCGCATTTGAAAGACTGCTTCTTGGAATGCCAAGACCAGCTGATGGATTACTACTGTTCTGTGGATCATTGATGTTCTTATTTTGAGGTCCGGTATGTTTGTTGTCTATTACTTGATTGCCATGTGCGTTGTTTCGGGAATAAACGCCTGTCTTCTTTCGTTTTTTTATCGTAGACCATTAAATACTTATTTTACGGCATTTTTCTTTTCTATTGTTCTTGCTGATTTCGGCTATCTCTTTTTGGCGCTTTCGACAACGATTGAAGGGGCTATTGTTGCAAATAAGGTGTGCTATCTTGGCGCCTGCTTCTTGCCGCTATTCCTGTTCCTTTTGATTTGCCGCTTGTGCTCGTTTAACCTTCCTCGTTGGTCTAAATTACTTCTGTTCCTTTATAGCGCTTTGGTGTTTGCGCTTTCGTGCACGGTTGGCTTTAGCGATGTGTTCTATGAATCGGTTCGCTATGTTGTCTTGAATGGCTTTGGCAGTTATTTGCCGACATACGGCCCTGGGCATGTTTTGTGGAATATCTTGCTGTACTTCTACATGGTGGCAAACGTTGTTGTAATCCTTATTGCCGCAAAGAAAAAACGTAATGTCAGCTACAAGACTTTGATTGCTATTGCGGGGTTGGCTTTTGTTTCTATTGGAGCTTTTATTTTGGCTCGCAATATGGAAAACGATACTTTGATTATGCCGCTCGTTTACCTGATCGATGAACTTGTGCTGCTTTATATTTGTGCATTGGTGAAGATGCACGATGTGATGAATAGTGTGCTGGAATCGCTGGAAGCTGAAAATACGGCGGCTTATTTGGCTTTTTCTCCGAAGGGACTTTATCTTGGATGCAATGATATTGCGAGCCGTTATTTCCCGGAACTTTTGGATTGCCGTGTAGATCATGTTTTGCCCTCGAATGTTGAAATCGAAGGTGCCTTTAAAGAAGGTATGGAACAGCTGAAGGGCGCTTGTGGTGATAAGGTTTATCGATTCACTTACAAGGATCGCTATTACAAGGCTGTGATGAGGAATGTGCACCAGAACAAGAAATTGCAAATTTTCTTGTTCCGCATTGAAGATGAAACTAATATCCAGCGTTACATTGAACGCTTGGACGCAAATAACACCGAACTTGCAACACTTATCAAGAATAACAAGGACCAAATTCGTCTTTTCCAGAATCAGATGCTTGTGGGCATGGCTGAAATGGTCAACAACAAGGATGGCTTTACCGGGGCGCACCTCAAGCGTACGAAGGAAGTGGTCAGTATCCTTGTTGCAAAAATGCAGAAAGATCCGAATTTGAATTACTCCAAGGAATTCTATGATGATATGATTGCTGCAGCCCCGATGCATGATATCGGTAAAATCGCTATTGATGACAAGGTCCTTTGCAAGCCGGGCAAGTTTACAGATGAAGAGTTTACTGAGATGAAAACTCATGCCGAAAAGGGCGCCATCATTATCAAGAACTTGCTTTCGAATTTCCAGAGTGAGCTCTTTGTGGAAATTGCAAAGAACATGGCTGGCGGACATCATGAACGCTGGGATGGTAGTGGATATCCGTACGGGTTGAAGGGCGAAAATATTCCGCTTGAAGCTCGTGTGATGGCTATTGCGGATGTTTATGATGCCTTGGTGAGTAAGAGGTGCTATAAGGACGCGTTCTCTTTTGACGAGGCTTACAAAATCATTGATACCTCTATGGGCAAGCATTTCGATCCGAATCTTAAGAAGTATTTTGATCAGAGCCGTGAAGAGCTGGAAGCGTACTATAAGAAAGAATGTGAGGCTGAAAGAGCTGAAGCTGAAAAGTCTGCCACGGAAAATGCTTGATGCGCGCGGAACAGCCGCGACTCAGGCTGTTTTTAGTTGCCGCGAAAATCGCTATTTTCTAAATTTGCGGCATGCTAGATTTTACTACACTTCCGTATGTTGATGACCGTTTTAAAGCGGTGCGCAGGGAAACTGTTCAAGTTCGCGTAGGCGATGCAGTGATAGGGGGCAATGCCCCCATTTTAGTTCAATCCATGACGACCACCAAGCCGAAGGATGTCGAAAAGACGGTGGCTGAAACTTTGGCACTTGCTAAGGTGGGGTGCGGTTTGGTGCGCATTACGGCGCCGACATTTGCTGACGCGCAGGGCCTCGAAGAGGTGATGAAGCGCGTGCGTGCTGCCGGTTGCACGGTTCCTGTTTCTGCTGACATACACTTCCAGCCGAAGGCTGCTTTCGAAGCGCTCAAGTGGGTGGAAAAGGTTCGCATCAACCCGGGTAACTTTGTAGATACGGGCATTTTGACGCTCGAAAATCAGACGGACAAGATGTTTGAAGAAGGCAAGGAAAAAGTTGCCGAAGCATTTACTCCGTTTGTGCAAGAGGCAAAGCGCTTGGGCCGCGCCATCCGCATTGGCGTGAACCACGGTTCCTTGAGCGCCCG
>CAMUYW010000119.1 GCA_947165045.1 uncultured Fibrobacter sp. | reverse complement strand
TACGGATTTCAGCAACCGTACGGACCTTGTTGTCGGTCATGCACTGCACCATGATTGCAATGCCTGCCGGGCCGCGTCCTTCGTACAACGGTTCAGTCATTTCGGTACCGGAGTTAGCACCAGTACCCTTGGCGATTGCACTTTCGATGTTCTTGGTCGGCAAGCTCTGGCTCTTGGACTTGAGGATAGCAGCACGGAGACGCGGGTTAGCGTCGGGGTTGCCACCGCCGAGCTTAGCAGCGATAGAGATTTCCTTAATAAGTTTGTTCCAAGCCTTGGCGCGAGCGACGTCGGTTTTGGCTTTCTTACGTTTGGTGGTGGCCCATTTGGAGTGACCGGACATAATTTACCTCTAGTTGGTTTTTGCTTAAATTTAAAAAAGTTCTATTTTTTGTTCATCTTGCAGAGGCGCTTTTCCTTTGCGGTGAGCTTGCGGCTGGAGCAATCAAGGTCTCTATTTTTCTTAGACTTGACCTTTGCCTTTTCTGCCTTTTCAGCTCTTTCCCTTGCTCTGCGATCAGCTTCTTCCTGAGCCTTTCTCTGAGCTTCGAGAGCCTTTGCCTCCTGACGTTTCTGCTGCATATTGACAAGTTTTGTCTTGTCTATAGGAACAGCAGACGCCTTAGTAATTTCACGTTCATACTTACCGCTCCAGATTTTGCCAAGAAGCGAACCCGACTGGAGAGCGTCACTCAAAATGCTCTGAGCCCAGCTATCGTTTGCAGGCGGCAAAAGCTTGAACGACAAGTTACGAATTCTAGTCGGTTCCTCATCATAATAAAGCATCATGTCGAAGAAGCCCACGTTGTATTCTTCACCATCGCTACCGGCAGCAATCTTGTCCGGAATGTAGGCAAGCACAGCGTAAAGCGCTCTATCGAAAAGAGCCGTAATGAGGACATCGGAATCTCCACCCGGAGCCTGAACTTCGCCTTCGGCAAGGAAAGCCCAAGGTGCGACATCGACCCTGAGTCTAAACTTGTGGAAGCCATGTTCAGCCTTTTTAAGCTTGATCAAGGCACCCGAGAAGGCCTGGAATTCCGGCTTGATGGAGCCTTCCTGCGCAAACACAAACGCGCATGCGAGGAAGATGACCGTTAGAATTTTTTTCATTTTCTAAACCACTCCAACAACAAGTTCCTAGTTCTTGAAGAACAAAGCCTTTGCAGCTTCGAACATCGGATCCTTTTCGTCCGGGTTGCGGCATTCAGTGTAAATGCGAACCTTCGGTTCCGTACCAGACGGACGGACCAACATCCAAGAATCGTCATCGAAGATGACCTTCACGCCATCGAGCGTGAGGAGCTGCTTCACGGTCTTTTCGTTGTTACCGACCATGACCTTTGCACCCGGCTTAGCGATATCGGCGATAGCGTTGACCTTAGCCTTGAGCGGTTCGCCAACGAGGGACTTGTCGACTTCGAAACCAGAACGGGTCGGATAGAAGCGGCCGTATTCTTCATAGAGAGCATCGAGGTATTCGCCGAGGTTCTTGCCCGTCGTAGCGAGAATTTCGAGAGCGATGAGGAGGCCGAACTGAGCATCCTTTTCGAGCGTGTTGTTGAGGCCGGAGATACCGTCAGATTCTTCGAATGCGACGAGAGCTTTCTGCTTGGCATTGCGGGAAAGCCACGGGCGGAAGTTCTTGAAGCCCACTGGAGTTTCCATCACAGGAACGCCGAGCTTTTCGGCAATGATGTTCACGAAGTTGGAAGTTGCAACGGACTTGGCAACGCAGCCCTGTTCCTTGCGCCAGGTAGCCATGTAGTGGAAAGCGATTGCACCGAACTGGTTCATGTCAATTTCGCGAGTGCCATCGTAGAAACGAATGCGGTCACCATCCGGGTCAAAAATTGCGCCAAGACGGAACCAAGACTTGCTTTCGTCGAGGACCTTGCGGACCTTTTCGAGGTTCTTGCTGGACGGTTCCGGAGCGATACCGCCGAACAAAGAATCGTCTTCGTTGCGGAGCGTGATGAGGCATTCCGGATTGTCGAGGAGTGCAGCCGGACGGCGGCGAGTAGAACCATGTACGTGGTCGCAAACGAGCGTGAGGCGGCCCTTCTTGATGAATTCCTTGATGCGGTCGAACTTGATAGTGCCCTGCTTCACGAGGAATTCCTTATAAATCTTGAGGGAGTCGATGATTTCCCAGTCAACCTTGGAGACCGGTTCAAACTTCCACGTCGGCATCATTTCGTTAGAAAGCTTGGTGATGACGTTCGTGATTTCCGGACCAGCAGGCCCACCATCGGCCGGGTTGAACTTGATACCGTTGTAGTGGCTCGGGTTGTGGCTCGGAGTCATGTTGATGGAGCAAGCTGCGCCAAGCATTTCGATAGCAGCGGAGAATTCCGGAGTCGGCATTTCGCCACCGTAGTAAACCTTCACGCCAGCCTTAGCAAACTGGTCAGCGACAGCTTCGCAGAATTCGTGACCGAGCAAACGGTTATCGTGACCAACGACCACACCGCGCTTCTGGAGTTCAGCAAAATCCTTGACACCCAGAGCTTCGAAAAGTTCAGGAGTTGCTTCCTTGTACAAGCGCACAATGGCAGCACCCACCACCTGCAGGTTGCGAAGCGTAAATTCAGAACCGATTTCGCCGCGCCAGCCGGACGTACCAAAGCTGACCTTTGCCGGTTCCTGGGAGGTCAATGCGACCTGCTTCACGGTTTCAACCAGGTTCATATCGGTAGCCGGGTTGAATTCGGGGGACTGAATCTTTTTCCAAATCTGGGTAATGTTTTCCATAGGGGTTCCTGTTTTAGAGTTTACGCGGGAAAAATAGAAATTTAGAAGACAAATGCGTAAGCCGAGAGTTGCGACAAAACATGTTTTGGCATAACCGAGGCTAGCATTTGGTACATGAGCGAAAGCGAATGTACAAAAGGGGGTGTGAGCCGCGAGCTGTGAGCTATGAGGGTATAAGGGGGAAGAATCCCCCTGATTGCAGCCTTGCCCCAAATGTCATCCTCGACCGATAGGGAGGGGATCCATACATTCCATACCGGCACTTGTTTTGTCAGGGGCAAGTCTTCCATCACCCCTTCGAGCGGGTGCTCAAACGCCTAACCACCTAAAGGTGGCCATGTACACATAAGCACTAAAGTGCTAAGTGTCCAAAGGCCACAACGCCCGGCTTATAGCAGACAAAGTAAAGCATCAATCATTTGCCAAGTTGACCTTGCAACTTGCCGCAAGACTCGCCGCACCTCGAAAATGGAAATAAGCTTATTTCAGCCTTCTTTCGTCTCTCGTCTATAGGACCAAAGGTCCGTTCTTTCGTCTAATTTAGTCGTGGCACTACTTCGTAGTGCAGACTTGCTGCGCCTCGGAAATGGTCGCTCAAGTAAACTTGGCGACCGCTTCGCTCGGCTTGCTAATCTTTGACGCAACGAACAGAAAGCCCATAGTCCTTGTCGTTGTCCAGGCTTGCATCGTCGTAGCTGCAGTCCAAGAGCATGATGTACGCGTTGTCGCTATTGAACTCCGTAGAACTCCAGAAGTACGCGTTGTCGCCCTCGTAGTCGTAATCCCCACCGTAGTACCTGTTGCCGGCAGGCAACGCCGAGAACGAGGAGGCATCAGTGCCGTTGCAGCTTCTGTTCCAGCCACTTGTCGATTTGAGTTTTGTTCCCTGTGTACCGGCACAACCAAATGCGTTAAGCAACGTATTCCATTCCGTTTGCGTAGGCAGGTGCCAGCCTGTTGGGCAAACACCACGCACTGGGTACGTCGGAGTGCATGTCTTATTGTAGCCGCAGCCCTTGCCATTCGTGCTCCACGAGCCCGCACTGTCCATCGCTGCGGCCCATGTGTAAAGGCGACCATACTTTTCACAGTATTTCGTTGAATCATTATAACAGTAGCTGTTCGCTGTTTCGTAGTTCAGATTTTGTGCCATCCATGTCTGAGAACCGATGGTGACGGTTTTGTAGGATTGGCCATCACGAGAGTCTGTTATGAAATCAATTACTACAGTCGATGGATCAACCAAGACAAGCATAGCACTAGAAGAAATATGGATGACAGAAGAAGATGATTTAACAACACTAGAAGACGAATAGTCCGAAGGACGTGTAGCAGAACCACCATCATCGCCACAGGCGGCAAAGAAAAGAGCTGCACAAACAGAGGCCGTAAAAGTAAATTTTTTCATATTATGCATTATAACAAAAAACGACAGGCTTGAATCCTACTGTTTATAAAAAATGCAATCAATAACTTTGACTTCGATTTTAAAGCATCAAGCCTAGCTTTCGGACAAAGCAAGGAACCGCTCTCCGCCCATTATATTAATTTCGAACAAAGTTTTTAACAATCAGCCGGGGCGTTACGGGCCGGCGACTGAGGGCCCGTTCGAGGGGGTGGAGAGCAACGAAGTGCGAACCAGGGGGACACCTCCCCCACCAATCTTAACTAGATTGCCGCGTCGCTACGCTTCTCGCAATGACGTTTTTTCAAGCTACAACTCTTGATTTACAAGCCTTTAAATTCACCATATTTTTCACTCGTCTTTCGTCTCTAGTCTCTCGTCTATAGGACCAAAAGTCCGTTCTTTCGTCTAATTTAGTCGTGGCACTACTTCGTAGTGCAGACTTGCTG
>CAMUYW010000118.1 GCA_947165045.1 uncultured Fibrobacter sp. | reverse complement strand
GCGCGTTCGAGCGTTTGCGAAATGAGTTCCTGGTCGTGAATCCAGTCGAACCAGCGGAATACCCACGCACCGCTTTGCTCGTTGCCTTCGAGGTTGCCGGCGCCGCGATTCTTGAGGTCGAGTTCCGCAATTTCAAAACCGTCTTCGGTGGCGGCAAATTGCGATAAGCGTTCCATGCTTGTTTCGGCGGCTTCGCCTTCGGGCATCATCAAAAAGCACCAAGCTTCTTGATTACCGCGGCCCACGCGCCCGCGCAGCTGGTGAAGCTGCGCCAGACCGAATCGGTCTGGCTGGTCGATGACCATGAGGTTTGCGGCTGGAACGTTCACGCCGACTTCGATAACGGTGGTTGCGACTAGAATCTGGATTTCGCCGGCGGCAAAACGCTTGATGATTTCGTCGCGCTCGGAGTCGTCCATTTGACCATGGACGCCGGCGACTTTAAGCTTGGCGATGTTTGCGTCGGCGTTTCCGTGTGCAGCGATAAAGGAACGCATTTCGTTCACGATGTCATCGACACTGCGGGCGCCTGAATCGTCCGCGGCGGAACCTGTTGCATTTCCCGATGCACTGGAACTGCTCGCGGAACCGTCCGCGTTTACGCGGCTTGCAATCCAGTAGCAAAGATTTCCGCCAACGGCTTCTTTGCAAATAAACTGCTTCATCGATTCTCGCTTCGCTGCATTTACGAGACGCGTCTTGATGGGCTTACGCCCTGCGGGCTTTTCCTTGATGCTGATGACTTTCAAGTCGCCATACAGCGTCATCGCGAGGCTTCGCGGAATCGGCGTAGCGCTCATCACGAGCATGTCGGGGTAATCGCCTTTGGCGAGCAGTGCCTCGCGTTGGCTTACGCCGAAACGGTGCTGTTCGTCGATGATAACAAAACCGAGCTTTGCAAAGAAAACGTCTTTGCTGAATAATGCATGAGTACCAATCACTACATTGCAAAGTCCCATTTGCAGTTCGCCGAGAATGACTTTCTTTTCGGCAGCGGGAGTGGCGCCGACTAAAAGATGCACGCGGATTCCGGCGGCATCAAAAAACGGCTTGAGCGATTTGAAATGCTGCCTTGCAAGAATGTCCGTCGGAACCATCAAAGCGCATTGCTCACCAGCGCCGCAGACGGCCATAATCGCAAGCATTGCAACGACCGTCTTCCCGCAACCGACGTCACCTTGCAACAATGCATGGAATTGCTTTTTGCCATTGAGTCCATCGATAATCGTGCTCAGCGCCGCGTCCTGACCTGCGGTCAGTTGGAACGGCAGGCGTGCCTTCGCCGCCATCACGTTCCCCAAATCAATTTGCCTTTCGTGCCCGCGAATTTTTTGATTTTCGCGCCGCTTTACCATGCGCAAGCAGAACGGCAATAGCTCCAAAATTTTGAGTTCGCGCTTTGCTTTATAAATGGAATCAAAATCCTTCGGCATGTGGAGCGCGCGGAGATTTTCCATTACCGGCGCAAAGTGCAAATAATCCGTCAGTTCGCGCGGGCAAGCGTTCGGGAGTGTAAGCCCCGGAAAGTTAAATATCGTCTTGTACAAATTGCGAAAAAACCGCTGTTCCATCTTGGCTTCGCGGCAAACTTCGCTGATGGGGTAGACCGGGAGAATTTGTCCGTTAAATGCTTCGCCTTCGTCGAACGGTTGCATGTCCGGATGCACCAATTGCAACCCACGATACGAACCGACTACGCCTGAAACAAGCCAACGTGTACCCGGCTTGACTTTGTTTGCGATAAAGCGCGTGCCGCGGAAAAACAGAAGCTGGATTTCGCTCGTGCCATCCGTAAGAACAGCCATAAAGCGCGACATGCGCCCTTTAACAATTCCTGCACGCGTGATAATTCCAATCACGACTGCGCGGTCGCCATCGTGTAAGTCTGCAATTTTCGAAACTTTCGTTTGGTCCAGGTAGGTTCGTGGAATGTTGTATAAAAGATCGACAATGGAATTTAAACCAGACTTGTTGAGCTTTTCAAGTCTCTTGGGGCCGAGTCCAGGCAGATTGGCTAAATCCATTTATTTGCCTGCTTTGTTTTGTTCTTGTTGAGCCTTGGCGTCTTCCAAACGTTTGCGGGCTTTATCCCTTGCGTTGTCGCCAACGATGTTCATGTTCTTCCACGAAATGAGATGGATGGGTTTCCCGTTCTCGTCTTTGAAACCAAGGTCCTTCGTGTCGATCGCCATGATGGCTTTGTTAAGACCGCTGATAAAGCTGTTGATGTTCTCGATGAGTTCTTTGGATTGCAGGAGTGTTTCGTTGTCGATGCCTTTTTCGATGTTCGTTATAATTTGGTTTGTCTTCTGCGCGTTTTCTGTAAGTGAAATGACGACGGAATCGACAAGTGAAATCTTTTCGTTTGCAGCCGCAGTGACAGCCTTGATTGCTGTGTCTGCTTGAAGCGTCGTTTTTGTCAAAGCCTTGGTCGAAGAATTCATTTGCTTGAAGAGCTTGTTCAACTTCGGACCGAGTGTGCCGACAGTCTTTTCTGTGTGAGCGAAAAGATCCTCAATTGAATGCATGGCGTCTTCGTAGATTTCCTGTGCGGATTTGTGTGCCGAATCGCCTTTCGCCAGTAATAGAATTGTTTGTTGAACAGCATCGAGTTGTTCGTTAACGTTTTCGATGAGCCTCAAAGTTTCTGCAATGCCTGGTTCAAAGTGACCTTTGAACACATGGTTCTCTGGCATGACTTCGCCCGTTTTTGAGGGAATGATTTCCAAGCGGCGCTGGCCCATGAGCGCGTAGTTCACGTTATTGAATTGCGTGCCCGAGCGGAGCGTAAGCGGTTCGGTGAAGTGAATAACCACGCGAGAACGATCCTTTAGCCAGGTGACGCTGCCGATTGTACCGACACGGTAGCCTCGCAACACAACGGGGTCTTCGGGTTGCAATGAACCGAGTTCCTCAAAATCTACAATTGCTGTCTGGTGTACGTTTTGGTGGGCTGCCCACATGCCAAACGCGATGCCGCCAAAAATGCAAGCAAAAACAAAAAGTGAAATGTAACCAAGCGCTCTATCGGAAAGTCTCATGTTTTTGAAAATAGAAAAATTTCTATAAAAATCTCTCGACACTTGTCTCTTATCTCTAGTCTAATTCTATATTTTACACGTCTAAAAATTTTTCTCAAAGGACATTCAAAATGGCTAAAACAGAATCCAAGAAGAAAGTCGTCCTCGCTTACAGCGGTGGACTCGATACCTCCATCATCATTCCTTGGCTCAAGGAAACCTACGACGTCGAAGTGATTGCATTCGCAGCCGACCTCGGCCAGAATGACTTCCCGAACGCAAAGGCTCTCGAAGAAAAGGCTCTCAAGACCGGTGCTTCCAAGTGCTACGTTCTCGACCTCAAGAAGGAATTCCTTGAAGAATACGTTTGGCCGACCGTTCGCGCCGGTGCTAAGTACGAAGGTACTTATCTCCTCGGTACGTCCTTTGCTCGTCCGCTCATCGCTAAGTACCAGGTAAAGATTGCCGAAAAGGAAGGCGCTTACGCTGTTGCTCACGGTGCTACCGGTAAGGGTAACGACCAGGTCCGTTTCGAACTCACCTACGCAGCTCTTAACCCGAAACTCGAAGTCATCGCTCCGTGGAAGGATCCGCGTTGGACATTCCACAGCCGCGAAGACGCTATCGACTACGCCGCTGCACACAAGATTCCGCTCAACGGCATCAGCAAGAAGAAGATCTACTCCGAAGACGGCAACCTCTGGCACCTCTCTCACGAAGGTGGCGTCTTGGAATTCCCGGAACAGGAACACAAGTACGAATTCCTCAAGCACACCAACACGTACGAAAAGGCCCCGAACAAGGCCGACCATGTGACGATTACCTTCGAAAAGGGTAATCCGGTGGCTATCGACGGCAAGAAGATGGGCGCTGTCGAACTCCTCGAATTCCTGAACAAGATTGGCGGCAAGAACGCTTGCGGTCTCTTGGACATCGTCGAAAACCGCCTCGTTGGCCTCAAGAGCCGCGGCGTGTACGAAACTCCGGGTGGCACGCTCCTGTACAAGGCCCACGAATGCCTGCAGCAGCTCGTGCTCGACAAGGAAACTTTGTTCGAAGCCCAGAAGATGTCTATGACATACGCAAACCTCGTGTACAATGGCCAGTGGTTCACTCCGCTCCGCCAGGCTATGGACGCCTTCTTCAACGAAGTCAACAAGGTTGTGACTGGTGATGTGACCCTCAAGCTTTACAAGGGCAACATCATTCCGGCTGGCATCAAGAGCCCGTATAGCTTGTACGACATGGGCCTCGGTGGCTTCACGGACGTTGACATGTACGACCAGAAGGACGCTACTGGCTTCATCCGTTGCTACGGCCTCCCGCTCAAGACGCGCGCCCTCTTGCTCGGCAAGAAGACGAACGTCGACTTCGGTGGCGTTCCGAGCCTCAAGAAGTAATTTGTTTGACAAAAGCTTCAAAAATCCTGACTCATCCGAGCCAGGATTTTTTTTGACTCCTTTTGAAAATATCTAAAATTGTACTAGTGAAATATTGCCCAATCACATCTTACCAATGTTTTGTAAAGGCTCCTTATAAGGGAACGTATCTCCCTGCACTTACAATTCTTTTATTGAGGTTGATTATGCGTAGAATATGGTTGTTGCTTTTTCCAATTGTAGT
>CAMUYW010000117.1 GCA_947165045.1 uncultured Fibrobacter sp. | reverse complement strand
ACGAACGCGACATCGTCGAAGTCATGGAAAAGATTGTCGATATCTCGCTCGATGCCCCGATTGGCGATGATGCCGGTGTCTCTAGTGCAGATTCTGTTAGTACGCTTATGGACGTGCTTGGCAGCGATGGCAACCAAGACGAAGACATGGAACGCGAAGAACGCAAAAAGCTCATTCAGGAAACGCTTTCGTCCCTTCCGCAGCGTGAAGAAGAGATTCTCCGTATGTTCTACGGCCTCGATACGGTCGAAGATACAACCCTCAAGGACATTGGCGAAGACCTCAAGCTCAGCCGTGAACGTGTCCGCCAGATCAAGAACAAGACCTTGCGTCGCTTGCAGAAGAGCAAGGAACACAAAGAAAAGCTGGCTGACTTTTTGGAAATTTAATTAGAACTCTAAATTGGGATTCTGATGGCGAATACCTCATCTGCTTCTCGCACTGCGGCGTACCTTTTTCTGTTTTGTTTCTTTGGAGCGCTGGTTGCGTATGGCGGATATAAGCTTTACAATAAATATGGTCCCTCGAAGACTGTAGTTGGGGAGATTCCTTTTGGCCTTAGTGCTGGAACTGCCGTCTTGAATGGCGATGCTCCGAATTTTAAGGCTGATATTGAACGCCTTCCGGTACAGGCCCAGGCTGAATTCCGCCGTGCTGGGGAACTCTCGCGGAGTGGTGCGACCAAGGCTGCTTACGAAATTTACGATGCGCTTGTACTTTTGTACCCGAACGTCGATGCGGCGGTCTGGGGCGAAGTCAATACGTTATTCCATATGGACTCTGTTACTGAGTCTATGCGCGACCGCGCAGACCTCTTGATTGGGCGCCTGATGGCGCGTTACCCCAATACGGGAATCAGTTTTTATCTCGACAGCCGCAAGTCGCTCTTGGCCGGAAACCTGACTGTGGCGCTTGAACTTGCGAAAATGGCAAGCACCCGCTCTCCTTCGCTTTATGAAATTAGGCTTTGGTATGCAGAACTCTTGCTCAAAAATGGCAACATGAGAGATGCCGCCAATGAATGCCATGCTGCTATCAGCCTTTCATCAGGTGACTCGCAGCGTGCGTTTGAACTATTGGCAAAGATCTATCACGACGAAGGCGTGCTCGACAGTGCCGCGTTCGTGGTCGATTATGCTTTGACTCAGTTCCCGCTTTCTTCGGATTTGCATTTGTTGCGTGGTTACCTTGCTGAATACAATGGCAAGTTTGACGAAGCCGAGAAAACGTACCAGCGCATCATAGCATTCCGCCCCGATTTCGAAAAGGCCCGCCGTGCAATGGCAACGATTGGCGAAAAGACGCCTCCCGGAAAGAGCGGTATGTATGCAGGCTCTTCGAGAGACCGCGCTCAGGTGGCATGCGACATTCTTACACCGCTTGTAGAACGTTATCCTGAAAACTTGCCGCTCCGCGAAGCGCTTGGCATTGCTTATACAAAAGCCCACATGTTCGACATGGCTCGCCGCGAGTTCAACTACATCCTGAAGAACGACCCCGACTATCCCGATATCAAGATGCGTTTGAATGAACTGGAACAAGTTCGCAAGGTCGCAATCGAAGAATACAATAATGGCCTTACAGCCAATTTAAACCGCGCCGTGGATAGCCTCCGCGAATCCATGATGCCCGAAAAGAAACATGACTTCTCAACGAAGTTGGGCCATTATCTTGTTCGTTACGGAGCCTCTTCTCAGGAATTCTTTAGAAAATATTCTCCTGCCAATTTTAAACAAGTGAAGCGCTTTGTCTGGCAGGAAACTTTCTACGAAAATCCTTATCACCATACCTATACGGTCGTATTTGATTCGTTGAACCGTTTTAAGGAAGTTCATGTGGTGGTTTTTGATTCCGCTTCGAATTCGAATCATTTGGGAGTTGCTCCCGAGATTTTCTCGCGCCTCCTGAAGCAGAATTCTAGAATTTCGGGAATTAGCACCAATACAGGTGAAACGGATTGCGGTAATGGGGTCGTGATGGACGCTGCCGTTTGGGAAACCCGCGATAACTTTGAAATTCTCGCTCGCATTATCGGAAAACCGGCCGAAGTGCGTATGGTTCGCCTGGATCGCAATACTTTGCCTCCGTCAGGCATGAAACTTTGCGATTATCTGCCGCTTCTTATGGAATTTTAGCTCGCAATTATCTATTTTGTAGCTATATGTTCCGTGGTCGTTTTTTAGCTCTTGTTTTGTTGGCTGCTTTGTTGGAAGGTTGCACTTGCTGCGCCTATTTGAATCACATGTTCAATGCAGAACGGCTGTATGACGAAGCTACGGAGTTGCGTACCGCGCGTCTGGACAGTGTCCCTGATGAACTTCAATCGTACCCAGGGAGCGAAGAATCCCAGAAATACGAAAAAATCATCGAAAAAGGTTCCCGCGTGCTGGAACGCTTCCCCAAGAACAAGAAGCGTACTGCCGAAGCCGTTTTCCTCATAGCAGAATCTTACAGGCATAAGGCAGATTGGCCGAAAGCTATTACCAAGTACGACGAATACGAACGTTATTTTGCCGATAACGATTCTATGCGTGCCGTGGAATACCAACGTGCTTACTGCCTCTATCGCAATCAGGAATTCAATATCGCCCGCTTCGCATTGGAGCCTGTAGTTGCCGATAAGAATCATCCTTACTATTTCCAGGGCTTGAACTTGCTTTCGCTTTTGGACGAAAAGTCCGAGGCGCCAGAACAGGCTATTGCTGCATTGGAAGCTGTGCTGGCTGATACGAGCGGAACTCCGTACATGAAAGGCAAGGCCCATTTCCGTTTGGCTGGCCTCTACTACAAGATGGAAAACTGGGATAAGGCACACCATCATTATAACGCGAAAGAAATCGAGAATTTGAACGATCGCGAACGCCAGACGGCGGGTGAACAGTCGGCCGAATGCCTTGTGAACAACAAGGAATATCTCAAGGCCGCAGACGAATTTAAAAAGCTTTATAAGACGGAAGCCTACGAAAATCAACGTGCGAACTACTTGGTTCGAATTGGTGAAACCACGCTTTTGGCGGGGAAAAATGCCGACGCCTATGTGATTTTCAATAAGGTCAATAAGGATTATCCGAAAACGGAACCGTCGTCTCGCAGTTACTTTAACATGGGCGATTACGAGCAGACCAAGACGTTGAATTATAAGCTCGCCATGTCCTATTATGACAGCAGCTATATTGCTCGGTCTATTAGTGAATACGGTAAAAAGGCCCGCGATCGCCGTACCGCATTGCTGCGCTTGGTTTCCATGCGTGATCGTAACGAAGAGATTTTGGAACGCAAAGATTCTGTACCCAACATGAAGGCGTTCTTCTCGAATGAATTTATGATTGCGGAACTTTTCTTGCTTAAGCTTTCTGAAGCGGATAGCGCTGTGGCAAGGCTCACGAATATTATTGAAAAGTCGGACGATACGGCAAGCGTTATGCGTGCCTCTTATGCAAGAGCTTTTGTCTATGATGAATTCTTGCATGACCCCGATACAGCCGAAGAAATGTACAAGGAAATCATCGAAAAGTATCCGAATACGGAATATGCAAAGCAGGCTCAGGCGAACCTCGGCATGCGGGTAACGATGAAAACTCGCGAAGATGAAGCTCATGAACGTTATATGATTGCAGAAAGCTTGTGGACCGTTGCATCCGAAATGCCGGTGAACAAGATGGATCAGGTCGATTCCGCCTATGCGACTGCTTTTGCCTCTTTTGATAGTGTTTATCAGGAATATCCGCAAACGCAGTCCGGCATTCAGGCTCTTTACATGAAGGCTGTTTATTTCCAGATGAATCCGGAAAGATTGGACAGTGCCGCCTCGATTTATCGAAACCTTCGCGATAAACATGGTCAGACTGCATGGGGTAAACAAGCTGCTTATGTGCTGAATACTCGCCTTACCATGACAGATGACGACCTTGCAAAGCTTCGCAAGCGTACGGAAAAAACTATCGAAAATTTGGATAAAAATTCCGCCCGCTATTATGAAATGTTGAAGGAAAAGCCCGAAGAGAAGAAAGCTGATATTATCAGCAAGGAAGACGAAATTCTTGAAAATACGTACAATAGCATGTACGATTTTGAGTAAAATGTTATGGTCTCCCGCGGCTTTCTAATTGTTCTTTTGTGTGTCCTGGTGGCTTTTTCGGGGTGCAGCGGCGCTGGGCATCGCAAAGGTTACACTCGCGTTACCAAGTCATCTCGCGTTCAGGAAAAAGCAAAAATTGGTTACACTTTTTCGGGAGATGCTAGTTATTATGGTAAGGGATTTGATGGCAAGAAAACGGCTAGCGGTGAAATTTTTGACCGCGATGAATTTACCTGTGCACATCGATCGCTCCCGTTTGGAACGAAGTTGAAGGTTGTTCGCGTGAAGACTGGCGCCTCTGTTGTTGTGCGCGTCAATGACCGTGGACCGTACGCGAAAAAGCGTGTGCTCGATTTAAGCGAAGCCGCCGCAAAGGCTATTGGGCTTGATAAAGCCGGCCATGGCCAAATCAAAGCTACCGTTGTAGAATAACAGCATTTCTCATCCTGAACTGAGCTTGCCCCGGACATGTCCCGGGGTTCTGGGGTCTGTATTAACGTGTCATCCTGAGCGCAGTCGAAGGGGCTAGTGAAATAAAAAATTGCGCAAAACACAAAATGTCAGCTTTTGACACCTTGCGATTCTATATTAGTGCTCGTAATAACACTAAAAGGGTAAAACAATGAATCGCAAAGTAGTTAAAGTAAATAAGCATGTAGTCGAAATCCCTGAACAAGATCTTTGGGATATGCCATCGCGAGATTCCGGCTTTTCCATCTTCAAACGCCGCATCGGGGAATTGCTGCAATTGAACGGCAATGACGATTCCGTTATTGATGACGATGATTTAATTCCGTATTACCGCATGGGCGAAAGCGAAACATTCGTCCTCTCCGCCCTCGGCTGCTCTGGGTATTAACCTTCGCATGTCATCCTCCGCAAGGAGGATCCATACGTTTAACGAAAGCGTCTTGCGTATGCTCTCACCGTCATCCTCCGCAAGGAGGATCCATACATTTAACGAAAGCGTCTTGCGTATGCTCTCACCGTCATCCTCCGCAAGGAGGATCC
>CAMUYW010000116.1 GCA_947165045.1 uncultured Fibrobacter sp. | reverse complement strand
AATACTCCGCAGGGCTGGAAAATCGAAGGTGTGAATATGGAATTTGCATCGACCGATGTTATCCCGGCTGGTGGAAAGATGGTTCTCTTTAGAGATTCTCTGAAGGCTTATGAATCTCAGCTCCGTACTCGTTACAGTATTGATGCTGCTGTGCCAATTCGTTTCTACGCAGGTAAACTTTCTAACCGCGGTGAAACTGTCGCTGTCAAGAAACCCTATTCTTATGTGACGAAGGCCGATGGCTCAAAGCAATGGTACTATGAACTTTCTGATGCGACTCTTTATAGTGACCGTTGGCCGGATATGTATGCAGCCGATGGTAAGGGCAAGAGCCTCAATCGTAAGGACTTTACCACGATGGGCTATGGCTATACCAATTGGACTGTCGCTGACCCGACTCCGGGCAAGTAAATTTACTCGTGCTGTCATCTTCGTGTAGACGAGGATTCAGGCTTTTTGAGTTTTACGCCAAAAGTTCCGACATTTCGCCGGAACTTTTTTTGTTATATGCAAGATATACGCGGTTTTGCAATTGCTACCTATGTCATCTTTTTGTATTATTAATGTAGCTATGAAACGGTACTTTGCTTTTATTCTCGGTGGTTGCGTGGCTTGTAATGCTGCAGCGCTTTCTTTGCAGGATGCGCTGGATATGGCCATGGCCAACAATTCAAAAATTAAGGCTGAAAAGGCTAAAGTGGATATTGCCCAAAGTGGTGAAGATGAAGCTTTTGCCCGTTTCCTCCCGACGGTAAGCCTCTCGGCGGGTATTACCAAGATTAATGACCCGATTTCGATAGATCTTGGGCGTATCCAGCAACCGCTTGGCGATATTGCTGGTGCTGCGGCTTATTCTAAAGCTTATATCGAAGCCTATAACAAGGCGTCCGCGGGCTATAAGCAAGCTTACGAAGGCGCTTATGCCAAGACGGGCAATGAAGCGCAAGCTAAAGCTTATGCTGAAAATGCACTCAAGGAAAAACTCGGTACGAGTTCTCCGGAAACATTTGCACAGCAGACTGCAGAACAATATGGCGCCAATGCGACAAAGAATATCAACGATGCCGATTTCAACATGAAGGTGCAAGACGATTGGTTCTTTAACGCTCGCTTGACCGTTGTGTGGCCCATTTTTACAGGCCTCAAGATTTATTCTGCTTATGATGCTGCAAAAGAGAATGTGAACGCCCGCAAGGCCGAATTTGAAATGGCGCAGAACACGGTCCTTATGGATGTGGCGACCAAGTATTTCACGCTCCGTCTGTGTGAAGAGCTTGTCGTGATGCGCGAAACGACCAAGAAGGACCTTGCTGAACATCTTGAACGTTCCAAGAAACTTGAAGAAGGCGGTCAGATAAGCAAGACCGAACGCCTCCGTGCTGAAGTTGCTTTGGCCGAAGCCGAAAATGCTTATGAAGACGCTCTTCGTGATCAGTCGCTCGCTCGCATGGCTCTTGCAAGCATGCTGCACACGGACACAAGCCTTACCGCAACAACTCCGGTTGAATCTCCGGAAGGCATTCGTACGATGGATGAATTCAAGGCTCTTGCTGTTGACAAACATCCGGGACTTCGTCAGTTGCGCATTGAACGTAAACGCAATCAGAACGCAATTCGTGCCGCTCGTGCGGACTATTTCCCGACAATTGCCTTGTTTGGCTACAAAGAACTCTATACTAGAGATTTGACGCTTCTGGAGCCGGAATGGGCGATTGGAGCCAAGATGCAGTGGGACATTTTCAAGGGTGGTGATACCCGTGCAAAAGTTAGTTCTGCAAAGGCTATGGACCGTTCTTTGGGTAGCCTCGAAGAAGAAACGATTGACAATTTGAAGCTCCTTGTCGAAAAGCGCTGGCGCGAACTCGAACATGCAAAGGGGAGGCTCGTAAGCCTCGCCAAGACGCGTGAACTTGCCGACGAAGCATTGCGTAGCCAGAATAAGGCATATGAAGCAGGACTTGCTACAGGTCTTGATGTGGTTGATGCTGAACTAGCGCTTTCTCGCTTGCAGGTGGCGGACCTCAAGGCTCATTACGATGCTGTAATTGCATGGCTTGGACTTCTCGAAGCGGCTGGTGAAGTTTCTACTGCTGGTACAGTTCTTGTTTCCAAGCAATTGGTCGTAGAAAAGCCGGTTGAAGCGAGCCCGGCAACTGAAAATTTGGCAACCGAAACGCCTGCGACAGAAACACAACCGGCTGCTGCACAGCCTGTTGAACAAAATTTAGAAACGGAGAATAAATAATGAACGCATTAAAGATGATTGGAAAAGTTGTTGTCGTTCTGGCTTTGATTGTGTTGGTTATTATGGGAATTTCCCAGCTCCAACAGTTTGCAACGCAACCGCGTGAACAGTTCTTGCAAGGCCAAATGGAAGCACGCCGCGTGCTCGTGGCAGGGAAGGTTCCGGGCCGCATTGAAAAATTGCTCGTTCACGAAGGCGACATGGTCTATAAGGATTCTTTGGTCGCTGTTATCAGCAGTCCTGAAATCGAAGCGAAAAAGATTCAGGCTCAGGGCGCTCTCGGTGCTGCAAAGGCTCAGGCCAGCAAGGCTCGCAATGGAGCCCGTAGCGAAGACATTACCGCACTCAAGGCTATGGCTGACCGCGCTCAAGAGGCAGCAACGCTTGCCAAGAACACTTACAATCGCGTGCAGAAACTCTACAACGAAGGCGTGCTCCCGTTACAAAAACGTGATGAAGCCGAAACGCAGATGAAGGCTTCGCAGTCCGCTGCCGACGCCGCCCGCGCTCAGTACAATCAGGCCGTTGCCGGCGCCCGCAGCGAAGACAAGGCCGCTGCAAACGCTCTCGTGTTGCAGGCCAAGGGCGCCAATGCCGAAGTCGATGCTTACCTCGAAGAAACCAAAATTCGCACGCCGATAACCGGCGAAGTTTCGTTGAAACTTGCCGAAGAAGGCGAGGTGGTAGGCTCCGGCATGCCGATTATCGCCGTGACCGACTTGAATGATTCTTGGGCTGTTTTCCATCTCCGCGAAGATTACCTCAAGAATGTGTCCAAAGGCAAAAAATTCTATCTCCAAGTTCCGGCGATTGACAAGACGGTCGAAATGGTTGTAAGCTACATTGCTTCTGTTGGTGATTATGCAACGTGGCGTAGCTCTAAGGAAAGCTCCGGTTTTGACCTCAAAACGTTCGAAGTCCGTATGCGTCCGACCCACAAGGTCGAAAACCTCCGCCCGGGCATGAGTGTTCTGTTCCCTGTCGACGATATTCAGTAATCAGTAATAGAAGGTTATTGTGCTGAAAGGTCTTTTAAAGACAATCGGGAAAATTTATTTCGGCCACAAACTCGTTTTGTGGATGATTCTTGCTGTGCTTCCCGTGGGCGTTTCCGTGTTCATGCTGGAAATGTTTTCGAATGAAATTGTGCAGCACATCCCGATAGGAATTGTCAAGCAAGACAATAGCCAGCTCGCTGATCGCCTTGAAAGGGCTCTCCAATCAAGCCCTGTGCTTGATGTGAAGTTGATTTGCCACGACATGAGCGAATGCGAACACGCGGTTATTCGCGGTGACTTGCAAACGTTTATCGTATTCCCGAATGAATTGGAACGCCGAGCACTTCGCCTTGAATCTCCTGTGATTCCGGTTTATTCGAGCGGTCAGAATTATCTCACGAATATGTTTGCGACAAAGGAAATTCGTGCGGTGCTTACTGATGTTGGCTCAGAACTTTTTACGGCATCCTTTGAAGATCCGATTAAAACCGAGATCCACTCGGTCGGTAACATCGAAGGCAATTATCAGGGGTTTCTTGCGCTTGGGCTTGTATCTGCGATGTTTCATTTGGCCGCAATGCTTGTGGCTGTGTATGTGGGCTCGTTCCCGCTTCGCGACAAGCGCGTGCGTGAATTTTACCAGTATGCAGAGCGTTCTTGGGTGACGCTTGGAATTGCAACGTTTGTCCCTGCTGTAATTATCCTCTGGCTTGAATACATGGGCTGTTATGCTTACACGCATCGCATGCTCATGCCAATGGGCTTTGAAGAATTTGTGATGGTTTCCGTGGCGCAACTCTTGATGGTCATTTGCTGCGTGGGTGCTGGTATGACTTTTGTTGGCGTTACTGGTGTGATGCGTATTGCTACAGGCGTTTGCGGTGTGATTGGCGGCCCTGCATTTGCATTCGCGGGCCAGACGTTCCCCGTGATGGCGATGCCGTTTGCCGTGCGTTGTTTTGCATTTGTGCTTCCGCTTACGCATGTTCTTCGCGTACAATCCATGATGCTCCTTGGCGATGTTGGCATGCAAGCCTCTTGGGACGTTATCAAACTTATGGGTGGCATGGCTTTGTTCTGGACTTTGTTTGGATGTTTTGCTATGGGACTTCGCTGGTCGTTCCGTCTGAAACATGATTCCCAGATTCCTGTCGCTGTCGAAGACGAAGATGTTGTCACTATCGACTCTTTGTTCAAAGGCTTGCTTGAAAAAGTCAGGAGGCGCAAAAAATGATTAGTCGTCTTTTGAAAGTCACTTTGACAGAATGGAAGTTGTTTTTCACTGACCCTGCGGCTGTGCTTTTACTTGTTGTCGCTGGCGTCCTCTATGCGTTCTACTATCCAACGGCGTACGTGAATCAGACTGTTTCTCGCGTTCCGGTGGCTATTGTCGATTTGGATCATTCTGCAAAGTCGCGCGAACTCACACGTATGGCTTCTGCAACGCAGCAAGTCGATGTCAAGGCTGTTTATAACGACATGCTCGAAGCGGAAACCGCCATGGCGCGTGAAGACATTTTTGGCTTCATGGTTATTCCCGAAAACATGGAAAAGGATCTGCTGAACAAGAAGCCGACAAAGATAAACATCTTTACGCATGGCGCCTATGTGATGCTTCATGGTACGATAGGTACCGCGTTCTCGACATGTGCTTTGACTGTTGGTGCCGTGAGTAAGGTCAAGGCGATTGCTTTAGGTAAAAAAGTACCTTCGGCAAAAGCGATGGCAATGCGTGATCCGATACCGCTGTCGATTCAAACAATGTACAATAATACAGGCAGCTATTCGAATTATGTTGTTCCAAGCGTGCTTGTCGTGATTTTGCAGCAGTCGTTGATTATCGGTATTTGCATTATGGGTGGAGCCCGTGCTCACAGGCGTTTCCGTAGGAACAATCGCT
>CAMUYW010000115.1 GCA_947165045.1 uncultured Fibrobacter sp. | reverse complement strand
CAGCTGACTCTTAATCAGCGGGTCGCAGGTTCGACCCCTGCATCATCCACTAAACTCCACCTCAAAAGGTGGAGTTTTTTATTTCCGCTCCGACTAATTCATTTAAAATTCGCAAATAAGCAATTCAAGAGAAGCATGCATTTTAGCGCCGGATGAATTTAAGACTTTTTCTGCGAAAATATTCCGCATACCAGCTCTAAAACGAATTGCAAAAATATCTCCTAAATACCAATCAACCACGCCACTAGCATCAAATGAGAACATGAAGCTTTCTGGCATATGGCGGTCTACTTCATCGGAAGTTTTAGTACCTTGAACCCAAAAAAGATCTATGCCAACACCACTTTTAATCCTATCAGAAACACGTCCCACAGGTTTTACAAAAGCCGCCCCCACGGAACCTGCAAAATAAGTATTCTTATGAGATTTATAATCAATCACGCTCCCAAACTGTAAATTTACATAATTCAACTGATCGACTTTTGTCAATAGGGGTTTGTATTTTTCAACCAAATCCGGCATCGTATTTCTATTTTCAAACAAGCCTACAATGGTGATGTAGATAAATGCGCGGTCACTTTCATCTTCAACATTCTTAAGCGTTTTTTCGAGTTCACCAGTTTCAAGTTGTTTCCTCAGTTTAGTATATAACGAGTCTTGAAAACGATCGTGTGCCGCTTTATATTCCATGCAGTCCGCTCAAAGTTTTCCGCATCAGAAATAATTTGTTTCAAATAATCGATTCGATTTTCCGATAACCATACCCAAACGGCGACAAGAGAACGAATAAAACGCCCCAGCATCCAGCCCTATCCCGTGCTTATAAATCCGAATCCTTTTTCTTGCGCGGCGAAATCGCAATGAACACGAGCACACTAATGAGCAACAAGAACGGATAGAACATATAGGGAATCAAGTCAAAAGCGCTCACGCTCGCATTCGGCAAGGCCGTAGAAATCGCCGCAAGCGCCACCAACATCTGCGCACCGTAAGGCAAAATGCCTTGCACCACGCAACTGAAAATATCCAAAAGCGAAGCCGTCTTCTTGGGAGAAATGCGGTACTCATCGCCCATCTGCTTTGCAATCGGGCCCGCCATCACAATAGCAACCGTATTATTTGCAGTCGCCACATCAAGCGCACTAACCAAAAGGCCAACGCCCACCTGACCACTACGATGCCCCTTAAACACCTTGTGGATGAAATCAAGCAGAGCCGCAAAACCGCCATGAATGCGAATCAATCCGCAAAGAGCGCTCACCAGAACAGCCACAAGAATCGTCTCGTACATGCCCGAAATGCCGTTCCCGATGTTCTGCAAGAGCCCCATCATATCAAGCGGGCCAAACGCGACCATGATTACCGACGCAGCTACAATGCCAACAAGCAACACCGTAAACACGTTAATACCCGTAAGCGCAAGCACCAACACCAAAACGTACGGAATCAGTTGCACCAAGCTGTAGGAATTCTCGGCAACTGCACGAGCCTCCGTCGCAAATGAAATCGCCGTAATAATCACCACCGCCACAAGCGCCGCCGGGAGCGCTATAATAAAGTTCACATGGAACTTGTCCTTCATCTTGCAGCCCTGCGTCGATGTCGCCGCAATCGTTGTATCTGAAATAAAGCTCAAGTTGTCGCCGAACATGGCACCGCCAATCACCGTTGCGACACAGAACGGAACTCCGAAACCAGCCATTTGCGCCACCTCAACCGCAATCGGCGAAACAACCGCAATCGTGCCTACCGAAGTGCCCATCGCCGTAGAGACAAACGCCGCCACCAAGAACAGCACCACTACAGCAAACTGCGCCGGGATAAAGTCAAGCAAAAGGTATGCCGCGGCCGAGGCGCTCGAACGACCGAGAATGCCCGCGAAAATGCCCGCGCAAAGGAAAATGAGAATCATCAAGAAAATGTTGCGGTCGCCCAGCGCTCCCGCCATGATGTTCATCTTCTTGTCAAAATTCAATTTGCGGTTCTGCATGCATGCGACAAAAATCGCAATCAAGAACGCCGCCACAATGGGAATGTTATAAAAGCCCATCGAAATATGGAGGATGTATTCAAACGTAATACCGAGACCCAAGTACAAAACCAGGAACACGGCGACCGGTAAAAGGGCAATCGGGTTACCCTTGATTTTTTCTTCAAAATTTTCGTTTTGCATGTAACAAAAGATAGAAAAGCCACGAAAATTTATTTGTTCAAAGCGACCAAATGCCACGTGAAGCCGAGCGACACAAACGGCGAAAATCCTTTGGCATGTCCAATTTCAGAAATATTCATGTTTTGCAGCCCAAGCTTTAGGCGCGCACCAAAACGGTTTCCAAAACCACGTTCAAAAAAGCTGTTTACAGGTTTACCGATAAGGCTCGGGAAAATCGCATCAACGTATATGCCAAACCCATAGCGGAAATAGCGCTCATGCTGGTATTCAGAATCAGGCTTCCCCTTTATAGGCGGAACTTCCACCGCCGAGAATCCGAGATTTCCCCACGCACCGCTTTCAATGTATTTCGTTTTCATCCACAAATAGCCAAGTTCTAAATGCGCACCAAAATCGCCTGTGCCGCAAGAATCGCACTTTGCCTCAAGCGAACGAATACTGAGCCCGATTCCCCAATAAAAATTGCCTGTATAAACATTAAAGCCAAAGCCTAAATAAAACTTAGGATCAAAATCCGGGAAATTTCCCAACAAGAACGGATAGCCAAAATCGACAAACGCATTAAATCTAAAATCACCCTCTTTCTTTACGACAGGTCCCACTTTTTCGCGTTTAATAGGCTCCGGGGCGTTTTCTCGAACGTACAAAGATTTATTAGACTTTACATCATATTTTAATCGATGCGGATAATAATGAATCTTTTCAAGAATTGATGCATCCATCAAGGAATAACACTCTTCTGAATAGCCATCCATGAAAAAAATTCTTTTGACCGGAAGAGACTGATCTTCGGGATTGTGTAAATCAACCATCATTCTCTGAGAAATTTTCCACGTAGAGTCCTCAGAAATATCCGGTCCGACATACGCAAACGAAAAAAGTTCCTTTTTCGCATCTTCGGGCTTGGGCGTCACCCACGTTCCGGTAGCCTTGTCATAAATCTTGTCCACACGGATTTCATCGTGAATCAAGAAAAATCCCTTTACATCCATCAATGAATAGCGTTCTTCGAACATACGCTGGTATTCTTCAGGCGCCCGCGACAAAAGATCGTTCTGACGATTCTGTTTATGATTAGCCCAACCGAGAAAAGATTTATACACCTCCGGAAATTTTTGTTCGAACTCAGCACTTTCAAGCTGATAAAAATCTTTCTGCAAATATTTTCTTTGAATAAGGCTCCCGTAATAAGCAACCGGCGCCGTTTGCAATTTTTGCGCAACCGTCTGCAATTGAGAAAAGCTCACATATCTCTCTGCAAAAGAAAGAGATGAAGCCACCAAAAGGAAGAGCAAAAATCGAAGGACCATCATTTCACCCCATTCTCTCTAAATGAATAGTCGAAATCAACGGGCTTCTTTGTGTATTCATGCAAAGTCCACTCGATAGACGCATACAAGCGAACACCAGATGCTTTTAGCACATCGCCAGAGAACAAGCTCCTGAAGCCGGCTCTAAATCTCAATCCGTTATGAAAATGTCCTTTATCCGTAAAGAACAAATCAACCATAGCCCCGGCACCAAACGCCGGATAAAATTGATACGGCAAATCATCTTTTGATTTGTCTTTTGAATCTTTTCCACGGACGTTGAACGCATTCATGCCAAAGCCAACCGTTCCATAGCCATAAAGAAACACATGCTTGTTTTTAACGAAGGTATAGCCAAAATTAAAGTCCCAGCGCATATCATAGAATTGCAAGGAATCCGGGTCTTTATTTTGAACACCGTTAATGTCCATTCCCCATTCATAAAGGAAATCATTTCGAATAAAGTCTATTCCCAAATACATTACTGGGCTCAAACCGATTTTATCCGACAGACTCCCTAAAGACTTGACAATTCCGCCTCCCCAAGAAAATGCGCCATAGCTATTTTCATCAAGTTCTTCTTTCAACCAAAAACGTTCAACAAGAAACTTTAGCTGATCTTCTTTTGTCAATTGGTACTTGTACTTTTCAATCAACGACGAAACTTCTTTTTTCTTTTCAAAAAAGCTATTTAGAATAATATAAACGAATGCGCGGTCACTTTCATTTTCGATATTCTTGACAGTTTCTTCCAGTTTTCCCGATTCAATTTCTCTCCGCAATTTACGGTAGAGAGTCCCTTGAAATTCATCATAGACTTCATTTTCAATCACCAACTTACTTACAAAGGCCATATTACACAGGTAATCAAAATCCTTGAGGAAATATCTTATCAAGAACCTATCATTTGCAAAAAATGCGGGATAAACTTTTGCAGTTTGTTCGTAAGCCTCTGCATCCTTGACTATCTGCGCTAAATCATCATAACGGTCTTCGAACAAAGCTTTCGACATTGCAAGTCGATAAAGCAAAGCCTCTTCGCGTTCTTTTTTCGCTGTTTCCGCATAGCTTTGAAGCACTTCAATGTTTGGAGAAGTTTCGACAGTGGTCAACGTATCACTCGAGCCATTTGATGTAACATTTGAATTCTTACTATGCAAAGATGCAGAGTTCGGGTTCTGCACGAACAAGTGTTTCACAGAATCAAGCGGAACATCCGCAGCAAACGAAAGCACGCAAAGCATGCCGAAAGCCGTCACAAACACGAAAATGAATAAATGAGAAAAGCGATGTAGCATAAAAGCAATATACAAATTAGAATGGAATAAAAGCAGTAGATCCTCGTCTTCACGAGGATGACGATATAATATCGCGAGGATGACGATGTTGTATTACAAGGATGACGATAAAAAACGAGCCTCGCCGTTTCCGACGAGGTTCGCTTAATGTCTTGGATCCCCACGCGGGGAAGACAATTTTTACACCTTAGTTCAAAGTGATGAGCGTAAGGGTGCGCTTGCCGACCTTGATACCCTTAGTGATATCGACTGTCTTAGCCTTCTTGGACGGATCGTTTGCCCAGCCTTCTTTGAGCTTTTCGGAGCTCTTGTCGAGAGTCTGGACAGAAGCCTTGCCCTTGAAGCCCGGAATGTCGAGCTTGATATCGAAGTCGCTGTACGGGCTCTTGTTCACGAGGAGGAGCTGCTTCTTGTTGCCGTTTACAGTCCAGTAAGCGGTCAAGAGAGCGTCTTCGTCACCCTTGATGGTGGTCTTCATGAGCTTGCCACGGAGAGCGTCAGAAGCCATCTGGAATGCCCAGTAGCTCGGACGCGGGCAGTTCATGCATTCTTCACCAGAACGGGTCAAGTAACCGTAGTCACCGC
>CAMUYW010000114.1 GCA_947165045.1 uncultured Fibrobacter sp. | reverse complement strand
GCTGCCGGCTTGCAAGATGTTGCAAAGGTAAGTTCCGAGAGCTTGTTATCCATGTCCTTCACTATGTCGCCAAGCTTGATCGGCTGGAACTGGCCCTTTTCACGGATAGTCTGCGGCATCACCTGCTTGACAAACATCGGCACGTCGTTCACGGATTCAACCGTGAAGTTCACCGTGCGTTCGTCGCATGCGTTATCCGGGTCGCAAACCTTGAAGTTAATAGCTTCGGCACCATGCCACTGCGGAGACGGCGGAGTGATACGCACGACATGAGCACCATCCATGGCAACCTTGAGTTCCTTGTTGCCGGTAATCGTCCACTTGAGGCGATTCTTGGCGTGGTCCGGATCTTCGACATAGTTATCAAGTTCAATCGGCTGGAATTCACCCTTTTCCTTGATTGTCTGTTCGCGAATATCCTTCATGACCGGAGGATCGTTGATAGCCTTTACAGTAAACTTGGCAGAAGTCGTTGCACGAGCGCCTTCCGGGTCAGTTGCCGTAAAGGTCAACGTTTCAGAGCCATTCCACTGTTCATGCGGAATTTTTATAGAAACTTCATGAGATCTGTTGTCGATATTAACCTTGAGATCGCGATTGCCAGTCACTTCAACCTTGAGCTTGGAGAAGTCGTGGTCGGCATCGCTCAGGTAGTCGTCCAAAATAAACGACGTGAATTCATTCTTTTCTTCAACAGTCTGGTCCGGGATCTTCTTGAATACCGGCGGGTCGTTCACAGAACGCACATTGAGGGCGACATCCTGCTTAGCCATACCACCTTCCGGGTCCGTCACGGTGAATGTGGCAATCGTGTTGCCGTTCCAGTTCGGGTCCGGAATTTCGACCGTAGCCACATGCTGGTCGTCAATGGAAACATTGAGCGTACCCGTTTCCGGCATCGGGCCCTGGTGCTTGACTTCGACATCCCAAGAAAGTTCAGAATTCTTGTGGTCGTCATCCTTGACAAATTCATCAAGCTTGATCTTGGTGAACTGCTGCTTTTCGTTGATATTCTGGTTCGGAATCGGACGAATGAACTTCGGCAAGTCATTCACGGAGTTGACTGTAAACATAGCTTCGCTTTCAGCACAAGCACCTTCGGGGTCGCAAGCCTTGAACTTGATGGATTCAGAGCCGTTCCAGAGTTTGTTCGGAATACGAATCGTGGCAACGCCGCCAGAAACGGAGACCTTAAGGTCCTTGGCACCGGCAACAGCCCACTTGAGCATTTCAATGCGGTGGTCCGGGTCCTTCACATACTGGCCAAGCTGAATCGGAGCGAATTCCTGCTTTTCTTCAATCGTCTGGTCCGGGATGTTCTGCACAAATTCCGGAGGATCGTTGATGGAGTTGACCTTGAACAGGACATCCTGCTTTGCACTGGCACCGGCAGCATCCGTCACGGTAAACGTCACGCGTTCCTGGCCGTTCCAAAATTCATTCGGAGTGGTAATGATGGCAGAACCGTACTTGTCGATTTCTATCTTCAAGTCCTTGTTGCCCGTCACTGTCCACTTGAGCTTCATGACATCGTCATCCGGGTCCGTAACATAGTCCGCAAGGGATATCATGTCGAACTGGTTCTTTTCATCAATAACCTGGTCCGGGATTTTCTTCGTGAATGTCGGAGGATCATTCACCGGAGTAACCGTAAATGCGGCCGTCTTGTTGTCGCTACCGTAATCCGGGTCATTTGCAATAAACTTAATTTGAGCAGAACCATACCAATGTGCGTCCGGAACAACAACCGTTGCTACGCGATTATTGTCAATCGTTACAGACAAATCACCATCGGCCTGCGGGCCACCCGACGGACGGATTTCCGTATCCCACGTAATCTGATCTTTCTTGTGGTCCGGGTCATTTACATAATCATCCAAGCGGATTTTTGCAAACTGTTTGCCTTCTTCGATAACCTGACTTGGAATTTGGCTTACAACCGGCGGATTGTTCACAGATTCAACAGTGAAGTTCACCGTTTCAGAAGCAGAGGCGCCCCTGGAGTCTGTCGCCGTAAAAGTAATGTCTTCAGAGCCATTCCAAAGCGGGCTCGGGGTTGCAATTTCAACCGTATGGTCCGGACCGATAGTCACCTTAAGGTTCTTATTGCCGCTCACCTTCCAACGGATCTGCGAGGGGTGGTCCGTATCGTCAGTTACAAAATTATCGAGTTTAATCTTCGAAAAAGTGCCACCTTCCAAAATAGATTCGCCAGGAATTCCACCAATTTGGGGAGCTTCATTGGCAACCGCCGGTGCAGGTTCACTTACAGGTGCAGCAACAGGGGCTGGGGCCGGCTGAGGAGCAGGAGCCGCTGGGGCTGGATTTTGCGCAAACGATGACGTTGCAATCACGCCTGCCGAGGCAAGCAAGGTCGCCATAGACATCTTCAACTTATTCATTTTCAATCTCCGATACCATACACGAAATCAAAATTTCACTGCGAAATTTTTCAAACGTCCTTAAAAACGTCTTTAAATATAATGTTTTCCCCAAAAAACAAATCAATCAATTCAAAGGTTTTTCCATAGCAAAAAATGGAATTTTCGTCTACTAAGCATTCCATTTTTTCATAACTATTTGAGTATCAACGAGTTACAACAATCCACTCTAAAAAACACGCAAAACCACCAATTCTGTTCCAAAACAGCATTTTGGCCAATAAATACTAGTGAAAACACCCCATAACACAATAAAACGTCACCCGTGAATGTAAATTTTTTGTAAAACACGTCAAATTTTGCAAATCACGCCCCAAAACACCCCCTTAAAAAATGACAAATTTCGCAAAAAAAAGCTAATTTTGAAAAATAAACCAAATCTAACCAGGAAAAACAATGAAATTCGTATTCCTTTGCGACGCCAACTATCTCAAAGGCGACATGGTAAACTTCCAGAATAACTTCCCCACCAATCACGAACTCGTGACGATGACCTCTGAAGATCTTCTCCAGAGCAAGTCCATCATCGAAGGGACATTCGCTATCTTGGCAGAACGTACCACATGGCAGAAGAACTTCAGCCTTTTCCGCTACTTCGGTCTTTTGCCGCTCCTCGAAGTGCTCCCGCTCGGCATTGTTAGCCGCGGCCGCCGCAACGAACCGATCAAGGGCCGTAGCCAGAACCGCAACCAGGAAATTTTCTTCAACCCGGCCGCATCCGCTGAAGAACTTTACCTCCAGGTCGACAAGTTCGTCGCAGCCCCTCCTTCTGGCTACTCCTATCCGCGCGGTGCCGCCAAGTAAGGCATGCAAAGAAAGGTTCTAGAAAGCCTTTACAACCAAGGCGGGCTAACGCTTTTCGCCATCGCTGACGAAGACGTTTTGTCCACAGAAGCCTTGCAGAAATTCGCACTGGCACTTAACGCCGGTGCGCGTTTTGTTGTAATTGATTTTTCTGGGAAAAACCGCCTCACCGGGAACGCTCCCTTCCAGGCGTTAGACCTTTCGCAAAGGCTCCTTACGGTCGACGACATCGACCAGATTGCAACGTCCGCAGAAAACATCGTTCTCGCAGGACAAAAAGCAATTCCCTCATCGGATACAGAATTCCGCACCCTCTACCACAACATCAGAAGTCTCGAAAAGATAGCGCCGCAAGTGATTGGCATTATTTCGACAGAGCAGGTAGAAAATGTCGGGAAATTGGTTTCGATGGCACGCCTTTTGATTATGCATGTGACCGGAATTTCGGTAAATTCGGCAGCAGCATTCATCGAAGACGTAAAAGAGGCTCAAAAAACAGAAATTTTATGGCTTTCAAAAGAACGCCCTGCCCGCCGCAGCTATCCCAAAGCCCGCAAAGCAACACGCCGTAGCGCAAGAGCAACCAAGGAAGTTTTCGCACTAGACTTCAAAAAAAATCCCGAAAGCCTCGCCAAAGTAGTCAAAAAACTCCATAAAGTTTCCATTCTCACCAAGAACCCGCTTGACGGATTCCCGAGAATTATCCGAAACTTATTCCCTTTACTACTCCTTATCACCATTATCGCCCCGTTCCTCTTTGTCACAGACATTGACAGGAGCGATTCAAACCTCCGCGACCGCATTCAGGAAAGAAACCTGCTCTCTGTTGCGCCCTCTTTCGAATACACTTTCGACGGCGTTGAAACAATGCAGCGCATTGCTCGCTACGCCATTGGACGATTTGACGCCATCATCACCAACGAAAAGATGATCAAAAACTATGTGGCCAAGACGCTCGAAGAAAACGGCCACGGAGTAACGTCATGGGAAAAAGGGAACCTCAATATTCCGCCCAAGGGAACGACAATCAGATTCTCGCGCCCAGACGAAATCAAACGGCCCGCTTCGGCAGACACTATCGGCGCAGCATGGAAATTCTGGACATCCGTCATTTCAGACAGCATCGCATACCTCACAGAATTTTATCATGAAAACGCAACTGCCACACAACGTAAACACAACGGAATCGACGTGGCGAGCCGCCAGGGAGCCCGCATTCTAGCGCCGTTTGGAGCAAAGGCTTGGACAAGCCGCGACGAACGCGGCGGTGTCATTATTGCACTTGTGCGTAAAGAAGATGTTATTTTGTTCATGCACTGCGACAAGCTACTTTATTTAAATGGTCAAGAGGTTATGCCGGGAGACCCGATTGCTACAGTCGGAACCACGGGACACACCACAGGCCCCCACGCCCACATTGTTACAGGACTCGTCAGCAAGAAGGGCAAAAAGCGCATCGGTAACGTAAAATACGACGTTATCGACCCCATCAAATGGTTCTACAAATTCAAGCCGACCTCGAAATAGAACTTTTCGGCCAAAAAGCGGTGTTGTATATCACATTTTACTTGTAAAACCACGAAAAAAGGCCATTTGTAACAGCAAATTTACACCCATACTATCGCAAATCAATCCACAATTAAGTAACTTTGGAACACGGGATTGATGTAGCAAAAAAAGAAATGTCAAACAAAAGGATTAGGACATGAAATATTCCATCATTGGGGCATCCCTTCTCATCGCAGCAGCACTCTTCACCGGTTGCTCTGGTGTCGTTACCCCCAAAGCCGAACTCGCCTACCATAGTGACTCGGTTCACGACATTCCCGCGATTGACAGCCTCATCGTTAGCATGAAGCAAGACTACATCAAGCAATGCTATATGCCTGTTGCAAGCCACATGCCTCCTGAAAATTCCTGCCAGTCCGACTTGTTCCAGATGGTGGAACGCCGTTATCACATGGAATACAACCAGAATCACGTAGCCATGGCTAGTAACGAACTTTTCTTCAAGGACGTGGTTCCTGAAATTAACAAGAAGGTCAAAAGAGAACCTGCCCTCCGCGATCCGCTGCGCCGCGCATTCTCCAACAGCGACGAAATGCTCGCCTACTACAAAGACAAGTATAAGTTCAACACCCAGATTGAACAGTTCTAATTTAAAGACATGATTTTTGACGAAAGCGCGGTCACAAGCCGCGTTTTTTCTATATTTGTGCCCGCAAATCAAACCTAAAAGAGACAAATCTATGGGAAAATCACTCTATCAGAAAATTTTCGAA
>CAMUYW010000113.1 GCA_947165045.1 uncultured Fibrobacter sp. | reverse complement strand
AGCGCTTGGGCCGCGCCATCCGCATTGGCGTGAACCACGGTTCCTTGAGCGCCCGCATGATTTACCGCTATGGCGACACCGTGGAAGGCATGGTGGAAAGTGCCATTGAATATTTGGCGGTTTGCGAAGCTGAACATTTTGACCAAGTTGTTTTGAGCCTCAAGTCGAGCAACCCGCGTGTGGCGATTGCCGCTTACCGTATGCTTGCTGCTCGCTTGAAGCAGGAACACTTTAAGCCGTATCCGTTCCACGTCGGTGTGACGGAAGCAGGTGCTGGCGCGGACGGTCGTTTGAAGTCTGCCGCAGGTATTGGCGCCTTGTTGCTCGATGGCCTTGCCGATACGATTCGCGTGTCGCTGACCGAAGATCCGGTGGCGGAAGTCCCGGTCGCTCAGGAATTGATTAAGGCTTGCGAACTTAAGGCGGAAGCGCCGAAGTTTGCGGTGCCGGTTCTGGAAAAGGATCCGTACCATTACGAACGCAGGGAAACGGTCCCGGTGACGATTGCTGGCGTGAAGATTGGCGGTGCAGAACCGGTGCGCGTCGGCATGAAGGCCGACGCGGTGAGCCTCACGGGCGAACGCCGCAATGCGGAATTTGCTTTGGCGGGCTTGGACGCTCAGCCGGTGGTGGAATTCAAGGATGCGATGGATATCGCTGGCTTTGCTCAGAATCCGAACGCCGTGCCGGAAGGTTCGCTCTTCTGCTACACGGGCCCCGAAATGGTGATGGGTGTGCGCTCTCTCGCATCGGCTTTGTATGCAGCGAACCGCAAAGATCCGATTCTCCTTTATGCAAAGATTACAGATTCCGAACGCGATATGCTCCGCGTGTCTGCTGACATCGGAAGCCTCGTGACGGATGGCCTTGGCGATGCCGTTGTAATTGAAGGCTACAAGAGCCCGAAGGATTCTGTGATTCTCGCGTTCGATATTTTGCAGGCAGCTTATTGCCGCCGCAGCAAGACTAACTTTATCAGCTGCCCGAGCTGCGGTCGTACCCTTTACGACATCCAGCAGGTGATGGGTAAAATCAAGGCTCGCTTTGGGCACCTCTCGGACATCTCGATTGGCATCATGGGATGCATTGTGAATGGTCCGGGCGAAATGGCTGATGCTGACTTTGGCTACGTGGGCGGTGGCCCCGGCCGTATAACGCTTTTTGAAGGTAAAACCGCGGTGAAGAAGAACATCCCCGAAGAGGACGCCATCGAAGAATTGGTGAACCTCATCAAGGAACGTGGCCGCTGGGTGGAACCTTAATAGATTCTCGCCTTCGCGGGAATGACGATGTGTCATCCTGAGCACGCGAAGCGCGTCGAAGGATCTCAAAGAAGTTTTAACTTAAACAAAGGAATGAAAAATGGCAACTATTAAGACGATGAACAACATTTCCAAGAAAGGCTTGAGCCTGTTTGGCTCGTTCTACCAGGTTTCCGATTCTATCGAAAATCCGGATGCTATCTTGGTGCGTTCTGCCCAGGTTGATACCGACAACTTTGATGGCCTTTTGGCTGTCGCTCGCGCTGGTGCTGGCGTGAACAACATCACGATTGACAAGGCTTCTGCAAAGGGCATTTGCGTGTTCAACACTCCGGGTGCAAACGCAAACGCTGTTGCTGAACTCGTGATGACCGTGCTCGGCATGGCTGTTCGTAACGCTGACAAGGCTGCTGCTTGGGTCAAGGGTCTCGATGTGAACGATCCGGATCTCGCAAAGACGGTCGAAAGCGGCAAGAAGAAGTTTGCTGGTATGGAACTTGCCGGCAAGACTCTCGGTGTTGTTGGCCTCGGCAAGATTGGCGTGCTCGTTGCTAACTACGCTCGTTGGAAGAACATGCGCGTGATCGCTTACGAACCGTATCCGAACGCAAACAACATGCATGAACTTTCTAACAAGGTCGAAATTGCTGACCTCGACACCGTGATTGCAAATTCTGACTTCCTCACGGTTCATGTTCCGTTCATCAAGGGCGTTACCGAAAATCTCCTCAATCGCAAGAACCTCGCTCAGTTCAAGGGTTCCTACATCATGAACTTTGCTCGTGGTGGCATTGTTGAAATGGATCCGGTGAACGAAATGCTCGCTTCTGGTTCCCTCCAGGGCTACCTCTGCGACTTCCCGACTGCAGAACTCATCAAGAACGACAAGGTCACTTGCTTCCCGCACCTCGGCGCTTCTACCGAAGAAGCTGAAGAAAACTGCGCAGTGATGGCTGTTGAAGAATTGAAGGACTACATCGAATACGGTTGCGTCCGCAATTCCGTGAACTTCCCGGCTCTCGTCGATCATCCGCATGCTGGTATCAAGAGCCGCGTTGTCGTAATCAACCAGGACGTTCCGAACATGATTTCTGAAATCACGAAGGTCTTCGGTGCAGAAGGCATCAATATTGCTTCTTTCTCTAACAAGAGCAATGGCAAGATTGGTTACAACCTCGTTGACGTTGAAAGCAAGGTCGATGATTCTATCATTGAAAAACTCGGCAAGCTTGATAAGGTCATCAAGGTCCGCGTGATTCATTTCTAATCACTCATACATCTTTTCAATTTGTTCGGCGTATCGTTTTTCAGCAACGGTGCGCCGAATTTTTAATGTAGGCGTTAAAAGCCCCGATTCGATAGTGAGTTCATCGCCGACTAAAATCCATTTGCGAATTTGTTCCCAATGATTTAGCTTTTGGTTGATGTGCTCAATATGGCGATTGATAGAGCCTAGAATAAGCGGTGATTTTAAAGCGTTTTCGACATCGTAATCTTCGTTTTGCGGCTTGAGCATACGGCGTGCGCCAACAGGATTCAGCCAAATAATTGCCGATGCGAATTTGCGGTCGTTTGCAATGACGAGAGCTTGTTCTACAAGCGGATGGCGAATGATTTCGAGCTCAATGGGGTTCGGACAAACGTATTTCCCAGTGCTTGTTTTGAGAAGTTCCTTGATGCGCCCTGTAAAATAAAGGTATCCGTCATCATCAAAATAGCCCTGGTCTCCAGAATGGTAAAATCCATCTTCGGTAAATGCATTTGCGTTTAAGTCCGGGCGGTTGTGGTAGCCTTTAAAAACGCTTTCGCCGCGAATTTGAATTTCGCTACATTCGCCAATTTTAACTTCGAGGTGCGGGAGAGGCTTGCCGATAGATCCTGGCTTAATGGCTTGTTTGCAATTGGCTGAAACGACAGGCGAGCATTCTGTCATGCCGTAGCCTTCGAAAACGGGAAGCCCGATGTTCAACAGAAAACGTAAAATAGATTTGTTGAGTGCGCTGCTGCCTGAAATAATCATGCGAAAATTGCCACCGACGGCGTTTCGCATTTTCTTGTAGACAAAATAATTAAATAGCTTGTAAAGTGGATCGAAGTTTTTGGAGGGATCTTTAATCTTTGCAATTTTGATCGCGTGCTTGATTAAAAGTCGTTTGAGTCCTTTGGAGCGATCTGCCGCCGTTGTCATGCTTTCGTAAAGGCGCTCAAGAATGCGCGGGACGACAATCATAATGGTGGGGCGGACTTCGCGTAATATGTGCGAAAGATTTTTAGGATTGTCTCCAAAGAAAATCGAGACTCCGCTCAATGTGTAAAAGTAAACGGCCATGCGTTCAAGAACATGTGCTACAGGGAGAATTGTCAAACATGTGTCTTTTTGCGAGTCGAAGCGGAACATCGGAGCTATGTTCTGAATTTGTACTAACATGTTCCTGTGCGTGAGTTCGACCCCTTTGGGACGCCCTGTAGAACCGCTTGTATAGATGATGCTGAAAATGTCGTCTGGATTGATTGTTTCTAGTTGGTGATCAATCCATTCCGCTCGAACTTTGTCAGCGAGTGCATCGTATCCTCTTTTGAGGAGCTCGTCCCAATAAATTCCGTTTGCTGGGAGTGATGAATTTTTATCGATGCAGATGATGGTTTTGAAGGATGGTAAATTTTCAAGGAGCGGGGCATCAAGTTCTTCAATTGAATTGACTATGAGAATTTTGATGTTTGCATCGCTGCTTTCGTATGAAAAATTTTCAGATGAAATATTCGGGAATAACGGAATGACTCGGACATGGTTCAATTGTATGGCGATGTCTGCTATAAGCCAATTGGGTGAACTTGGTGCTATGATGCCAACGCCTTCATTTTGGTTGAGCCCGAGAGAATTTAAAGCGAGTGCAATGGCTTTGGTATTTTTCTTCAGTAGTTCTTTGGAATAGTGAATCCACTCGCCGTCTTTACGGTGATACCATCCTTTGAAATCGGAACGGTCACAGTTCGCGAAGAACATTGCCGGCAGAGATGTAAACTGAAGCTCTTCCATATTTTTAAAATAACATTCTATTTGTGAATGTTGCATTTTTTTTTGAAATTTTTGAATTTTGCGTGTTTTGTACTTTCTGTAAAAGTGCAAAGGAGCCACTCTTGGGAAAAGATTTCTTTATATTTAGGGTATGTTGAAAAAGTTGAATGACTACGAGAAAGAGCTTTTGGGGAAGGCGGCGCGGGGTGTTCCGCTCTCGGCGGAGGAACTGCTGTCGGTGCGGACGCATATTGGATTTTTCCAGCATGAGCGCTTGGTGCACGAACTCGTAATGATTCTGTTTGCGCTATTGACTGTGGGCGGGATTTTGTTTTTGATGGTGGTGTCCGATGTGGCTGTGATTGTGCTGGATGTGTTGTTTTTTGTGCTCTTGGTGCCGTACGTGATGCATTACTACGGGCTTGAGAATGGGGTGCAAAGGTTGTATGACGCTTATGAAAAGCTGGAAAAACTGAAATAAAAAACAGCAAGTCCAGTGGGACTTGCTGAAATTTTTTAAGGTGATCCGAAATTACTTCTTCGGGGTGATAAACTCAAGCCCACCCATGTACGGACGGAGGACTTCAGGAATCTTGAGCGAACCGTCTTTCTGCTGGTAGTTGTCGCAGATGCCGACCATCACGCGCGGAGTGGCGAGGCCAGAACCGTTAAGCGTGTGGAGGAAGACGTTCTTGCCGCCTACCTTCGTCTTGATGTTAGCGCGGCGAGCCTGGTAGTCTTCGAAGTTCGAACAGGAGCTGACTTCGAGCCACTTCTTTTCGACCGGAGCGTAGACTTCGAGGTCGTAGCACTTGGCTGCACCAAAGCCGAGGTCGCCCTTGCAGAGAGCGAGGCGGTGGTACGGAAGGCCGAGCTTTTCGAGGAGCTTTTCGCCAAAGCGGGTGAGCTCTTCGTGGTCTTCGTAGCTGTGTTCCGGATGAGCGAAGTAGACCATTTCAACCTTGTTGAACTGGTGCAAGCGGAGGAGACCGCGGGTGTCCTTACCGTAGGAACCTGCTTCACGACGGAAGCAAGCAGAGTAAGCGCAGATGCGCTTCGGAAGTTCAGATTCCGGAATCACTTCGCCAGAGTAGAGGTTCGTGAGCGGGACTTCTGCAGTCGGGATGAGGAACAGGTCGTCATCCTTGTCGCAGCGGTACATGTCTTCTTCGAACTTCGGGAGCTGACCCGTGCCGCGCATGGTGTTGCGGGTAACGAGGTACGGCGGAGTGAATTCTTCGAAGCCGGCCTTCTGGTGTTCGTCGAGGAAGAACTGGATGAGGGCGCGTTCGAGACGAGAGCCGAGACCGCGGTAAACCGGGAAGCCGGAACCAGAAATCTTGGCGCCACGTTCAAAGTCAAAAATGCCGAGACGTTCGCCGAGAGTCTTGTGGTCTACGCGGGCGAAGTCGTCGTTCTTGGTGTAGTAGTCAAACGGAATCGGGCCGTCTTTTTCGACAACGTTGTCCGAACTGTCCTTGCCTTCCGGAGAACGCGGAGCGATGTTCGGAACGTGCATGAGCATTTCG
>CAMUYW010000112.1 GCA_947165045.1 uncultured Fibrobacter sp. | reverse complement strand
ACACAACGTCACCGAGCACGTCGTAGAAAACGTAGTCGAGATCTTCGGTGTAAGCACCGAGCTGTTCGAGCATGCTGATGGAAGTGATGATACCGCGGCCTGCGCAACCCACGCCCGGTTCCGGGCCACCGGATTCCACGCAGCGAACGCCCTTGAAGCCAACCTTTTCAAGGTCAGAGAGCTGGATTTCGGTCTTGTTATCGCGAATGGTATCGAGCACAGTCTTCTGATGGAGACCACCGAGCAAAAGACGAGTAGAGTCAGCCTTCGGGTCGCAACCGACAACGAGCACGTGCTTGCCCTGTTCCACAAGGCCTGCGGTCAAGTTCTGAGTTGTAGTGGACTTGCCGATGCCGCCCTTACCATAGATAGCGATTTGACGTAATTTCTTTGACATATTATAAGTGTCTCCTTAGGATTTTCCTATAGAAACGCTAGGCAAGAACAAGTTTAGAATTTGCGTCTACCCTTTTCAATACTTTTTTAGCCCATTTCGTCACAATTATTCTTTTTTGTGCGTTGCTATAAAAACTTTTTATAACCCCATTCAGCGGGAATCTATTGCACGCCCAGAAAAAACATTTTTTTTAATTTTCACCCCTTGTTTCATATTGTCTTTCGCTATACCGCTTTTTAAATTTTTGCCCGTACTTCTTCGACAGGGAAGTAAAAGAATTAATCACACAACAGAACGCTAGGCAAACCGTTCATCATCTTCCACATAAACTAAATCGGTATTTACCGCTAGTTTAGCGCAAGGCTTTTATGCCTTGTGTTTACCACGAATCTTTTGCCTTTGTGAGGTTTTATGGCAATCGATCAAGAAACAGTTTTTAGAGAGCACCCCTGCTTTGGCGCATGCAAGAATCGTAAAGGGCGTATCCATTTGCCCGTCGCTCCGGGTTGTAACATCGAATGCCGTTTTTGCGACCGTCGCATCAACGAAGACGCACAAGTTCCGGGAAATACAAGTAAAGTTATCAAACCGGAAGAAGCATGTGGCTATATTCGCAAGGCTCTTGAATTCGTACCGGATCTTACTACGGTGGGTATTGCTGGCCCTGGCGACACGCTCGCGACACCTTTTGCACTGGACACTTTCCGCCTCGTCAAAAAGGAATTTCCAAACCTGATTCGTTGCATGAGCACAAACGGACTTTTGCTGAACGACAAGGCAGACGAAGTCATTGACGTGGGCATCGATACGCTTACGGTCACGGTGAACGCCGTTGACCCAGAAATCGAAGCGATGATCAATGCGAGAATTTTCTACCACGGCAAGACCTACACGGGTGTCGAAGCCGCTGAAATCTTGATCCACAACCAGCTGGAAGGCATTCGCAAGGTTGCAAAAAGCGGGACACTCGTGAAAGTGAATACGGTTCTTTGCCCAGGCATCAACGACAACCATATCGAAGATGTGGCCGCTACAGTCCGCGAAGCGGGAGCGATTATATACAACATCATTCCGCTGATTCCGCAAAACGGATTCAAGGATCTTCCGGCCCCGACTCCGAAGGGACTCGCCATCGCACAGGAACAGGCCGGCGTATTTATCAATGTTTTCAAGCACTGCGCTCACTGCAGAGCAGATGCTGTTGGCGTTCCCGGCGTCTATGACGTTGGTTCACAAATCTACATGGATCGCATCCGTGTAAAGGAGACTTTCTCTCATGGCTAAAATATTGGATCAGGCGCGCTACAAATGCGCTTTGGCAGCAATGCAGACCGTGCAATCCATTCCTGGAGCAATTCCCGTTTTGCATTCCGGTCCGGGATGCGCATCCAAGCTAAACGATAACAACGGCACGAGCGGCAGATTCAGCCCCAACATTTACCCTTGCACAAGTATCAGCGAAAAAGAAGTCGTGTTTGGCGGTGCAGACAAGTTGCGTTCAACCATCAGCAACGCTCTCAAAATCATCGATGCCGACCTGTTCGTGGTTCTTTCCGGTTGCACGGGTGAAATCATTGGTGACGACATTCAAGAAGTCGCAGAGGAATTCGAAGATGCCGAGAAGCCCGTCATTTGGGCAAAAACGCCCGGATTCAAAGGCAACAACTACATCGGCCATGATTGGATTTTGAAGAGCATCTTTGAACAGTATGTGAGAAAGTTCAAGGGCGAAGCCCCGAAGGAAAAGGGACTCGTCAACTTATTCGCAGGCGTGCCGCAACAGGATCCGTATTGGCTTGGCAACTTGCGTGAACTCGAACGTCTTTTGCAGTCCATCGGTCTCAAGACGAACACGATTTTCGGTTTTGGTCGCGGGCTTGAAAACTTGCAAAAGATTCCGACGGCAGAATACACGATTCTAGTTTCGCCGTGGGCAGGCCTCGAAAGCGCCCAGTATCTCGAAAAGGAATTCAACATTCCGCTGTTGCACTACCCGATTTTGCCAATTGGCGCTTCCGAAACGACAAAGTTCCTCCGCACGGTCGCTGAATTCACGGGTGCAGACAAAGAACTCACGGAATCCGTTATCCAGCAGAACGAAGCGCAGTTCTTCTACTACCTGGAACGTTACGCCGATACGATTCTCGAAAGCCGTATCGTGAGCAAGCGCTTTACCGTCGTGAGCGAAGCCCAGTACGTAATTGCCGTGACCAAGTTCCTCGTGAACGACATGGGTCTTTTCCCACAAAAGCTGTTCGTTACGGATGACACGCCAGAAGCATTCCGCGAAGAAGTCTCGCAAGAAACAAACACGCTGAATTACGACATCAAAACAAAAGTCGAGTTCACCACGGACGGTTTCGACCTCCAGAATCAAATCCGCAAAATGGACTTTGGCGGCTCCCCGCTCATCATCGGTTCGAACTGGGAAAAGAAACTCGCCCACGAACTCAAGGGCCATTTCGTGAACATCAGCTATCCGATGATCGAAAAAATCGTCATCAACTCGCATGTGGCGGGTTATTCCGGCGGTCTTTACTTGTTGGAAGACATCTACTCTGCAGCACTTTCCATGCTGAAAATTTAAGGAGGATCTAATGCCATTTAATTTTAAAAATGCAAACGTCGGTGTTCGCGAAAACCGTCTTGGATCCATCACTGGATTTTCGGGCGACTTGGAAACGCTCGCACACCGCTCACAGTGCGGTTCTGTCAAGAATCGCGAACGCTGCTTTAGCCAATCCAGTTCTTGCCTTTCGGGTTGCGCTTTGGACCAGCTCATCAGTATCCGCAATGTGGCTGTCGTCTATCACGCTCCAGCCGGTTGCGTTGCACTTGCACAAGGTGAAGATGTCAAATTCCGCCAACTCGCCGAACGCATTAACGAAAAGACAAATTCCGTTTACGTCTGCACCGACTTGAACGAAAACGATACAGTCTTTGGCGCTATCGAAGCTCTCCGCAAGGCAACGCAGTACACGTACGAAAAGTTCCACCCGGAAGCGATTTTTCTCTCGTCTTCTTGCGTATCGGGCGTGATTGGCGAAGACGTTGACGGTCTCGCCGACGAACTCGCGGACGAATACGATATTCCAATTATTCCAATCCATTGCGAAGGTTTCAAGAGCCGCATTTGGGCTAGCGGTTTCGATATCGCAGACCACGCCGTTTTACAGGGCATCGTGAAACCGCCTGAGAAGAAGAATAACAAGATTATCTTCAAGAACTTCTTTGAAAGCGCACGTCCGCAAATTACGGAACTTTTCAAGGAAATCGGCGCAGAACCGCAATTCGTTTATTGTAACTCCACTGTCGAAGAACTTTCGCATTTGAGCGAAGCCCAAGCAATGGTTTGCATTTGCGGAACGCTCGGCACCTACCTCGGCAACGCCCTCGAAGAAACTTACGGTGTACCGTATGTGCGTACGATTAACCCGAACGGCATTACCGGTTTTGAAACTTGGTTCCGCGCCATCGGCAAAACGATTGGCAAGGAAGCCGAAGTAGAACGTTACATCGAGCGCCAGCGCGCCATTTACTTGCCGCAAATCGAAGAAGTCAAGAGGGAACTCAAGGGTCTCCGCGCCGTGATCGGTATGGGCCCGGGCTACACCTACGAAGTTTCGCGCGTATTGCAGGAACTCGGCATGGAAGTGGTTCACGGTCTTGCTTGGCATTATGACTACAAGTACGATAACGGCCAGATTCCGCCAGCACTCGAACATTTGCTGAAGACATCGCCAAAGGGGCTCAAGCTCACTGTGGCTGACCAACAAAACTACGAAGTGATGAGCGTATTGAATTATCACAAGCCGGACATTTACTTTAGTCGTCATCCGGGTTCAACCGTATGGGCCATCAAGCAGGGTTACGCAGCGCTCTTCGTCGCCGATGAATACATGATTTTCGGTTACGAAGGAACACTCAACTTTGCCAAGAGCATCCTCGATACCATCAAGAACCGTAGCTTTGAAAAGAGTCTTGCCGCTCGAATCAAGTTACCCTATACCAAGTGGTGGTACGAACAAGATACAGACAAGTTCTTGAAGCCGGAAGGCGCAAGGTAAACAAACATTTTTTTGACATGGTTTCTCCTGCGGGAATTTTTTCCGCAGGAGATTTTTCTATGCAACCAATTTCAGCTGAGTTTCAAATTCAAAAAAAACGCAACAACAAAACGGCTATAGAAAATCATTATTGCCGGTTCCAGAAAAATAGTATAAAGAAATCTCTTGCCAAAACGAAAGGCTTTATCTAAATTAACCCACAAAAGAAATAGGATAAAAAAATGAATTTCCCGTTCAATAGCTTAAATTTCGCTTGTTGTTGTCGATGTCGGACGGGCATCTAGTTTTTAGGCTATTCTTTTAAACAGATTCCCGCTCGGTTTTATGTTCCGTAGCGGGATTTTTTTATTCAAAAAAAATTTAAACCACAAAGGCGCTAGCATTTAATAGCGTCATAGGAGATTATTATCTTATGTCAAACTTCAACAATATCGAAACTAAACTCATTCACGGCGGCATTGATGGCGACAAAACTACAGGAGCTGTAAACGTCCCTATCTACCAGACTTCCACCTACAAGCAGACAGGCCTTGGTGAAAACACGGGTTGGGAATATTCCCGCACAGGGAACCCGACGCGCGCAGCGTTAGAAGCGCTGATTGCAGAACTTGAAGGAGGAGTCGCAGGCTTTGCATTTGCAAGCGGCATGGCTGCAACAACAACCGTCCTTTCGCTTTTTAAGCAAGGAGACCGCATCATCATTTCGAGCAATGTCTATGGCGGCACTTTCCGCGTTTTAGACAAAATTTTCAAGAATCTCGGCATCAGTTATTCCATCGAAGACACGACCGATTTGAAATTGCTTGAATCCAAAATAACACCCGATGTGAAAGCATTCTTTGTCGAAAGCCCTGCAAATCCGCTCTTGACGGTAACGGACTTGGCAGGCGTTGCCGCAATTGCCAAGAAGCACAACATTTTGACCATTGTCGATAACACATTTATGACGCCTTATTTGCAGCGTCCGATTGAATTGGGCGCAGACATCGTCGTGCATTCTGCGACAAAGTATTTAGGCGGTCACAGCGACTTGGTGGCAGGGCTTGCTGTTGTCAATTCCAAGGAACTCGCTGAAAGGCTCGCTTTTACGCAGAACGCAACCGGGGCCGTTCTCGGACCTTTTGATTCATTCCTCTTAATTCGCGGCATCAAGACGCTTGGCGTCCGCTTGGATCGCCATACTGAGAATGCCGAAACCATCGCAAAGTATCTCGAAAAGCACGAAGCCGTAAAGCACGTTTATTATCCGGGACTCCCGACAGCACAAGGCTACGAAATCAACAAGAAACAGGCCAAGAACGGCGGCGCTATGATTTCGTTCGAACTTCGTGAAAATTACGATATCAAAAAATTCTTCAAAGCTCTAAAACTCGTTTCTCTTGCTGAAAGCTTGGGCGGCGTCGAAAGCCTCGTATGCCATCCAGCCACAATGACGCA
>CAMUYW010000111.1 GCA_947165045.1 uncultured Fibrobacter sp. | reverse complement strand
GGTACCATAGCGCAATGTTTGCTATTCTTGATGCTATGGACGTTACAGATGACTTGACACCCGTGCAAAAGAGAATCTTCCCGAAAGTTCCACTCGGAAAGATTAAGGACTCGCTTGCACTTTTGGAAAAGTTAGGCCTCGCCCGCAAAAACGAAGCGGGTTTTTGGAAGCCGACCAAGGAATCCATTTCTAGTGGTCCGTACAACAACGCCGAATTGGTAAAGCAATACCAGTTGCAGTGTTTTGAACTTTCCAAACAGGCCCTCATCACGCGCCCAAAAATGCCGACCGTCATGAGTACGCTTACATTCAGCATTTCGAATACCGCCTACAAAAAACTTGAAACAGAACTTCAGGAATTCAAAGCCAAGGCAAGACGCATCATCAGCGAAGACAACGAAAAGGCTAGTGGGGTTTACCAGATGAATCTGCACCTATTCTCCAACCTTGATCCGGAGGGTCGAGCATGATGCGTTTAAAGACTTTAAATACCGCAGGGATTTTTGCCCTCGCATCCACACTCTTCACCGCTTGCACAGACGTAAACCACGCCGGCGTTCTCACAGAAACAGAATCTGGAACGACCATTGCCAGTATCGTCATTGACGGAAAAGGAAATCCCGTTGCAAGCGCTAAGGTAAGCCTTCTTTCGACGGACCATGTTGCCGCACGCATGGAGCCTATCAAGACCGCCACAACGGATGAAAACGGCAAGTACTCCATCGACAGTATTTCTGCCGGCGACTACGCCTTGCAAATTAGCAATACGGAACATACGCAGTCCGCATACCAGACGTTGACCGTCGAAGATAACAAGACGGATTTGCAGACGGTTACAATCCCCGAAGCAAAGCTCGAAGAAAACGCAAGCCTCGAACTCAAGCTCAGCGCTTACGAGCTCGACTTGGGCGACACGCTCTGCATCACGGGAACGCTCAACTGCATCGCCGTTCAAAACAAGGATGTCAAAGCCGGAACCGTCACCCTCGACGAAATCCCGCCGATGGAATTCACGAAGATTACGCTCATCAAGACTTCGGACGAAGACACGGACTCCCTCACGCAAGACGTCTTGTGGGATTTCGCTCCGGGCGAGAAGCTCAAAGTTTCGGAAACACAGATTCCGGTCATCGTATCGCAAGAAGATATGACCACCGCAAAATACTGGATCAACAAGACAGAACTCGACTCCATGATTGTCCCCGTCTCCTTCAAGACGAGCATCAAGAATCCAGTCCTTCTTGACGACAACGGCGATACGCTTGCTCTCTACAAGGTCGAAAACGACCCGAGCAACTCGAAGTACCTGACAGTCATCCCCAAAATCGATGTCGGAACATACACGTTCACTGTGGCCCCAAGCGAATCGGCCATCCAGCCGATGCAAATTCACAAGGCTTTCAGCGAAACAACTCCGGGTATGAGCATCATCAAGAACGAAAGCTGGAAGGCGTTTGGTAGCATTCTCGGAATCAGTTTCTGGATAACAAAGGATAGCTTAACTAGTGCTAAAGACTCCATCTATCTTGACACCCGTCAAGATGAAAGCGATGTTGCCTTCAGCATAAAAGTTGGACAAAAGCCCAATCAGCTTTGTGCCGAAATTTATAAAAAAACATCTGAAGGCGAAGACGATACCTTAAACCATTACACATTGAAGGATTCGTCTTGTCAAGAAGTTCTAGACGGGGAACGCCACCACTATTCGATATTCATCCAATCTCATCATGTCGTTATCGCTATAGATGGCAGAATCACCGATACAAAAGACTTCAGCGATCAATTCCAGTCCATTCCTCCAATTACATTGGGGAATCATATTCTCGAAAACTTCGTCATCTATACGCTCGGTGAAGACATCACGCAAACCAGCGAAAGTTGGAACAAATTGCACGCTTGGCTCTCCGCCTACTACGCACTGCAGAAGTAAATTTTTACTGTCATCCCGTATTTCATGTCATGCCGGCCTCCGTGCCGGCATCGCCTTTTTAAGAACCACAGTAACAACTAAATATTCTCTAGCAACTCCATAAATTTATATATTAAGCTCTATGAAAATTCTCGTTCACGACAGAGGTGTTTGCCTGGAGTGTGCCGGCTGCGTCGGCATCTGCCCCAAGATGGCGCTAGACATGTACGGTCTAGATTTGCAGATTGACCATGAAAAATGTACCAAGTGCGGGCTCTGCGCAAAAGCGTGTCCCGTAGGCGCCCTCAAAGTCCAGGAGTTGAACGATGTTCTGTAACAAGGAATACGATGTAGTTGTCATTGGCGCAGGTCCCGGCGGTAGCGTTGTCGCCAGAAATCTCTCCCGCGCAGGTCACAAGGTTCTCCTCCTCGAAAAGCGAGAGAAGGTCGGCATTCCCGTACGTTGCGGTGAAGCCAGCACCAAGCTTTCGGACTTGCAGACTTACGGTCCGATTGACGACAGCTGTATCGAAACGATTATCAACGGTCTTTATATTTACGGTCCAAACGGTGTGAACATTGACCTCGCACAAAAAGGCACGGGCATCATGCTCAACCGCGAAAAGTTCGATCCGTGGCTCGCCCACCTCGCCGAAAACGACGGCGTAGAACTCGTCAAGCTCGCCCGCGCAGAATTTGTCGGAGATGTCGAAAACGGAATGCGACTAGTTCGCGTCAAGCTCGGCGAAGGCGCCGGCGAAACGACCGAAGAAGTCCGCGCAAAAATGGTCATTGCCGCAGACGGCGTCGAAAGCCGCATTGGTAGGCAGCTCGGTCTCGACTGCTTGCAAAAACCAGGATTCACATGCACCGGCGTCGATATCCAAGTGCAAGGCATCCTCACCAAGCCGGACTACCTCACATTCTGGCAAGGTCATGACTTTATCAACGACGGTTACATCTGGAGTTTCCCGAAAGTCAAATCCAACGTCACGAACTTCGGCGCAGGATTCTTGGTCGCAGGCAAGCACGAAAAGAACGTTTTGGACACCACGATGGAATGGCTGTACAAGCTCTTCCCTGGTGCAAAAATCAATCACGTTGTCGGGGGTGCCATTCCGGTCTCTAGCGTCTTGAAAGATTACACGCTCGACCGCTTTGCCCTCGTAGGCGATGCCGCGCATCACACAAATCCGCTCACCGGAGGCGGCATCGCGGCCGCTATGCGCGCCGGACGGTTCTGTGCCCAGACCGTCCACGAAGGCCTCGAATGCGGTAACTTGAGCAAGGCGTTCCTCAAGACTTACGAAAAGCGCTGCTACGATTACTTCGGACGCATGCACGACTTTGAATACAAGTTCCGCAAATTCTTGCTCAACGTTAACAAGGCCGACCAAACGGAACTCTACAAGGTTCTCCAGAACTTCGCAAAACACGGCTGCAAAAAGCGCGCCTTCTTGCAAACGCCTGTCTCTTCCGCGAAAATGCTCTACAAGTTCCTAACGTTCAAGGGATAACGAAGTATCGCCCTACTGAACAACAAGCAAAAAAACAACAAAAGTGATCCAGCCGGGTCACCTTTTTTTATTGACCACTAGCCTTCTAAAGAGTATATTAAGGATATGTTCGACAGGCCATTACATGGCATGCTGAACTGTGGGGATTATAAAAAAGGATAAAAGCATGAGACACCTTCTGCAAAAGACAGCCATCGCGACACTCGCAGGCTCTATTTCGTTATTTGCGGCAACACTCCCCACCGCCAAGGAAATCCAAGCCAACATGGGCATGGGATTCAACGTCGGTAACTCCATGGAAGTGCCGAACAACCCAACTCTTTGGGGCAACCCCTACCCGACCCAAGCATTACTCGACTCCGTAAAAGCGGCAGGTTTCAATACGGTTCGCATCCCTTGCGCTTGGGACAGCCACGCACCCGGCGGCAAGATTACCGATAGCTGGCTCGACTCCGTCAAAACAGTTGTCGATTACGCCATGCGCGCAGGCCTATACACCATTCTTAACATCCACCACGAAGGCGAAGGCGGATGGTTCCAGAGCAACATTGGTACGAGCGTAAATAACACGATCGACACCAAGATGAAAAACTACTGGACTCAGATTGCTAACAAATTTAAAGATTACAACGAACGTTTGATTTTCGCAGGCGCAAACGAACCCGGCCCGAATATCAACACATGGACTGCACAGCATGTCAGCACGCTGATGCATTACTACCAGACGTTCATTGACGCGGTCCGCGCTACCGGCGGCAACAATGCAACCCGCACGTTGATTATTCAAGGTCTCAACACGGATATCGACAAGTCCGTCGCGAACGCTCCGGTAAGCACATTCCCGAAAGACAAGGTTGAAGGCCGCTTAATGTTCGAAGTGCATTACTACGACCCGTACCAGTACACGCTCATGACCAGCCAACAGGACTGGGGCGCAAGCGAACCAATTCAACCGCAGTATTATTACGGCGATTACCAAAAAGCAAGTGAACCAAAGCGCAACGCAGGCTACAACGCTTGGGCAGGTTCCGTCGATTCCAAGATTGCAGGCATCGTTCACCCGCAAGAACAGTTTGCCAAAATAAAGACAAACTATATCGACAAAGGCTACCCCGCCATCGTCGGCGAATTCGGCGCCAACATCCGCACACCGGAATTGAGCGGCAGCGACTTGAATCTCCATAAGCAAGGACGCGTGCAATGGCATAAAGACGTTGTGAGCGCTGCCAAGCAATACGGCCTCACCCCGATTCTTTGGGATATGGGTAACGAAAGCAACACCGGCTACGACAACATGGCCTACATCCGACGTCAATCATCTCCGATGGGAAAAGTCTTGGAAGTGGATGTCATCAACGCCATGCGCGGAGTTTACGGTCTCGGAAACTATGTGAATACAGGTGTCACGCACGTAGAAGATTTCATCAACGGCGGCTCAGAATCGCAATCCAGTTCCAGCGCCGTACCCGCATCTAGCAGTTCCGCAATTCCGCCAGTATCTTCCAGCTCGGAACGCAGGAATTGCGACGCTGTTGATCCTGAATGTTATAATGTTGGAATACGCCCCTCAGGTGTTCGTGCAGCGGACGTCAAATTCCATCGCGAAGGCAATACGCTTTATGGCACTGGCAAAATCACGCTCTTCGACATGAACGGCAACTTGGTGCGTACATCGAGCAAAACCGCGGGCAAAACAGAAATGCAATTACAAGACTTGCGCAAAGGCCACTACATCGCTAATTGCGGTGGAACAAGTCTGAAAATCATTGCAAAATAGTTCAAAAAAATTCATACGAAAAATCCCTCGGCAAAACCGAGGGATTCTTTCATTTATTCAAAACTATTCCTTTTTATCCTGTGCATCAGCTTCTACAGATGGATCCTCAGCCACTTCATTTGCCTGAGCCTTTTTCTTTTTTCTACCAGGCCTATGATCCCAAATAAAGCCAATCAAGGCAAACAAAATCACGCAAACTAAAATAGGTCTATTTAAAATAGCATTCCAAGCATAAACCCAAAAGCCAGGTTCTGTCGCTTCGTAACCAATCAAATCGTATTTAGAAGTGTCAGCATCCATCGCCAAACGGACAGACAAAATCTTATCTTTAACAATGTTGATTTCGATTGTCGCACAAGTCGTATCATCGGAACAAACAGGAACACTACCGTGTAAATTACCCCATTCCGCCTTTTTGGTCACCTCAATTCGGTTTGTCGTTCTAATCACTTCCTTCAGGATATCCAAGTCGTTCAGTTTCTTTATGTTCAAGAACACATCGCCTTCATCAAAGTTTATGACAAGGCCCTGTTCCGTAAGAACAAATCCGTTACCAACATAGGTATCCTTTTCCATTGCCTCTTTAATTTTCTTTTCAGCAATAGCGCCCGTCACAGCACCAACACCGGCACCGATAAGAGTCCCAAGTCCCTTTCTCCCAGCATTTGCAGTAGAAGCCAGCAACAGAACAGAAAGCAAAAGAAGCACAGCTTTCTTTGACAGGAAATTACACATAATTTTCTCCTTTTTATTTGGAGCCAACAATATAAAAAGTGACCCGCCGGCGAAGCCGGCGGTTCTTCATATACGGGCGTAGCCCTAC
>CAMUYW010000110.1 GCA_947165045.1 uncultured Fibrobacter sp. | reverse complement strand
CGCTTCACCGCTTGGGTATCCAGGCCTTCTATCCGAAGCTCATCGAAGGTAACGCGATTCGTTTGCACCCGCTCGTCTGTACAGCATTCAACGCTGACTTCGACGGTGACCAGATGGCTTGGCATCTTCCGCTTAGCTTCGAAACTCAGCTCGAATGCCGCGTGTTGATGCTTTCTTCGAACAACATTCTTCACCCGGCTTCCGGTCAGCCGATCGCTGTGCCGGGCCAGGACATCGTGCTTGGTTTGTACTACCTCACCAAGCCGCGTCCGAACCGCAAGGGTGAAGGCATGCACTTCTACGACCCGGCCGAAGCCATCCGCGCTTACGAAAACGATGTCGTCGATTTGAATGCCAACGTTTATTTGAAGCTCCCGGCAGGTCGCAAGATCTACATGGGCGCTGTCGAAAAGGATTGCACCTGCATCCGCGAAATGGCCGACGACAATGGCAACATCGAAGTCAATGTCAAGGCTGGCGAAAAGGTCAAGTTCCTTACCCTCAAGGAAGACAACGTTATCAAGACGACTGTCGGCCGTATCATCTTTAACGAATTTGTTCCGAACGCACTTGGTTACGCCAACGAAACCTTCGGCAAGAAGGTTATCGCTAAGTCCATCGACGACCTCTATCGTCGTACCGGCAACCGCGTGACTGTCGACTACCTCGACGATCTCAAGGCCAACGGTTACAAGTGGGCAACGCGTGCTGGTTCCTCCGTGGCTATCGCCGAAATGGTTATCCCGAAGGAAAAGCAGGAAATGCTCGACAAGGCTGCCGAACAGGTTTCCAAGATTCGCGCCCTTTACGAAGACGGTGTCATTACTGACGGTGAACGTTATAACCAGACGATTGACGTTTGGTCCAAGACGACGTCCGACGTTGCTGCCAAGCAGTGGGATTTGCTTTCTCACGACCGTGACGGTTTCAACCCGGTCTACATGATGGCCGACTCCGGTGCTCGTGGTAGCCGCGAACAGATTAAGCAGCTTTCCGGTATGCGTGGTTTGATGCAGAAGCCGATCAAGCAGCTCGGTGGTCAGGAAGTTATTGAAAACCCGATTAAGTCCTGCTTCCGCGAAGGCCTGAACGTGATGGAATACTTCATTTCGTCTCACGGTGCTCGTAAGGGTTTGGCTGATACCGCCCTTAAGACGGCTGACGCTGGTTACCTTACCCGTCGTCTCGTGGACGTGGGCCAGGACCTCGTGATTACCGAATCGGACTGCGGTACGACGAACGGTATCGAAGTTTCTGCATTCAAGGACGGTGACGATACTGTCATTCCTCTTGAAGAACGTCTCCTCGGTCGTGCTCCGGTCGAAGACATCAAGCACCCGGTGACTGGCGAAATTATCGTCAAGGCTGGCGAACTTGTTACCGAACGCGACCTCCCGAAGATTTCTGCTACGGGTCTCGAACACATCAAGATGCGCTCCGTGCTCACTTGCGATTCCAAGACTGGTGTCTGCGCCAAGTGCTACGGCCGTATGCTTGCTTCCGGTCGTCCGGTTGACCTCGGTGAAGCTGTTGGCGTGCTTGCTGCACAGTCCATCGGTGAACCGGGTACGCAGCTTACCCTCCGTACGTTCCATATCGGTGGTGCTTCCTCCCGTCTTACTGTCGAAAGCGACAAGAAAGCAACGGTTGACGGTCACATCGAACTCGAACAGGTCGAAACAGTGGACCACGAAGGCCAGAAGGTCGTCGTCTCCCGTATGGGCGAACTCGTTATTTTCGACAATACCGGCATTAACAAGGGCCGTTACCAGATTCCGTATGGTGCAATCTTGCACGTCGAAAACAATGCTACCGTCAAGAAGGGCGAAAGCATGTTCGAATGGGATCCGTATAACAGCCCGATTATCACGAACGTTTCCGGTACGATCGCATTTAGCAATCTTATTGAAAACAGAACTTACCGTATTGAACGCGATGAAATGACCGAAGTCGAAACTTGGATCGTCATCAGCGACAAGCAGCACGGTAAGAACCAATTGCGTCCGGTCATCATCATCAATGATGAACGTGGCGAAAAGGTTGGCCACTTCATGTTGCCTGACGGCGCTATTCTCGCCGTGCATCAGGGCGACAAGGTTACCTCCGGTCAGGTTATCGCAAAGCTTCCGCGTGCAGCTGGTAAGACCCGCGATATTACCGGTGGTCTTCCGCGCGTCGCTGAACTCTTCGAAGCCCGTGTTCCGAAGAACAAGGCATTCATCGCACCGGTTGACGGTCTCGTCAAGTACGGTAACGAAGTGCGCAACAACCAAGAAGTTATTATTCAGCAGATGGATGGCAACGAAGTGAAAGTGCTGGTTCCGCGTGGTATCCATCTGGCGGTCAATGACGGTGACCGTGTCCGTGCTGGTCAGAAGATCAGCGAAGGCAGTGTGGACCCGCACGATATCCTCGACGTTCTCGGACCCGAGGATGTGCAGCGCCACTTGGTGAACGAAATCCAGGCAGTTTACCGCCTGCAAGGTGTGGCTATTGCAGATAAGCACATCGAATGTATCGTTCGTCAGATGATGCGTAAGGTCCGCATCTTAGATCCGGGTGAATCCGATCTCTTGCCGGGCGAAGAAATTTCCAAGACCCGTCTCCGTACCGAAAACGAACGTCTGCGCGCTCTCGGTAAGGCTGAAGCTAAGTATCAACCGATGCTCCTTGGTATCACTAAGGCTTCTTTGGCAACGGACAGCTTCATCTCTGCTGCTTCCTTCCAGGAAACCCAAAAAATCCTTACTCGCGCCTCCATCGAAGGCTGCGTGGATCCGCTCATGGGTCTTAAGGAAAACGTGATTATGGGTCGACTTATTCCGTGCGGTACTGGTGCCCGTCACTTGAGGAACGTCCAAGTGATCGATGCCGATGCCGACGAAATGGAAGAACGCTCTCGTTTGCAGAATGTACAGGCTGAAAATTACGAATCTGGTTCCGGAATCCAGCTCCTGGATAACGAAATCGGCTCTTCTGACGAGGAAGATTCAGATAATTAACAGCTAAGTACTTGAAATATTTGGAAATAAAACTATATTTGCACTCCAAAATCTAGGAGATTAAACAGTGCCAACTATTCAACAGCTCGTCCGCAACGGACGTGAACAGATCAGCAACAGGACCGCTTCCGTAGCTTTGAAGTCCTGCCCCCAGAAGCGCGGCGTTTGCACCCGTGTTTACACCAGCACCCCGAAGAAGCCGAACTCCGCTCTTCGTAAGATTGCCCGTGTGCGCCTTTCCAACAAGATGGAAGTTACCGCTTACATCCCGGGTGAAGGCCACAACCTCCAGGAACACTCCATCGTGCTCATCCGCGGTGGTCGTGTGAAGGACGTTCCGGGTGTTCGTTACCACATCATCCGTGGTACGCTCGATACTCAGGCAGTCAACGGCCGTCAGAACGGCCGCTCCAAGTACGGTGTTAAGAAGAAAGGTGCCGCTCCGGCCAAGAAGTAAGGAAGTAATCTATGTCTAGAAGAAGAAAGGCTCTCCATCGCTCCATCCTCCCGGATCCGCGTTTCCACTCCACACTCGTCACCGAACTCGTTGGTGTCGTGCTCAAGCAGGGTAAGAAGACCATCGCTGAACAGATCGTCTACACCGCTCTCGACCTCCTCGATAAGAAGGTTGAAGGCAAGGAAACCCCGCTCGAAAAGTTCGAACTCTGCCTTGAAAACATCAAGCCGCGTGTCGAAGTCAAGTCCCGTCGCGTTGGTGGTGCAAACTACCAGGTCCCGATGGAAGTTGCTCCGGATCGCGCCAAGGCTCTCGCTCTCCGCTGGCTCCTCGATGCAGCTCGTAACCGCAACGAAGCCAACATGGCAGAACGTCTCGCTGCAGAACTCGTTGCCGCCAAGAACAGCGAAGGCAACGCAGTCCGCAAGAAGAACGACACGCACAAGATGGCCGAAGCCAACAAGGCTTTCGCTCACTTCCGTTTCTAATTCTTGCGCGCAAGCACAGAATTATCCTAGAGAAGGGCTCGCTGAAAAGCGAGCCTTTTCTGTATTATGGGCAGCCGCGAATGTTGCGGGCTTTTTTTGCATTTGTAAGCTGGGATTGTCATTGCGAGCATCGAAGATGCGCGGCAATCTTCATTATCCGATTAGGATTATCTAAAAAGGATAATCTTTTTTAGATAAAAAATTTGTATTTATGTTGTATATGAAGTTTCTACGAAATTTTTGTTTGCTGGCGGTGGCGCTTGTTGCGCTCCTTTGCGGGTGTTCAAAGTCTAATGAAGATGATGTGAGAAGCGCAAAACGGTTTGAGGAATTGAAGACTCTGCCTCTGGATACTGTTCTTTCGCGTGCGTTTGCGTTTTACGAGCAGTACCAGGCGACGAATGACACGCTGCTACGCGATTCCATGGACGATTACAAAAGCCACTTCCTTGCGAGATGGGAATTGACTTCGGATTCTCTTTGTGGGACGGTTGCGCCGGATGATTCCCTGGCGGCTGATTTGCTGGCCATCTACAAGGCTGTATTGGAGTTCGATGCTAAACGCAAGTATCGTTACGTTCTTGATGAAGAAGAACGCGAAAAACGGGAAGATGATTTATGGAATGATAGCGCACGTAGAGAAAAAGTGTCGAAGATGATGGATGCTTATTTTAAAGCTTTGGTTGAAAACCCGGATTCCATGCGGGTTGTTGAAGAAAAGGAGAGGGCAGAGAGAGAAAGAGCCGATAGCATCTATGCTGTGAAAATCCGTGCGATTCCGCTTGATGAAGCCTTGAATCGTTTGAGTGAGGACTCTAGCAGCATTTATAATTACGCGTATTTTGTCCAGACGCTGGAGGTGATGTATGTCGATACTGCAGTCGCCGATATGAAGGAACTGGACAAGGTTCACATTTTCAGGATAAAACGGGATGCATGGAAAGAAACGCGTTCCGCTTGCATGGAGAAAACGCCGATGGGGCAGCGGATTCTTGTTATGAATAAAGAATACAATATTCTATTGAACGATTTTATGAAGGCAAATGTTCGTGAATCGCGGAGTGATAGATACACGATTATGCCAAATAAATATCCCTTCTGGCACCCGTTTATAAATGTAATTCCAGAACACTGGGGCGATGATTATCATTTCAATTCGTTCCCGGTCATACATAATGCCGTCTTTAACAAGGCGCACGATATGGTGCAACTGAATGTGATGCAAAGCTTCAATAGTGGAAGCTATTACTATCTGTCCAAGCGCTCGGGAAAATGGGAAGTTGTAAGGCGTCAGGACGGCTGGGTGATGTAGAATAACTTGGTTATCTCTTCTTCCCTTTATATTTCGCCTTCATTTTCTTGATGCCCGCCTTCCACGCTTCAACGGCATCTTGCGAAGTGTTCAGCGCCCAGTCGCCTTCGTAGTCCTTGCTCTGGCTGAACCACATCACGGCGAACACGCGCGAGTAATCGGTGCTAAAATGCTTGAACATGTCGGCGATCCATTCGGCCTTGCTCCCGCCTTTTTCGGAGCTGGAGATTTCGGCGATAAAGAGCGGCTTGTTGATATTTGCGACTGCCTTGTAGGCATCATCGAATACTTGCGCGAATGACTTCCAGCTGGACCAGCTTTGGCTCTTGCCCCAGTTGTAGCCGTCGATGGAAATGTAGTCGACGTATTCGTCACCGGGATAGTTGCCTGTGAGCGTGGCGCCTTCGCCGTGGTTCGTGACGTTCGTCGTCCAGACCCACTTGACGTTCTTCACGTTTTCTTCGCGGAAAATCTTGACGATGCGGCGGAACGCTTCAGCGACGTTTGCATCGGTGTTGCCTGCGCCTTTCTTGCCAACGCCCCAGTCGTACCAGTCTCCATTTGCTTCGTGCAACGGGCGCAACCAGATTTCTTCACTGTAGTTCTTGACGCCCTTTGCGAACTCACGGATGTAGTTGTCCGTTTTACCGTCTACAATTTCTTGGGCGCTGTAGCCTTTGGGCATCCATGTGACGACTAGCGTCGATCCGTTTTCTTTTGCGATGTCTGCGTAAACTTGCACCCGCTTCCAGTCGTCCACGTCGAAAACTGCAAAGTAGCTGATAAGATCAAGATGAGCATCTTGCAAGTCTTGGAACGCCCGTACATTTTCTTTGGTGGGTTGCGGGTATTGTCCGGGGCCTCCGACCCAAGCGCCGACTTGGAATGCCATTGCCGCGACGGGCGCAACGCAAAGAGACATGAAAAGCTTGTTGTTCATAAAGATCCCGTTGAGTTTTCCTATTCTGTTACACTTAAAAGATATGTTGAGCGCTCTTGAAGGACCCAAACAAAAGCGCATAAAAATTTCAAAGTGTCTCTACTGTTTGGCTTTGCGCGAGTTTGGTGCTGCGGAAAATCAGAATTATTGGTGATGTTCCCTTTTGCGTGCATACAAATAAAAAATCCCCACTCTAGCGTTTTGAAGGAACTAGAATGGGGGTTGTCCAAGGAGTTTTATGAATAAGTTTTGTTTAGCGCTTCAC
>CAMUYW010000109.1 GCA_947165045.1 uncultured Fibrobacter sp. | reverse complement strand
TGCGACGGAAAGACAAACTTGAGCAAGCCCGGCATTCAAAAAGTCGCGAAGGCTATGGGCCTCGAGGGATTCGAACGAACCTTCTTTGAAAACCTAGTGCAATTGGGCCATGTGAAAAGCGATGCCGAGAAGAAGACCGTACTTGCGAAAATCCTGCAGTCGGCCAAAGAGAACAAGATGCACGTCCTGAATGCGGACGGTTTCCGCTTCTGCGAACATCCGGTGTGCCCGATCGTGCGGGAACTTGCCCCGCTGATGCCCGGCGCACTTCCAAGCGAAATGGCCGCAAAAATCAATTCCGAGGTCACGGCGCTCGATGTCCGCGATACGCTCCAATTCTTGGTAAAGACTGGGCTTCTGAAGAAAACAGGCGAGAATTCCTACGAACAGACTTCGAAGATGGTGAAGATTTCGAAGGATGCCCTACCCCTGACGGTGCGCTCCATGAACCGCGAAATGGGCCGTCTCGGCTTTCTGTCGCTGGACAACACAGAAGTTGACGAACGAAGCGTCTCGGGCCTCACCATGGGTGTCGACGAAATTACCTACCGCCGTATCGTGCGCGAGGTGGACGAATGCCGCCGCAAGGTGGCCGCCATCGCCGGCGAATGCAAAAAAATTAATCAGGTCTACCGCCTGAATCTGCAACTTTTCCCCCTAACGAAAAAAGTCGATGAAACCTAGAGGAATGTATGAATATGCTGAAAACTTTGAGTAGCCTACCAATTGCCACATCATTCCTTGCCGTCGCATTTTTCGGCGCCTGCTCCGAAACCGAGAACCCGCAGGATGCCGGCGTCTGGGTAGACGAACCCGCCATTGCGTTTAATGAAAGTTCGTCCAGTTCAGAAAATTCGTCTAGTTCACTTTTGGAAATCAAATCCTCGAGTTCTGTCGTGGAGGAAAGCAGTTCCTCGGTGAAAATGGAGTCATCGAGTTCATACAAAGTCGGAATACACTTTCCGGAACATAACGGATGCGGAATAGCCCCCAATGTCTACACAGACTCACTGGAAGCGAAGCCCGCTGCGAAAATAGCGAAGATAAAAGCGGCATCCGCCAAGGAGCCTTCGTACGCAGCCATTATGATGAAAGATGAGAAATATGGAGTCCTGAGTGCCTTTGTCGAAAAACGTCTCGAGATTCTTGAAAAACAAGGAGTCGCACACGATTCCGCTTGGATACAGGCGGCAGAAGAACTGTTGCAAGAACTTGGTCTAGACTCCCTGCTTGCCGATCGCCAAATGCCGGTATATTATATGGAATATACCTTGTTCTACCTTTACGGAAGTGGCAGCAATCAATTGAAAGCGTATTTGGTTGACGATTTTGCCGACGGCAAGCTCGAACGGAGAAATTACTGCTTCAGTAATAAGCCTTACGATAAATTTGACCAAGTTGCCTTTAATTTCATGCCCATAGGATGCGTATACGATGAACACGAGATTTTGGACCCGGAAGCCATCATCAAGAACATCTGGCGCAAGTGCTCCGGAATGCCGTACTGCAGCGATGCGCTGGTCGGGAAGTTCAACAAAGACAGTTCATTAGTATGCAAAAGTAGCAGGTATTACGCTTATACCATAACTGACAATTATACCATAAATGACGATACCTATACCAATTGGGAAATAGCCTCTCCGCTGGATGTCGAAACGTCGGGAATTCCCTGCGACGCCGACGGCAAGTTCGTCGTGAGCCGCAAGAACCCCGAACGCTCCTATATTTGCACAGCCGATAGTGGATGGGATTCAACAACGACCGTCAAGATCGAAATGAAGCAAATCCCGTGCGATACAGTAGGAGCATTGTTCAAGAGCAAACTGAATCCTAGAGGGGTTTATATTTGTAGGGATACCGTCTGGACCGGGGATTATATCTGGGATCGAGAATATACCCTGAATACATGGGACAACGCAACTCCTTTTGAAGCCGAAGTCGCAGACGTCCCCTGCGTGAAAAATGGGGAAATGACGAAAAGCGCCGTGGCTCCGGATTCATTCCATATTTGTAGGGACGGCATTTGGGGACTCGCCACCCGCTTGGAAAGGGAAACCTACAAAATCCCATGCGACGAAGAGGGCAAACGTTTCGAAAGCCAAGAACTACAATCTATGTATTACGTGTGCCATGAAGACAAATGGCGTCAATTTGACGAAATCACCTGCGAAAATGGCGCAAGGCACTCTACGGCCAATGAACAAAACAAAGAATACAAGACGAATTATGCCTGCAAAGACGGCAAGTGGTATTCAAGCAAAGACGAATCCTGGGAAATTCCATACGAACTTTATTTCAATCCCAACATTGAATACGGCTCGTTTTCAGATCCGAGAGATGGCCGCACCTATCGTACCATTGGCTACCGAGGAACAACATGGATGGCCGAAAATCTCAAGTATCAAGGAACTCCAGAAACCTTTGAAGTTGACAAAAAATACTGCAAAAGTGACAATTGCAAAAATTCAGGTTACTACTATACCATAAATGCTGCGAAACAAGCCTGCCCGGAGGGATGGAGATTCCCGACAAATAACGAAGTTGCACTTCTAAGTACTCCTGACGATTCAGAAGAAGTTAGTGTGTCCTCGACGCGAAAGTTGTTCAATGCATTGTTCTCGCAGATGAATAGCTTGGGCCTTGGCTATGATGGATTGGATAAATATGGACTGAGTTTCACCAAGACCGGCCTATTTAATAGAGAAGTCTATGTGAATAGCGACTATCAGTACTTCTGGATCCAGGATACCGGATGGAAAGACATAACGGTAGCGGAAATAACAACCTACGAAATAAAGTCTCGCAAATTCTCCAGTGACATAAACAACATCAAGGCTCCCGTCCGCTGCGTCAAAGAATAAAAAAATGAATCCCGCGATGTTTTTTAAACCGCGGGATCACCTGTATTAAACAAACACGACTTCGTTACCAATGCGAGGAGTTTCCGCACGGTTCGGGAGTCCAGACTCCGTGTCAGCATAGCCAATTGCAACTGAAGCATAAACACGTTCGTCATCCTTGAGTCCAAGCGAACGGAGGTAATCCAAAAGCGTCGGGTCTTCGTTCAGCCACTTGAGCTGATTGATATAGCAACTACCAAGATCCAGTTCGTTTGCCGCAAGCATCATGTTTTCGACAGCGCACGCGACATCAGCCATATTATTACCATAATCCTTGCGACACGCAACCACAATCAGCACGGGCGCGTTATAGCAGAACGAGTAGTTCCCTTTTCGCGAAAGCGTAATGGAATTCTTGAGACTTTTGTAAAGGTCTTCGCGAAGTTCCATCGCTGCAAATGCTGACTGCACAAGATCCTTGAGCTTTGCAATCACTGCCGCATCCGAAATCGCAAAGAAATGATTCGTTTGGCAGTTGCCTCCGGTCGGTCCAAAGCGGCCCGCTTCAACGATGGATTCTAGCTTTTCGCGTTCCACCATTTTCTGCTGGAACTTGCGCGTGCTACGACGTGTTTTGATTGCTTCGAGTGTATTCATTATTTCTCCAGCGGGAGCATCAAGATTCTGGACTTGCGCTTTTGATTGTAATGATCGCGCTTGCTCTTTGGCAAATCAGCAACCGTTCCATCTTCGAAACCAAGCTGATAGAACCAATCGAGAGCCTGCGTCGTGAGCAAGAACAAAGTTTTGTAGCCTTTCATGCGGCCAAGAGCAATCAAGTGACGCACAATCGCTTCACCAATGCCCGACTTGCGGTAGTTTGCACCGACAGCGATTCCAGCCACTTCAGCCATCCCGTCTTCGAACGCATGGAGAGCGCCACAACCATGAATGCTGTTGTCAATACTATAGACAACGTAATCATCTAACTTTTCGGAAATAGAATCCTGCGTGCGCGGCACCAAGTACCCCTTCGTAATGTAATCCTGCATAATACGCAAGATATCCGGAATATCTTCGATGGTTGCCGGACGGATGCAAGAATACTGGTTTGCGTACACCATCGTTCCATCACCACGAGCAGAGAATACTTCTTGCAGCACGCTACCCTGGAATTCACCACTCAACAAATGCACGCGGTTCGCACCAGCCTCACAAGCGTTGATGGCATTCAACAAGTAATCCATTTGCGCAAAATCAAGCACATCGGAATTAAGTTCCAGGAGTTCCTTCGCCTGATCCACATCCATAGCCGAAATAAGACCGTTGTCTGTCGGTTCCAGATACTTCGTGTTCTTGCCCGTCACAAGGCCTTCGAGCTTAATGCCGCTTTCGCTTCCGATAAAGAACAGCTTTCCAACTTTCAAATACTTGCAGAGTTCTGTCGCAAGTTCCGTACTCGAAATATTGTAGGCATGCCCAATTTTATTCCAACCAATCGGCGGAATAATCGGCACGAATTTCTCGTTCATCAACTGTTCCAAGAGGTCGCGTTGGATACGTTCGATACGTCCGGTGCGCATGTAATCGACACCGTTAATCACGCCCATGCTGCGAGCCAAAATCCAGTTGCCTTGAATACCGCTAAGACCGCTCGCCGTCAAATGGCTCATGATGCGCTGGGCAACGCCCAAAGACGCCTGCTCTACAAGCGGCAGCGCTTCTTCGTTCGTCAAGCGGACGCCATTATGGAATTCCGTTTCAAGGTCCCAAGCCTTGAGCTGAGCGTCGATGCTATTTCGCGTTCCCGGCACGATGATAATGCGAATGCCCGCCTTATGCAAAAGGGCTATATCGCGCATCAGCACGGGAAACATCGGGTGGTCCATCAGGCTGTCGTCAATCTTCAAGACGAAAAGCTGGCCTTTGAACCGATCCATGTAGCCAAAAACTTCCCGGATGAATCCGGCAACTTCAAAGTGTTGAGAATAAAAATCAGACGCTGCGTTATTCATAGATTAAAAAGTAGCAACAGAAAAAGCGAAGGACAGAACGTCCTTCGCCTTTTGAACAAAAATAAGCATTATTTTTGCGTGATTTCGCAAACACCTACGCCTACTTAGCCCCTACAATCTGCAACAATTCCACCTCGAACACCAAAAGCGAGTTAGGCGGAATGGAAGGCGGAGCTCCTTTTTCGCCATAAGCAAGAGCACTCGGGATCCAGGCCTTGACCTTTTCACCAACCTTCATTTCCAAAAGCAGATCCTGCCAGCCTTCAATAACAGCAGAAACAGCAAATTCCATTGGAGCCCCGCGCTTGATGCTGTTATCAAATTCCGTACCGTTCAAAAGCGAACCCACATAATGGACCTTCACCTTATCAGTGGCTTTGGGCTTATTACCGGTACCTTCCTTGAGGATTACGTATTGCACACCTTTTTTCGTGACCCAGACTCTAGGATCTTGGATATTTTTCGAGAGGAATGCAGCCTGATCGCTAAGCGCCTTACGCGCAGCAGCAGCTTCATCGATATCCTTTTGCATTTGCATTTGAGAAAGCAAGTCCTGCAATGCCGCTTCGGATTCCGAATCCGTCATGAGAATTTCTCGGCCAGAATCAAGGACATCACGCATCGCATCTACAAGGACGTCAAGCTTTACAGGTACATTGATATTCGAAAGCGCCCTACCAAAGTCAACACCCAAGGCATAACTATAGCGATCAACGGCATTATCCAAAAAAACTTTTTGTTCCTGGACCGGACTGGGCTCGGGCAATGGGGCCAAATCAGGAGCTGCAGGAGTATTTTTCACTTCCGGAGCAGATACGGGGCTCGAATCAACAGCGGGTGCAGGTTTACTACCGCCACAAGCAACTAAGGCGCCCCCCACAAAAATTATCGGTAAATAACGAAAATTTTTCATAAAATCGGATCCAATCCTAAATTTTGTCCTTTAAAAATACTTTTTTACGCAAAAAAAGCACTACTAAAAGTGACCTAAGTGTCTAATTTACTACAAATGTAAATAAAAACACACAAGACCCCTTGAAAAAATATTATTTTTTTGCTATTTTCTTGTCGAAAGGAAAATTTACAATGAAAAACAGCTTTTTGTGTTATATTAATTCAGCTACAGTCCAAAAAAGACTGTTTGATGAATCTATTGATAACGTTAAAGATTCCTTAACCAAAGCCGTCGAAGAAACATCCTTGCAGAATAGCAAACCGCATCGAGTTTTCAAAAAATCCGAACCTGTTTACTCAACCGGCTGGCTTAAAGGTTCGCTTTCTTACCCTTGGGCAATCATCGTTGGCATTATCATCCCCTCCTTCTTCGGAAACAAGTTTTAATTTTCATTTTTAATTCTTTGCTACGCCCGCTTCCTAAGCGGGCATCTCTATTTTGACCCTTTGGTGAAGGGGCCATTTTTTTTTATTTTTGGGAAAAACCGGAGATTTTATGGCAGCACTCATTTTAGACGGCAAGGCTCTTGCCAAGACTACTGAAGAAGAACTCAGCGCCCGCGTGGCAACCCTCAAGGAAAAGACTGGCAAGACCCCGATTCTTGCAACGATCCTCGTGGGCGACGATCCGGCCAGCGCCACTTACGTCAAGATGAAGGGCAATGCCT
>CAMUYW010000108.1 GCA_947165045.1 uncultured Fibrobacter sp. | reverse complement strand
GCATGCCGTCGTGGCCCATGGCGATACCGTCGTCCACGGCGATGGTGTTCATTTCTTTAGCGACACCACCTGCGGCTTCGATTGCACGTGCGACTACCTGACCCAAGTCCTTGAGATGAACGTGTCCAGGAACAAACTGGGTATAGCTGTTCACGACGCAAATCACTGGCTTACCAAAGTCTTCTACCTTGGTTCCTGTTGCGTGCCAAAGGGCGCGTGCACCGGCCATTTCACGGCCTTCCATAGTCTTGAGCGAACGAAGTTTCGGCATAGTATGATCCTTTTGAATGCGGCGCCAAATGCGCCAAATTTTGGCTCAAAATGTAACAAAAATGCCTATTTGCTCGAAAAAACGAAATTTTTTTGGCCCTAAAAAGAGGCTCTTTTGTGATTTGAATTATATATTATGTAAAATTTGTTATCAAATTGTTACATTTTGATTTGAAATCACTGTTCTAAATCTATATTTAATGAAAAACAAGAGAATCTTTATGAAGAGGTGTTGCTCTATGAATAGAATTTTCATGTTTATCTGCCTCGTTGTTGGTATGGGGCAAGTCTTTGCTGCTTGGGATGGTGAATCCAAGACTAAACCTTCTATGGATGGTGGTGTTTGCATTATTAGTAACGAAGCTGAGTTAGTTTGGTATGCCACGGCTTCGGGAGAAAATGATTATACAAAATGCAATGCTAAATTAACTGCTGATTTGGATCTTGGGAAACATCCTTGGATCCCGATTGCTGCAGGAACTGGAGAACAAAAGTATTCTAAGGTTTTTGATGGTAATGGACATATCATCAAGAATCTTTATGTGAATGGTAACGATCTTGCTGCAATTGATCAAAAGTATGCGCAGAATCTTGGCTTTGTCGGTGTACTTGGTGCAGGAACCATTAAAAATTTGACTCTTGAAAATGTAGATATCCAGGCATCGACAAATGCTGGCGATATTCTTGTGGGTAAGACTGACCAGCAGATTTCAGTGGGAGCCTTTGTGGGGTGGATGAATGAGGCTGGAAGCAATCGTGTTGAAACGTGCATGGCTTCGGGTTCAATTAAGACAACTGGTAATGGTCAAGGTGTTGGTGGCATTGTCGGTAACGCCAAAAAAGGTACGATTTTAAATTGCTTGAGCTTTGTTGATATTCAGGCGAGCGGAAGTGAAGCCTATGTTGGCGGCATTATCGGTATTATCAAAATTGAAGTTAGCGTGTTGTATAGCGTGTATGCAGGGCCCGGGGTAAAAACGGGTTTGGATGGTGCTGTTGGTGCTATTGCTGGATATGTTTCGTCAACTCCAAGTCTTGGAACGTTAACTGTGAAAAATGCTTTTTATGAGGATGGTTCTCTTGATGGTGTTGGAAAAGTTGACGACGGTTGTGATGTTGCCGATGGAACAAAAAAAGTGGAATTCAGCAATACGGATGACGTTGTAAGCTTGTTGAATGATGAAGAAAATGAATCAAAACCATGGTTTGTGGGGAAAACGAAGCTTTTGCTGAATGGGTATGGCCCTGATGGTTATAGAATTGTTTTTGATGCAAATGGTGGTGCATTTACTGACGATAAAACTATTAGGAGTTTAATCCTTCAAGCGGGGCAAAAGATTCTCGCTAGTGAAATTGACAAACCGTCTTTGGAAAATAAATCTTTTGCCGGATGGGCTTTCACCAAGGATGCTGCAAAACCTGCTACGGATCTTGGTAGTGTTTCTGCTCCTGATACGTTGTTCGCGGTTTGGACCCCAGTTTATAAGGTTACTTTTGATGTGACAGCTCCTGGGGAAGAAACCGTCGAAAAGGTTATTGAGGTGGCCGAGGGTGATGCGATTACGATTGACGAACTTGGTGAATTGTCGACCGAATACTGCAAAACTCGTGACGAAGACGATCAAACCATCTGCAAAACTTATTCGTACATTGCAGGCTGGGCCTCGTCTCCAGATGCTTCTGAAGATGATATTGTTGATTTGAATACCGTGCCTGTGTCTGAGGGTCTGGAACTTTATGCCGTATGGAAGGATACGGATGTGGAAACCTACACGATCACATTCAATGCGAACCAGCATGGTCAATCTGTTGAATCCTTTGTCCATGTGGAATCTGGTGAAAATACAATTGCAGAACCGACTAACCCTGTAGCAGACGATGGTTATGAATTTGTAGATTGGTATACGGATGAAGCTGGAACGGAAAAATATGATTTTACAAAACCAGTAACTGAAAGTGATATTTTATATGCTAAATGGGAATTAAAGGATTACAAAATTACCTACGTGTTAGACGGAGCTACGAATAATGCCGAAAATCCAAGTTCGTACACCATAGAATCGAAAACAATTTTGCTTGCAGACCCGACTCCTGCAGAAGGATATGATTTCGAAGGCTGGTTCTACGATGCTGAATTTACTCAAAAGACAACGCAGATTGTTAGCGGTTCCTCTGGCGATAAGACACTTTATGCTAAGTGCGTTAAGAAAGCTTACAAAGTAACTTATTTGGCTGATAATAATTCTTATGGTTCTGTTTCAGACCAAGTCAAGGTGTATGGAATTCCTTTGAAATTCGAAGATGGCGGCCATTTCTCCCGTGTTGGCTATGAACAGATTGGTTGGAGTGATGAGGCCGATGGTGCGAAAGTTTATGATTTGGGCGCAGAGTATGAAGACAACAATCCCATAATCCTTTATCCGGCGTGGGAGAAAAATGCGAACCAGATTAAGTATGTGCTGGATGGTGGCGTTAACAATTCTGATAATGTCGATAGCTACTCTGAACAGAAATTGGAAGAAGGTAAGGTGATCAATTTGAAATATCCGATTAAGTGTGGCTATAAGTTTGGTGGTTGGTATGATAACGATAAGTTCACAGGGTCTGCATTGACGCAGATTAAGAAAGGCTCTACAGGTGATTTGACTCTTTATGCGAAATGGGTTAAATTCTCAGAGCTGGATGATTTTGGTGCTGTTAAAATTTATAAGGTTTATAAGGATAGCAGTGATAAGAGCGGAGTGAAATGTGCCGTGATGGAAAATGGCACGAAGGCGAAGGTGACCATTGGGAAAAATACTGCTGTAGGATATGTTACTTTTGACCGCACATTCCCTGTGAATCGTAATGCTGATGACAAAATGTTCTCTACGGTTGTGTTGCCCTTTAGCATTGCAAAGAGTAAGGTTGATGGTGCTGAGTTCTATGAGTTCAAGGGCGTGGCTACTACTGAAGAAAATGAAAAACAGGTTCAGATTAGTTCATTGAGCAGTGATGAAATTGTTGCCTATAAACCTTATATCATTCGTACGACCAAGGCAAAGCTCACGTTCAATATAGGAGAGAATGAGACTGTTACTTTGAATACAATAAAAAAGAACAATTCTGTGAGCAAGGATGGACTATGGGAACTCCGTAGCTCGAATGCTTATAAGCAATGGACTGCGAATGACCCAGAACTTGGATTTGCTTACGGTTATGCCGCTAAGGCCGCAAAAAATCTGAGTGTGGGAGAGTTTGCTCGAAATGCTGCTGGTGCGTTCATCTATCCGTTCCGCGCTTACCTCCTCTATACGCCCAAAGCCAAGGCTGCGTCTCAGTATGCTTCAAATTTCTTAGCAAAATCTGCAACGTCGAATCAGGCTTCTATAGATGGATTTGCATTGCCGGAAACGATGGAAGTTGTGATTGTTGAAGGAAACAATGAGACTGTTGACCAAACGCCTGCGTTTAACATGTTGAAAGTGCCAGGCCAGGTGAAATTCCGTAATGGCTGGTTCGATATGATGGGCCGCAAATTGAACGGTAGGCCAACGGCTAAGGGTATTTATTACTATAATGGTAAACGAATAAGGATTTATTAATTATGAAACAGAAAAAAGAATACGCAGCTCCAAAAATGAAGGAAGTCAAGCTTAATGCTCAAGTTGTTTTGCTGGAAGGCTCAGCTTCTAATAGTGGCGAAGTTGGACTTGCTCCTGATTCTAGCAACTTAGATCACTTAGCTTAAATAAATCAGCCTTCATTGCGTATGGAGGCTGTTTTGCTTTGTTTAGATTTTTGCGATAAACACGTTAAGACAAAATCCGCCGTGACTTGTTACGATTTGTTTTGCGGCTGGGTTTTGTTCTGGTGATAAGGCCGGGCATTCGCGTAGTAGGTTCGTGGTACAGGTGTACCTAGCGCCTTCACGGCAGTCGTCTTTGGGCGCAAGGATGGCTATGGTAAGATTTTTGTTGAATTGTTTTAGGTCGTGAGCGAGTTCTGCTAGCTTGTGGCCTATTTTTGTATAAAGTTTTGGAGCGTCAAAATCGAGGCGCTTGCCGTAGGGCGGGTTTAGCACGATAATAGGCGAGGCTTCTTTGCTTGCGTCTGCGATTTCTTTTGCGGAGTAAGAGAAAAAGTCGCGGATTTGTGGAGTAATTGGCGCGGGCTCGATTTTTGCGAGTGGACTGCATTCCACATTGTGCTTGATGATTTCGATCGCGCGCTCGGAAATGTCGCTGGTGATGATTTCTGGATTCTTAGACCCTTCGAAAGAGCTCAGGGTGACACGGTTGGGTTGGCTCAGGGCAACGCTTTTAGAATTCTCTCGTTTAGTGATGTATTTCCAGGTGGCTTCTTTGAAAGCAGGCTGGTGCTTGAGTGCAAAGTCACGGCATGTGCCGGGAATGATTTTGTTCGCAATGTAGGCTGCTTCGAGGCTGAACGTGCCGCTACCTGCCATCGGGTCGATAATAGTGGTGGAAGAAGCTGGCCCCGGAACGGAGTCCGGAGTGACAATGTTAGTGGTTATTGCTTCAAAGAGCATCGCAGCGGCGATGGTTTCTTTGAGCGGAGCATCGTTGACGAAGCGTTCGTGCCCGCGCTTGTAAAGTTCTTCGCCAGCGAGGTCAAGCCAAATGGTGCAACGATCGTCAATGAGAGTGACATAAAGGTTTTGTGAGTATGGCGCGTCATTCTCGCCTATAATTTTTCGCAGTCTTTCTGCAATGGCGTCGCTGTGGTATAGACGAGAATGCTTGCATGTGACGTGAAAGTGCAGGACGCAGTCCGTTCCTAAGTAAAGTTCCCAGGGGATTTCGCTTGCTTTCTTTTCGAACTCGCGGAAATTTTCAGCTTTGAAATCATCGATGTGCATCAGTATGCGGTTTGCGATGCGACTGTATGCAACTGCTTTCCAAGCTTCTGTGATTTTTGCAGTGAATTCTACTTTGCCATCGCCCGTGACATGAGGCTGATCTATTATTGTTTCGATGCCGATGACGTTCAGTTCATCGGTTAGCGTTTGTTCGAAACCAAGCGGGGCAACCGCCAAAAATCGATGCGGCTTTCCTATGACTTGACGTTTGATGCGCTTTTCTAAGGCTGCGTTCATGCAGTCTAATTTAGAAATTAGAGATTGCTGGCGCCAACTTCGTAGCTGTTGACAACGTTGTTACTTGGGGTAATCATGGGTAGCTTGCTCAGGTCCAAGTTGATGGCGATGATATCGCCAGAAAGGGACATGATGGCGCCTGTCGATGTGTTGAATGTACCGATGACCTTGCCGGATTCGTCACTTACAGTCATTGTCTTGGGGGCGATGACGTAATGGTTTGAACCGTTACGATAAAAATAGCAGGGTTCACTTACGACGATGTTTTGCGGAATTTGAACGTCCAAACCGGCGTTTGCGGTTTTAGATGCCGAGTCCTGAATTGCTGCGCTTTCTGAGCAATTCCAAGCTGTAGCTATAATGCCAGCTAATAGCAAGATTTTAAAAATCTGGTATCTCATTTTCATTCCACTATTCACTCGTTGTAAAAATATATTGACGTTCTTTTAAGCGGTTGCGAAAAAAGTTGTTAAAAACATTAAATGTTCTCGGGGCGTTCCCTGTGTGATATTTTCTTGTTACGGAAAGATGATGAAAATATTATCTTTATTTTTGCGCGAAAATAGGGCGAAAAACGAGTGCTTTTCAATCTTTTTTCTACGTGTTACTATCTTTTTTAATATGAAAATGAAAAAGTTTGCTTTAATTTCTGCAGTTGGCTTTTTGGCTGTTTCTGCATTTGCTGCACAAGGCGCTCCGATGGGCGCTTCTGTCGATCCGACTCCCGAAGAACAGAAGGCTCTCGATGCCTTGAAGGGAAAGCTTGAAGGGGCGATTGTCTGGTCAACGAGCCGTGCAAATTCGCTCCATGACATTTGGATTATGAATGCGGATGGAACGAATGCTCGTGCGCTTACCAAGAGCAACAATGTGGATTGGTTCCCGCGTGTGGCTCCGGATGGTTCGAAGGTGCTCTTTAACCGCAGTAAGGCTGGCTGGGTTCCTGAAAACGATGCGAACTATCCAGAAAAGTGGGACTTGTGGACTGTCGGGCTCGATGGTTCGAACGAAACGAAGCTCGTTGAAAATGCAACGTGGGGCACTTGGCGCCCGGATGGCAAGTCCATTGTGTTTAGCCGTGCCGGCAAGGTGTTTACGATGGACATCGCTAGCAAAAAAGAAACGCTTGTGCTCGATGGCGAAAAGGCGTTCAACAAGGCCGGCGTGATTTTGCAGGAACCGAACATGAGCCCGGACGGAAAGCATTTGGCGATTACGCTCCGCGGTTCCATGCGCGAAACGGGCGTGTGGGATTTGGCTAAGAAATCTTGGACAAAGTCTGGTGACGGTTGCCAGATTGACTGGAATTTTGACGGCTCCAAACTTTATCGCGTGAACCCTACAGGTAATGGCGGAACGGCTGCTCCGAGTGAAATTTTGTGGTTCACCGCCAAGGATGGCAAGCAGGTCGAAAAGGTTGGCTTCTTTGGCATCCCGAAGAACGTGAAGCTGATGGACTTGCCGGGTCGTCGTAGCCATGAATACT
>CAMUYW010000107.1 GCA_947165045.1 uncultured Fibrobacter sp. | reverse complement strand
TGGCGACGCTCAATAACGGTATCAAAGTCTAAATTTCGTTCTTTAATTTCTGACATGGCGAGTCTCCCTTGCAAAATTTTGCAGTTGTAGGCTTTTCACGCCGACACATAATATAGAAGGAATTGATATTTTTGTCCAATATTATATTTCTAGCACCTTTTATAGATTTTGATTATAAGTAGTATTCAGGTTCTGGAATTTTTCCTGCAAAGTTGAGAATTTCAAGAATCTTCTTTCGGTATAGCACAAAGGTGTCTTGAGTGCGCACGCGCGGGAATGGCAAGTCGATTTTGATGACCTGCTCGATTTTTGAGGGACGGGCCTTCATCACGACAACGTAGTTGCTGAGGTAAAGCGCTTCGTCAACATCGTGCGTGACCATCACCATGGTGGTTTTATATTTTTTCCAAAGGCGGTGGATTTCGTCTTGCATCGCCATGCGCGTGAAAGCGTCCAGTGCACCAAGGGGCTCGTCCAAAAGGAGAATATCCGGGTGGCCGACAAGCGCTCTTGCAAGGCTTGCTCGCTGATTCATGCCGCCGGAAAGTTCGTGCGGGTATGATTTTTCGAATCCCTTGAGCCCGACCGTTTCGATGAATTCGTCAACGTCTTGCTTGTGTTCCTTGTACACGTGGCGGGCCCTGAGCCCAAGCGAAATGTTGTCGCGGATGTTGAGCCATGGGAAAAGTGTTGCTTGCTGGAATGCAAAACCGCGATCGGCACCGGGCTTCGTAATTTTTTTGCCATCGACAAATACGCCGCCCGAAGTGGGTTCGGCAAGTCCTGCGATTTGCCTCAAGAGCGTTGTCTTTCCGCAGCCGGATGGACCGATAAGGCTCACGAAACTGCCTGCGGGAATGTCGAGATTGACTCCGCTCAGTGCGGCGACGGTTTCGCCTTCGTTACTGATAAATGTCTTTACAAGATTATCAATGTGGATTGCGCCTTTTACGTTTTCGATATTTTCTGCTACCATTTCAAAGTTCCCTTTTGCCAATTCAAGATTTTATCGCGCATTTTAAAGAGCAGGGTGAGTATGAGCATGCAGTAAACTGCAATGACGATGATTCCTGCGTAAACACCGCTATAGACGAGCATGGCCTTTTGCCAGGAGATGTACCAGCCGATACCGTATTTGACGCCGAACATTTCTGCGGTCATGAGCGCCAAGAATGCACTGATGATGCCGTAGAATACGCCAAGGAAAATGGAGGGCATGGCGGCCGGGATGCCGACTCGGAAAATCTGGAAAGCGCTACTTGCGCCGAGCGTGCGTGAAACTTCAAAATAGGCTTTGGGGACAGCCTGTATTGCAGAGCTCGTCATAAGCGCAACCGAGAACCAGACGGAAAGTGCAATGATAAAAACGCTTGCGCCAAAAGTTGTCGGGAAAATTGTCAACGAAATCGGAATCCAGATTGTTGCGGGAATTGGGCCTATCAGCTTGATGTAAGGGTTGGTCCAATAGTTGAACTTTTTGTTGAATCCAAGGAGAACGCCTGTGATAAAGCCGAATCCGGCACCGTAGAGGAATCCTGTGACTAAAAGTTTTGTCGAGTGCCAAATGCACTTGAGGATGATTTCGTAGCCTTCGAAAAACTGGGCGAGAATGTTGTCGTATTTCGGGAAAAACAAGACGGGGAAGAGGGCGAGCTTTCCGATGACAATGTCAATGATGGCGACGACGATTCCGACGCCTCCCCAAAACGCACCGGAATATTCCAGGCCTTTCTTCAATTTTTTGACAAAGGTGGAGACGATGCCGAGGATGAATGTAGTGACCAAAAAGAAATACAAAATCCAGGTGTAGTAAGCTTCTTCAGCTTCTGGGTGTTCGTCGCTGTCTTCAATAAGCAAGTGGATGGCAAGTGCGACAATAACACCTAAAAAGGGTAAAAATCTTCTTAATGTGTTTGTTAGTTTATTCTTCATTTAAACTCCTTGAATAAAAAAGCTCCTCCCCTTGTGAGGTCACGGGAAGGAGCTTGTACACAATGAGTCTTACTTCTTCAATGCGTACACCTTAGTGGAAAGGTACTTGAATCCGTTATCAGCTGTAATAACGACAATGTTCTTTCCTTCGTTTTCAGGACGTGCCGCCACGATGGAGGCGGCATAGATGCCTGCTGCACCGGATGTTCCGAGGAAGAGGCCTTCCTTTTCGGCGAGTTCGTGGGCAACGCCTGTAGCCTGGAGCGTAGAGACTTCAATGTATTCGTCATAGATCGAAGAATCCTTCAGAAGAGGAGGCGGTTCCGGAACGTTTGCGAACGGGGCAACACCATCGATCACGCCATGTTCTTCAGCTTCCGGGGTGAAGAAGCGAGAATCCGGAGTGGCCTGCACACCGACGATTTTCACGTTCGGATTGTGTTCGCGGAAGTACTTGGAAAGACCATTGAGCGTACCGCCCGTGCCTGCCATGGAAACGATAAAGTCTACCTTGCCATCCGTATCGGCAACGATTTCCGGGCCGGTGGTGTAGTAATGGGCGAGCGGGTTGTTTTCGTTTTCAATCTGGTTGATGAAGAATGCATTGTGTTCTTCGGCATACTTGCGGACGTCGGAGAGCAAGACGGCAACAGAGAAGGAGCCTTCCTTCAGGAGTTTGCTTACGTTCGGAAGGGCGTCGTAACCGAGGAGCGTTGCTCCATAGGTCTTGATCACTTGTACGCGTTCTTCAGAACCACCCGGTTCAAAGAAAACGGTGAGTTTGTAGCCCTTGGCAGCGGCGATAGCGGCAAGGCCGATGCCCGTGTTACCGCTTGTGATTTCAACGATTTCTCCACCCGGCTTGAGCTTGCCTTCGCGTTCGGCTTCTTCAATCATTCTGAGGGCAGCGCGGTCCTTCACGGAGCCGGACGGGTTGAAGTATTCGAGTTTTGCCAGGATATGGCCCTTGGCATTGTGATTCTTTTCAAAATTGTGGAGCTCCAGCAGCGGAGTGTGGCCGACGAGCTCGGTAATGGAATGGTGAATATTGGACATTGTTACCTCTCTTTTTTAAATGTTTTTCACAAGAGATTTCGGTTCTTCGAAATTTTCTGTGAATTTATCGGTGGCCTTATCATAGGAGTAGCCATCCGGAATTTTGATACCCTTTGATTCGAAGTCGGCAAAGTGACTCTTGACGAACTTTTCGATGTTCAATTTTTTCTTCAAGACTCCCGTCTTTTGAAGCTCTGCAGCAACGATATTGAACGTGCGGAGCGCGGCCTTGCGGGACGGAATGTGACCGTAGCTTTCGAGCAACTGGGCGTTGAATTCTTCACTGCCAGAAACGACATCCTTCGAGAGCTGGAGTCTTGCGGCTTCGCGCGGATTGCTGTTCACGAATGCGGATCCGCGAGCGACAGCGCGCGTGTAAGCGGCGGCACCTTCCGGATTTTCCTTCCAGAGCTTGAGTGTCACGAATGCGACGCAGCAGTATTCTACGGCAAATTTCGGATCGATTGCGGTGTCGAGCAACTTGCGCAAGCCATATTCTTTTTCGGCGGTTGCTGCGGTTGGATCATGAAGGGCGATAATGTCAACGGCACCTTTTTCAAGGGCAATCGGCAAGTCGCTTGCGCCGTAGACGATGAATTCAACATCCGCTTCCGGGCCGTCTGCGACGATACCCAAATCGCGGAGTTTGCGTCTGAACGACATCACGGAACTATCGGATAAACCGATAACGCCTACCTTGGTTTTACGTCCCTTCAAATCTTCCAACTTTTGAATCGTTGATTTCTTGGTGACGTAATACTTGGTGCAACCCGTATGAACACCGGTGACAAAGACGATAGGGAGCCCGTTTTGAATGGGCTGAAGTTCGGTAGCGAGCAAGTCGTTCCCTGCATCGACTTTGCCAGCGACGATGAGCTCGTTCACAGAATTCTTTCCTGCATCAACAGGAACCATTTCGAATTTCTGACCAATCTTTTTGAATTCCTCGTCAAAGTAACCTTTGAGCCAAGCGACATGAACCGGGGCACTACACAACACACCAGTATAGTGTGCGATTCGGACTGGTTTGAAATCGGCAAAAGCGCTTGTTCCGAGGAGGAGGGCACTTATGAGCGTAGTTTTAATGATGCTTCGTAAATTCATTTTTGATTCCCTATTTTTGATTGTGAAAAGGTATAAATCACTTTTTCTAAATCAAAGATGTTTTGAAGGTGGAAAAACAAAATAATTTAAAAATACTTTGTTCTAATTTTATTCGTATATTGGGCGCTATAGGCTATGTTTATATAAACCTAGTTGCGCTCCTACTTTTTAGTTCTCAACGATATTTTTCGCTAAGGTTTTCGGTTCTTCGGTCGTTTCTGTAAATGTGCCTGTATCCTTATCGTACTTGTAACCGTCAGGAACGTGAATCCCCTTAGACGCAAAATTGGCAAAGTGGCTTGTGATGAACTTTTCGATGTTCAACTTTTTCTTGAGTACGCCCGTTTTTTGGAGTTCCGTGGCGACGGTTCTGAATGTGCGAATCGTTGCTTTGCGGGATGGAATGTGGGTGTAGCTTTCAAGCAGTTTGGTGTTGAAATCTTCGCTTCCGGGGACGATGTCCTTTGCAAGCTGGAGTCTTGCTGCTTCACGCGGGTTAGCGTTGACGAATGCGGAACCGCGAGCGACTGCACGTGTGAATGCGGCTGCACCTTCTGGATTTTCTTTCCAAAGTTTGAGGCTCACGAATGCGATGCAGCAGTATTCTACGGCAAATTTCGGATCGGTGGCGGTGTCCAGAAGCTTACGGAAACCGTATTCTTCTTCGGCTGTTGTAGCGGTCGGATCGTGAAGGGCGATAATGTCCACGGCTCCCTTTTGGAGTGCCAATGGCAAGTCGCTTGCGCCATAGACAACGAATTCGATATCCGCTTCGGGGCCATCGGCGACAACACCAAGGTCACGGAGTTTTCGCTTAAATGTCATAATTGAACTGTCGGACAATCCAATGACGCCAATTTTGCTTTTGCGCCCTTTCAGGTCCTTGAGTTTTTTGATGGTCGATTGCTTTGTGACGTAGAACTTGGTGCAGCCTGTGTGTACGCCTGTTACAAAGATAATCGGGAGTCCGTTTTGGATAGGCTGAAGTTCTGTGGCGAGAAGTTCATTACCTGCGTCCGCTTTCCCAGCGACAATCAAGTCGTTGACGGAACCGGAACCTTCGGCAATCGGTACCATTTCGTATTTTTGCCCGATCTTTTTGAATTCTTCGTCGAAAAATCCTTTGAGCCATGCGGTATGAACCGGAGCACTGCACAACACTCCTGTGTAATGTGCGATTCGAACTGTTTTAATTTCGGCGAAAGCGCATGCTCCGAAAAGCAGAGCGCTTATAAGTGTTGTTTTAATGAGGTGTTTAAAATTCATTATTGCTGCCTCCTTTTTAGAAGCTGAATGTTGTTTGGAAAATGTAGCCGGATTGATAAGCGCCATGAGCAGCGTATTCAACATCGGTGTAAAGCGTCAGATTGACGTTCTTGTTAACGTTGTAAGAAATGCCGGCCCAGAAAGAAATGTTGGAAGCTCCTGTTCCGGATTCGGATTTGTCTTCGTTCTTTGAATCTGTCAACTGGCTCGTAAATACAAAGCCTGTAAACGGAGAAATACCGGAGCTGAATGCATAATAGAATTCAAAACCATAATCAGCAACGAGACCGCGTTGGACTCCATCATGCTTGAAAGGAACGGTCAAGCCAAATTCATTACCGATACCGAACTGTTCAGAGATGGGCAAGAACCATTGAACACCGCCTTTGAGGCTGAATTCCTGGCTGGAAATTTCTTTTTTTCCGGCGGGAATGTTGGCGTCTAAGAAAACGGAGAAGTTGGGATTGAATGCGTATTTTGCACCCACGCTAAAGTCCTTGAATCCGTCACCTTCTTTTGTTTTGTCATTCGGATCGGCAAAAAGCTGGTAGCCGAGACCGGTGAGGCTCAATTCTAATCCTTTGACAACTGTATAGCGGGCGTTTAAGTCAAAAGATGTGGAATGGAAATCTCCATTGTACCAGTAGTTTGCCTTGATTCGTGCTTGTCCCTGATGTTCGTCGAGAACAGTGTAATAATCCCATTCAGCAAATGAACTGACAGTGGCAAGGGCAATAACGGAAATAATTTTTTTTGCATTGATATTCATTGATAAACTCCTTGTTTGTTTTGTTTTTTAATGACAGGTTAAAAGTAAAAAGCGCTTTTTCGCAGTCAAAGAGTTTTGTCAATTGAAAAAACAAAATAATTTAAAATTATTTTATTCTAATTTTGTTTAAGTATTGGGTGCTATCGCTCGCAATTATACGTATTGATTTATGTTATCGGAACTTATAAAAACTCCTTCCCGCATTAGCGAGAAGGAGTATTAGGAGTTTTATGCGATGAGTCTTACTTATTCAAAGCATAAACTTTTGTGGAAAGATATTTGAACCCGTTATCGGCTGTAATAACGATGATGTTCTTGTCTTTATTTTCAGGACGCGCTGCGACAATTGAGGCTGCGTAAACGCCTGCTGCACTTGATGTGCCCAGGAAAAGCCCTTCGTGTTTGGCGAGCTCGTGCGCTACAGCTTTTGCCTGCAATGTAGAAACTTCGATGTATTCATCGTAAATTGAGGAATCCGTCAAGAACGTAGGAGGTTCTGCGACATTTGCAAATGGTGCGACACCGTCGATAACGCCATTCTTTTCGGCTTCTGGCGTGAAATAGCGGGAGTCCGGAGTCGCTTGCACACCGATGATTTTAACATTCGGATTCTTTTCGCGGAAATATTTTGAAAGTCCGTTCAGTGTTCCGCCTGTGCCTGCCATCGAAACGACAAAATCTACTTTGCCATCGGTATCTTCCCAGATTTCAGGGCCTGTCGTGTTGTAATGGGCTAGGGGATTGTTTTCGTTTTCGCATTGGTTGATGAAAAATGCGTTGTGTTCTTTGGTGTACTTTGTGATGGCCTCGATAACGATGTTGTCGCAAATTGTGCCGTCTTCAAGAGCTTTTTTCAATTCGGGAATATCTTTGTAATCGAAAAGCTGCGCGCCATAAGTCTTGATAACTTGAATGCGTTCCTTGGAACCGCCGGATTCAAA
>CAMUYW010000106.1 GCA_947165045.1 uncultured Fibrobacter sp. | reverse complement strand
CTCCCTGCATTAAGTTTGTACTGGATAGGAATTTCGATCCTCCAGCGTTCTTTTTCTAAAATTTTTGGAATGGGTTGAAACTTTTCCATTTTGGCAACGGCATCCATAGCGCTGTTGTCCAGCGAAGAATAGCGACTCGATTCCGAGACCTCGATTTGTTCAATCTTACCATCGGCAAGGATGGTGAACCTCACACGTACTACGCCCTCCTGCTTCAAGCGTTTAGCCGTGGCAGGATAATCCTTGATCTGTTCCAACTGTTTTTTGAGCGAGCGCAAGTAAGTGCGGGTCACCATTTTCACTGAATCGGCCGAAGGTTTGGGCGGGGCCTGAACCACGGGGGGCGCGGGCGGAGCCGGCGGCGCTTCGATTACGGGCTCTGCGGCAGCAACAGGAGCACTCTCTACAATCGGTTCTGGCTCCGGTTCTGGGACTTTTTCTTCAATCGGTTTTTCTACAACCTTCGGGATAATTTTAGCACGAACAACCTTTTTCACGACCGGAGGCGCTTCTGGCGGAGGAGGCGGTGCTATATACACTTTTTCGGCGTGAATGACGGGAGAATCTGGGCGATTTACCGGAATTTCTTTCTTTTGGAATAGCGGATTCAGCAAGGTTGCAACATGGATAAGGATTGCAACAGCAAGCCCAACATAAAAGGCCTTGTTAAAAGACAGTGCTGAGTAAATCCGTTTGCGAGTCATTTTTGCATCACTTTTGTGTTCACTTAGGACGTGCAAAAATAAATCCAAAAGGACGCCTTTTTCTACTCTAAAAGGTTTTAAAATAATCCAATTAGACTAGGGTAACATTTATAAAATTATGCAAATGTCACCTATAGTTTGCAAGTTTGTCATAATTCTTTGATATCCGTAGTTTGCAAAATGAACGGCACACAACGCGCCCCCTTGTTTTCGCATTTTTCTTGTCGTATATTACCAAAGCACGACATCAAAAGAAGAGAGAAAATGGAAAACACAAACGCACAAACAGACAATTTCAACTTCGCAAAGGAATTCAACACCATTCTCGATTCCGTAGAAGAAGAGAGCAATTTTTCGCATGACCGATATTTGCGATTCGCATTCGCCAACCCCAAACGCATGGCAGAACTGCTTGAACTTTACGCCCGCCGCAAGCCCTCGCTACGTGAATTCCTCGACACCATCGACATTTCAACGCTACGCGGTGCACCGGAAAACTACTCGACAAGCAAGCATGTCGGCTCCGCCGACCTCGTCTTCGAAGCCCAAGTCAAAACAGGCGGCAAGGCAGGCCTTTTCGTCGGAATCATCGCCGAGCACAAATCCGATGTAGATTACAACGTGATGAAGCAGATTTCCGAATACCACCACCATCTTTTTACCGAACACAAGAAGGACATTCCCGTGGTCGCATTTATCGTCTATAACGGCAAAGACAAATGGGATCCACTCTCAAAGCCTCATTTTGCAAAGTATCCCAAATATTACCACGACATCGGCTACCCCTTCAAAATTGAATTTTTGGATATCGGCTATGGCATTGACGATGCGGAATTGAAGAATTTTTCACCAGCGACTATTGTCGCTCTCACCTCATTGAAGTATATTTTTGATGAAGAGAAGTTCACCATATCTTTTCGCGAGGCCGCCGCTCTACTGCTCAAGTTAGACAGGTCGCCTGAAGGAAGAGATTTCATCAAGCAGTCACTTTCGTATTTCTTGTGGAGGTGGCCGCACAAGCACGAGGACATGAAAATGGACAGACCGGAAATCGTCGCAAAAAGAGGTTACGAGACATTCGCGGAACATTACATGAACGCGGGCATAAAGAAAGGGAAAGCAGAAGGTGAAATAAATGGAGAAATAAAAGGTCAAAACAACACTTTCAAAGTCCTAAAAGACATGGGATTGCTTTCCGAGCAACAAATTGCAGAAGCTAAAGCAAGGCTCGAAGCTCTGCAAGAGAAGAAATAGAATTTCATTTTTTTGCAAATACAAAATCATTATTTTAAGGCAAAAACGATTCCTTTACAAAGGAATCGTTTTTTGTTGGGGAGTTCTCCATGCACACAGATTGGACTATATCGCAACAGGATCACTATTCCTAAAGCAGAATCAATTTTCTTCTGCAATAATCTGCAATAAACGTTCCACCCAATAGCAAGCCCTCTCAACAATCACTTTTTCTTGCAATTCGCAGCATTCAAGGACAATACGTTCTTGGGGATTACGTGTTTTATTTAACTTTTCAGTCAACGAATCCATCAAAGATTCTAATAATTCTGTTTTCTTAAGCCATTCTCTGGTTGCAATCTCAATTCTGCATTTTCCATTCCTTGCATATATATCAATAAATGGATGACCGAAAGAAGTTTCCACATCTATATCAACAACAGATCTATCTTGCCATTCCCAATAATGACAAATACCATTTTTGGAGTTACATAATTTATTTAAAGAGTCTCTCAACACTTCTCTAAAACTTAAAAACGTATTGCGATTAACTTCATCAAATTCACGTTTCCTTGCAAGAAGTTTTTCGATGTCTGAAGAATTTTTCTCGTCACAGAAAAACTTGTATTCTTCGTCTGTAAAGTTACCCATAGGTTGACTCTCCATGTTATTCTGTTTATATTCCAAAGTTTTTATCCAATCCATTAAGCAAGCTAGGTAATCATTGTCTGCGTTTTGCAAATAATCGCCTATATTCTTCTTAATATTTCGAATGAAATCACGGTAATAGATGTAAATCCAATCATCCTTAGTCTCTCTCTGTTTTTTCAATGAAAGAACTATAAGGAAACGGCGTTTTTCAGAAATGTTTTTAAATCTTTTTTCTACATAGCTTCTATATTCGCCAAAAGGATTGTAATCATCTGCGAATATTTTATTCTCTATGCAAACGACCCAAGAATCACTATAGGCTAATAGATCTATTCGTTTATCATTTTCTGTTCCGACTTCACGTTCTATACAAAGAGTTTTTGGGGTATCAAAAAGATCACTTTCTTCTTTACTCAGTTCTAATTCAAAATCACTCGGTTGCAAGCCTCTTTTTATAAGGTCAAGTTGCATTCGATTATTTGTTGCTTCCAATTTTTTTATAAAATTTTCATATGCCTGAATTGTAAATAAACGGAGTGTAGAATTTGGACCTCGCGTAACTACAAATTCTCCTATATCCTTATGCTTTTTAATGTACTCCGCGAACTCCAATCTAGTCTTATCAATCAACGTTTCCATTAATGATTTAATAAACAAGTTCTTTAATCCATGAGGATTATGGGGATTCAAATAGAATTGTAATATTCGGCTACTGATTTCTTCAAATCGATTGCCTGGATATTGGCAAATTTCCATAAATGTTGGTTTACGATTGTTCGGTTTAAACAGAGCAAATTGCTGCAAGATTTTTTCGTACCGATTGAAATCTTGAATTGTTTCCATCTTACCTCTTTTGCTTGTTTTTGTAATGCGTGATGAAATCGGATTTTTCTTGCAATGATAGAGTTTGCCAAACGCTTCCATAAAGAGACGCTCCCATCACCCAATTCAATCCGTTTAGAATATTATAGCAGGTTTCGCAATATACACCCGAAATATGTAGAACAGAGAATTCTCTCCGTTCTGCATTCGGGATATCTTTGCCACATTTATCGCATTGAGACATAAATATACTTCCTATTCAAGCGGCTCGTGTTTGCCACCAAAGGGACACGTGCAAAATACCATATCTCGTATTTCACTATACTGTTGACCACATTTCTTACAATGGTATGGTCCTGATTCATGTCCTATATAAGGCTCGTGCTTTCCACCATTGGAACACGTGCAAAATACCATATCTCGTATTTCACTATACTGTTGACCACATTTCCTACAATGGTATGGTCCTGATTCATGTCCTATATAAGGCTCGTGTTTTCCACCATTGGAACACGTGCAAAACACCATGTCTTGTATTTCACTAAATTCTTGTCCACATTTTTTACAATAATATTTCATAGTTCTATCTCCTTGTTGTTGTAATGTAAATTCCTTATACGACAATAAATGTCGTTTAATTTTATACAGCAAAAATCATCAAAACAATCACTGCTATGATAAAAGCAATTGCAAAGGCCAAAATTGGTATAGAAATCAAAGCATATGTTTTTTGAATATACCCTTTAGCCTTACCGATATACCGGTCGGCTCCTTCAGTGACATTGGGCAACCAAGTTTGTTTTACTGTATTTTCTACAAAATTTAAAGGAGCATCAGCAACACCCTTAACCTTACTTAATTGGTCATTGACAACTTTATCAATTTCCTTATCCACCTTGGCAAAGAACACTGACGAAACTTTTAAAAGTCCATCAACTGCTAGCGAATAAACCTTCGACACAAATTTTCCAATTAGTGGAACCCTACTTTCTAAACACTTCTTCGCCGCAGGATTCACAACATCTAATAAAACACCGCTAACAATTTCATTTCCACCAGGCAATTTTATTTGATAGCCATCAACACCAGATTTAAAAGTATCGAATGTATCACAAACATCTTTTATCACCAAGCGTATAACATTGTTTGCATATTCCAATATCACTTGAAATGATTTATTCAAATCTCTAAAAAATGAATATGAGCCAAGAAATACACCAGATACAGCAATTAAGAAAAGTATGATAATCGCAGACAAAACAATTATATATGTTGGTTGCGTTGACAAAGAAATGAGAAAGATGTCAACAATTACACCAATAACAGCAAAAACCAACCCCCATTTTATAATTCTAACAGGAGCCCTTTGCGGCGAAGACATCACATCTGCAATGTTACTAGCAATTTCTGGATTGCTGTATTTTTTGAAATCTATTTTTATAGCCATAACAGCCTCCTTCGTGTAAAACTCTGGAGTCCGCTCCCGTCCTGATTTTTCACTGTGCTTTTTCGAAAAACAAAAAAAGAGCGCAGGTCGTTGCATTTATCTAGACGGGGCTCTCGACTGCCTCAACACGATAAACACAAACGACCCACGCCCCAAAAGGGCTGTTGCCCTTAGCCTACACGACCAAGGACCGACTCAAAAGTCGGCATAGCAAACTGAGCCACACCAAAAACGGCACGACTGCATGAGCGTTCGCCTTATTCTCGTGTTGTGAAATTGTCGAGATTTCGTCTAGAGAACAAGAGCTAAACTCTCTATTTTCGTAAATAAAATTAACTTAAAAAATTGTCTTTAACACAAGAAATTTACAAAAGGACGTGTTTTTTCTATCAACATGCCGAAAAACACGCATTTTCAGCAATAAAGCCATTCTAAATTGGACTGTAAAAGAGACTTATCTGCATAAAAAAAATTTCACACGCAAAACAAGTATGGCGCACCGTTCGGCACGCCATACCCTCTTCTATTGTAGTCTGGGTTTTAGAAGATCAAATCGCCCACAACGCTATGTGATATACGATAAACGCGAGGCCTAAAGAAATTGCAAAGTAATAGCCCGCAATTGCAGCAGTCCATTTAGCAGAACGCGTTTCGCGATACGTTGTACCCATCGTGAGCACGCAAGGCACGTTGAACATCGAAGCAAAAATAAATGCCAAAGCTTCAGGGAGCGAAACCGCAGCACGCATCATTTCGCCAAGATTAGCACCAGCTTCATTACGCGTAATCAGCGAGAACGCATCACTCGAACTCGAGAATACAACGCTCATCACGCCAAGAGATGCTTCCTTGCTAAAAATACCGCCAATGTACGAAATAAACAATTGCCAGCGCATACCAAAAATCTGCGTGAACGGCTCAATAAAATTGCCGATACGGTAAAGAAGGCTATGCGCAACAAGGCCATCTCTTGAATAAGACAAAATCCAGAAAACAAAGGAAATCAGCCAAATAACAATAATTGCTTTCTTAAAGACTTCCCATGTATTGCGACCCACCGTCTTCATCAAAATTTTCCAATGCGGTTTGTGGTACGGCGGGAGTTCCATAATCATCCCAACGCGTTCATTAACAGGAACAAGCTTACGGCCAAAAAGTCTAGACGAAAGCCAGAATGACGCAAAAATCAGAGCCACATAGATAATGCCAAACAGCGGAGCTGCCGAGCCAAAGAAGACCGAAGCGAGGAACAGCACCACGGCAACTTTTGAGCCGCACGGGATCGACCACAAAAGCACCATTGCAAACAAGCGCTGTCCACGTGTATCGAGGACGCGCGTACCGCAGACAGCGCCGCCCGTGCAAGCGAGCCCCGAAACCAAAGGCATAAACGCCTTTCCGTGGAGGCCCAAGCGCGAAAGCCAAGAATCAAACACGTAAGAAGATCTTGCCAAGTATCCCGTATCTTCCATCAATCCAAAAGTCACGAGAATCGCAAAGACAAAGCCAACCATAGCTACAGTTACGGCAAGCCCGCCCACGATAACGCTATTCACGAACGAAGCGACTGCAGGCCATGTGCCAAGCGACTTGTTCACAAGTGGTTCAACAACGCCCTGCAAGCCAAAGCAGCCCATAATAATCGGGACCGCAATCGTCATGCTTACCGCAAGCGTAATCACCAAAATGAAGAACGCTACAAACTTTCCCCAAATGCGATGCGTCGCAATCTTGTCAAAGCGAGAAAGCTTTGCCGTTTTTTCGCTAGCCGCAGTGACTTCGCGAAGCGTTTCCGAAATAAAGCGGTACTTCGCCTCACCCGTGACAAGCCCGCCATTGGAACCTTCATCATCAAGAACTTTCTGAATTTCGCCCCAAGCATCCGGTTTTATCGCAGCTTTAACTTCTGCACAAACAAGAGCGTCATTTTCCAAAAGCTTTGAAACTATCCAGAACTTTTCGCGTTTTCCAAAGTCCAAACCATCAAGCAATTTTTCGAGAGCCACAACCGGAGAAGACTCGCACATTTCACGGATTTTTGCAGACGAAATCTTCGCAGACTTTTCAATCGCATTTTTCAAAGTTTCAAAAAACTTCGAATAGCCTTCCAAATTCGACGCCGTAAAGCCAAGCACCGGAATGTTCAAAAGCTTTTCGATTTTCTGGACGTCAATCTTTTTGCCCTTCTGCTCGGCAACATCCATCATGTTGAGCAC
>CAMUYW010000105.1 GCA_947165045.1 uncultured Fibrobacter sp. | reverse complement strand
GAATTTCGCGATCCTGTTCCATCGCGAGTTTTGCATTTTCCTTATCCTTGCGGATTTCCAAATCGGTCTTACCCGCAATATCCCACGATGGATCTTCTGCGCCTTGAAGATGGCGCCAATAATGCGTCGAAAAAACGTAACGGCATTCCGTATCCTTGAAGAAAATATTAGACGGGATTTCTTTCAAAATCCTTTTAAACAAATCGTAATCTATTTTCATCAATTCCATAGAATGGACCCTTTTAACCAAGACCCCAACACAACTTCAAATTAATTTAGTATTCACTCTGGTCTATTGCAACCGATACCACTAAAGATTTATATTTGAAATTGGAATATTCAAGGGTGTAAGCCCAGCTATTGAGGTTTTTATGGACATTAAAAAGACTAACGCAGCCCGTATTTTGGATAGGCAAAAGATTTCGTATGAACTTATCCCTTATAAAGTCGATGAAAACGACCTTGGAGCGCAACATGTGGCCGATAGCCTCGGTGAAGACATTAACCAGGTTTTCAAGACTATTCTCGTACATGGAGACAAAATAGGTTACCTGATTTGCGTGGTGCCGGGGAATCTCGAAGTCGATTTAAAAGGCGCAGCCAAAGTCAGCGGCAATAAGAAAATCGACACCGTGCCACTCAAAGATTTAACGCCGCTCACGGGTTACATTCGTGGCGGTTGCAGCCCGCTCGGGCTCAAGAAAAACTTCCCTATTTTCATTCACGAAACAGCAATGAACTTTCCGTACATTTACGTGAGTGCAGGCGAACGCGGACTCCAGTTGAAAGTGGCGCCAGCGGATTTAGTCAAGGCAACGCGAGCAACGGTTGGCGTAATTGCACGAGTTCCGCCGGAAGAACCGAACGATTAATTCATTTTTAAGGGAAGGTTTGGATTATGAGATTTGATTTAAGAAAAATTGGCGCGAATATTGCCGCAGTAGCTTTTGCAGTTGGATTGGGCGCATGCTCTGGAGACAAAATCTGTGAGCCGCCCTATCCGATTGAATCATCTAGCAGTTCTTCATGGACCCAATCGTCTAGCGACTCCAGGGTGACAGAATCAAGTTGTTCTTCGTCCGTCATTCTGAGCAGCGACAGCCGCGAAGAATCCAGTGCAGCTTCGTCATCCTCGACCGAGGATTTTTCAAGCAGTTCCTCATGGACCCTATCGTCTAGCGACTCCAGGGTGACAGAATCTAGCAGTTCATATCGCCATTCCGGGCTTGACCCGGAATCTAGCAGCACAGATGGCGGGTCGGAGCCAGTCATAACGAGTTCGTCGTATTTCTGGAACGACGAATTCGATGGCGATGAAATCGACAATAGCAAGTGGACTTACGACATCGGCACGGGCTCTAGCGGCTGGGGCAACAACGAATGGGAATACTACACGGACCGCAAAGAAAACGCCTACGTCAAAGACGGAGTCTTGCATATCCGCGCGCAAAAAGAAGACTACAAAGGTTCCAAATACACCTCAGCGCGCATGCTCACCAAAGGCAAATTCGCTTTCAAGTACGGAACGGTAGAAGCTCGCATTGCACTCCCGACAGGCAAAGGAATTTGGCCCGCCTTCTGGATGCTCGGAGAAAATTTCGACACCGTTGGATGGCCCGCCTGCGGCGAAATCGACATTATCGAAGCAGTCAACAGCGAGAACAAAATATACGGAACAAATCACTGGGCAAACGGTTCCGAATACGCAACTTACGGCAACAACACCGGCAACTATCGCGATCAAAAATACGAACTCGACATCACACAGTTTCACACGTACAAATTCACATGGGACGAAAAATACATTCGCATGTTCGTCGATGATTTCATGTACCACGAAATTTTAATTGAAGGCAACACTGGCGACACCGAAGAATTCCACAAGCCGTTCTTCTTTTTGCTGAACGTTGCCGTCGCTGGCAACTGGCCCGGCTTCGAAGTAGACGACACGCAGTTCCCGAACGAAATGCTTGTGGATTACATCCGCGTTATAAAAGATTAATATTTCATTTCCGTGAGGATGACGTCGTTTACGCTAAATCAACGCACTTCACTTCTTGGGGCGCGTTCTTGCCATCCGTCTTTACGCAATAAGCATAGCGGTAGCCGTCGTGCAAATCAATTTCACGGAATGCATATTCCGGGCGAGCCCCATCGTGATTTAGCGAAATATTCTCGTTTTCGTCCACATGCAAGGCAAACATATCCGGCATTAAAGACATGCCGCGCCCAGTGACTTTCATATAACATTCTTTGAGAGTCCAAAGTCTATAAAACGCTTCCGATTGCGCTTCAATCGAATCAAAATGTTTAATCCACGCAGATTCTTCAGGCTTAAAAAAACGTTCGGCAAGGCGCCCACGGTCACCCTTGATAATCTCGACATCGCAACCAACTTCAAACGGCGAAATAACGCACATTACGCGTTCTCCCGAGTGAGACAAATTAAATTGCACATCTGGGAAATCAACTAAAAAAGGCTTTCCATTTTCACCATACGCGATATGTTCGTCGGCGCCCCCAAGCCCCGCCTCTTTGCATGCCAATTGGAGCAGAAGTCCCACACCCAACGATTGCATTTTGCCCTTATCAAACTTAAAAGACATAGCTTTTTTTTGACGATATTCGGGAACTTTTTTCAAAAAGCTTTCAAAAACGGAAGCTTTCTTCAAAACAGAAATGTCGGCAATGTAAATTCGAGTCGTTTCGAGCACAAAAAAAATATAAAAATCTAACGTTCCCTCCTTTATTTATATAGTTTAAAAAAGTACCAGGGAACCTCTAAAAGGCGACCCATATCAAGCAAGGAGAAAATCATGGCCAAATATAAATGCGAAACTTGCGGCTACGTTTACGACCCAGCTGTTGGCGACCCAGATAATGGAATCGCTCCAGGCACAGCGTTCGAAGACCTTCCAGAAGATTGGGTCTGCCCCATTTGCGGAGTCGGCAAAGAAGAGTTCGCAAAAGAAGAATAATCGAAAATTTCATGCGTTGATACGCCGGGTGCATAAAGTGTCCCGGCTTTTTTTGACCCACACAAAAATTTCTATTTTTGATTAAATCAGTAAACAGGGGATTCGATGTTATGGTGAAACAGTCTGTATTGTTTTTTTGGGCAAGCCTATTAGTCTGCTGCTCTGACAGCAGCACATCCTCCGATCCTGAGGCATTTTCCGTTCGCAACGACGATAATCACGCCGGAATGTTGCGCGTTTCGGCAAAGAACACTTCAATCAAGATGGGTTCAAAACAGACTGTCAAATTCTCATACGATTTTTCAATGGACAAGCACGAAGTCACTTGCGGTGACTTTTCCAAGTTCATTAAAAAGATTAAATGCAACAATCCTGAATTGCCCATAACCAACGTCACTTTTTTTGACGCCATCCTTTTCGCCAACGAAAAAAGTAAGAACGAAAAATTAGATACCGCCTACAGCTACACAGCAGCAAAGTTTGATTCCGAAGGTCATTGCACCGAATTGACTGGCTACGCATTCCACGCAGAACTCGATGCCTACAGACTCCCGACCGAAGCCGAATGGACATTAGTAGCCTCAAAAAATTGGGACCCGAAAAAAGGCTGGAATGCCGACAATTCCGATTACAAATTGCATAAAACCTGCACCGCAGACACTGCATCGTCATACGATTTCTGTGACCTCGCCGGAAACGCCATGGAATGGGTTAACGATTGGATGGGCGCACTGCATGACACAACGATTACAAATTATGCCGGTGCACCAGATGGCGGCAACATCGACGAACGCATCGTAAAAGGTGGAAGCTACCGCAATGAAGCTGCGGCAACAACTCTCGACAACCGCGGTGACGTTTACACCGTTACATCTTCGACGAAAGCTGAATACGTTGGATTTAGGCTTGCATTCGGAAAAATTCCGGATGCCGTTTGGATGAACGCCAAAGGGTTCGCCACATCAAGCCCGATAAACATACTTACATCATCAGCACTATTAAAACCCATAACCAAAACCTACCACAACAAGCTCGTATTACGCAATGACGAAACAGGCAACATCGCATTTATCAACTTTGCAAACGGTACGCCAACAGTCATTGAAATTCAAGACACCGTTGATGCCTACCACCCTACAATCTCGCCCGATGGAAAGTACGTAGCATTCTCAACAAAATATGAAGGCATTCCTGGACAATCCGAGCTTTATGTTCGACGTCTTGATTCTCTTGAAGCCGACAAAAAAAGACTTTATATAGAAAGTGCCGCAATTCCGCGTTGGCGCGTGGTCGATGCAGACACAGAAATCGTTTTCGTCACAAGCACCGAAAACAATTCCGATGTGGTCACATGGAAAAACGGAACAACATGGCGCGTTCCATTTAAATATGGAAATTTTGACATTCCTCGGATGATTTTCTACGGGACATATAATGGCGGCATCAACAAGGACAATTCTCTTGCGATTTCTGGAGCAAGAATACTCCGAGCACGAGTCAATGGCAATGAAGAAATATGGTATAATAATGAACAAGCATGCAACGCTTCGCTCTCCGATCTAACAAAACAAACCTTATTCCTAGACTTTGGAGGAAACACTGGAAAAGAATTTTCCGGCAGCAATTACACGACACACCAACAGCTTTTAATTGCAGATAGTACAGGCAAGTTAATCAAAATGATTTCCGCGCCCAAAGGCTACACATTCGACCATACGGAATGGGTACACAACAGCGAAAACCTTGCCGTTGCTACACTTACAGATATAAATGGGGCTCATACTAAAATTGTTCTCATCAACACGAGTGACTCCAGTATCATCGAAATTGCCTCTGGTTCCGAATTATGGCATCCCGATTTTTTGATTGGCAAAGTTCAAGACTTCGAGACAACGCTGAACCTTGATAGCGCTGGACAATACGAGCTCAATTGCCCATACACAGGCGATATGAGCACAACAATGACGCGTTACGACATGGAAATGCTCTACTCATTAAGGGACTCCATCAACGTTTTAATTTCAGGTTCATCTAGACCTTTGAATGGAATTAATCCCATCACTTTGAACAATTCAAAAACAGGAATATTCGCCATCAACACAGCAAATGCCGCGGTAGATTTATCTGTAGCCAAGAAATTTTTCTTCGGATACGGAGTTAACCTCTTACCCAAATTTAAACTCGCGGTAGTATCGTTCGACTTGGATATTTTATTCCAACGCCATTACGTAAATCCAAATCTTTGGGAACTCATCTTTACACACACACCTGGATTTGCATACGACGAATCTCATGATTTTTGGAAGGATGGATACCCCGAAGGCTTATATGAACTCACTCGCGATTCGTACGGAGAAAACAACGACATTAGAGAATATGAACAAGCCAAGTTAGGTTATGCAGCAGGGCCCTGCGACGGGTGGCAAGGCAGCCCTATTTATGTCGATACAACCTACATGGACGAATTCAACAAAAATCCGGCCAACATGCTACTTGAAGAAATTGAAGATATTATCAAAGAAGCGGAAAGCAATAGCATATACCTGATTGGCATCATATTCCCGCAATCTCCAGGCTATAAGGAAACAGGCGCATTTGGGCGTTATGGATTGCGAAGATCAGTCGCCAAGGAAATGATTGAAAAAATCCAAAAATTTGAAGAAAAATACCCGCACTTCAAACTGATGGATGAAAACAAAATGGGAAACCACGACTACACTGACGAAATGGCTCTCAACCATGACCATCTTTCATATAAAGGTGCAGAAAAACTAACAGCCCGCCTCGATTCAGTAATTCAAACACTGAAAATAGATTGGAAATAGCACAAAGTCGGCCTTGAAACCGGCTATTTTTATACATGTACACGGCGGTCGTGACGCGTTGCGGCATAGTACGCACGTTTGTCTTCGTACATGCGTTTGTCAATCTCTTTAAGGATTTGATCTACGCTGCACTTGGATATATCAAACACACCATAGCCAATTGACGCCGAAAGTTGATATTTTTTCTTATGTTTTTTGTTAAATTCATCCAAATTTTCTTTAATTAAATTTTTGCAGGCTTCCGCGGAATTTTCATTATCTTCATTCAATACAATTACAAATTCATCGCCAGCGTAGCGAATTACAGCGCCCTTTTGTTCCACTGTTTTTTCCAAAATTTCAGCTAGCGATGCCAAGGCATCATCACCCACCGAATGCCCGTAATTATCGTTAATGTCCTTAAAACCGTTCAAATCGAGCATCATCATCGTTATTTTATTTTTTTGTTTTAGAACACCCGATATTTTAACCAAATAATAGCGGTTATAAAGTCCCGTTAGTTTATCAATAAAAATATTTTCATTTTGCAAAGCGAGCATCAAGTTTGTATAGCCGACAGCAATGCCCACCCAAATTGTAGAAATGCCATAGTAAAACATCTGTAGGCAAACACAAACAAAAATGGGCCAAACAAATTGCAATACCGGATAAAATTTTGTTCCGCCACTCCGGTACCTGCTAATCAAATAAATAATAACACCATCTGCCATGAGAACTATCTCAAGCAAATTTTTCACCATGAACCATGGTCCGCGAGTATAACAGTTGTTTTCATCGATTGCAAAAATGAGGGGATTAAAGAAATTCACGACCATCAGCACCAAGATGAATCCACAAATCGAAGACATGAATATACGCTGGAATTTTGAAACCGAGCCGTTAATATGTAGAGATATAAGCGTCACCCAAAACGGACCAATAGCAACATTCGACAAGAATAAAATATTGTCGGAAATATAGCTCAGAGCTTTATAAAAATCGCCAGGACGGCCATCGACCGTAAAAGAAACTGCATCAGCAACGCATGCGACAATAACAAGTATAACGACACCAAGCAAAACTTTGTCTTCGTTATTCTTTTTCTGCAATTTCCACGCACCGCTAAAAACCGCACCGAGAATCAAAAAAATCCCCAGCATGTCCGCGATGTAAATTTCTATCAAATTGACATCATTCATAAAGGCCCCCGCCTGACAGGCTATTCTTGATTTACATTTTTTTACAGGAAAAGTCAAGTTTTCAGGGGATTGGCATGCAAAAACCGCAGGCTTAAAGCCTGCGGTTTTGAATTTTAAAAGGCGATGCCGGAACGGAGTCCGGCATGACAAGTCCGCGATGGAAGAGTCATCCCCGCGAAGGCGGGGATCTTTAGTGACGCGCGGGATTAGCGCACGACCTTGCGGTCTTCAGCCGTCATTTCGAGGAACTGGGCAACGGTCATCTGACCCTTATCGCCTTCCTTGCGCTTGTTGACGGAGATAAGGCCTTCGGCCTGTTCCTTTTCGCCTACAATAATCTTGTAAGGAATCTTCTGCAATTCGCATTGGCGAATCTTGTAGCCGAGCTTTTCGTTGGATTCGTCTACTTCGACGCGGACGCCGGCGTTCACGAGTTCACGTTCAACCTGCTTAGCGTAGTCCACGAACTTTTCAGAAATCGGGAGCACGCGGGCCTGAACCGGAGCGAGCCACAACGGGAAATCGCCCATGAATTCTTCGATAAGAATGCCGAGGAAGCGTTCGATGGAACCGACGGCTGCACGGTGCAACATCACCGGAATGTGCTTCTGGTTGTCCTTACCGACATATTCGGCACCAAGACGC
>CAMUYW010000104.1 GCA_947165045.1 uncultured Fibrobacter sp. | reverse complement strand
AGCAACAAGAGTCCCGACGAATCCGCATCCAAACGGCCGACCGACTGAATGCCCATCGCAGTAAAACGCTCCGGCAAAAGTTCATACACCGGCTTATGGTCCCGCGCATTATGGCTGCATTCCACGTCCGTCGGCTTGTAAAGCATCACGTACAACTTTTCTACCGTCGGAGCTTCTTCGCCGTTCACCGTAATGAACTCCGGGCGTTCCTTGAATTCCATGAACGGGTCATCAAGCACCTTGCCATCCAGTTCCACAAGTCCCATGCGCACCAAGCCACGCGCATCCTTGCGGCTACCAAAACCCATCGAGGCAAGCAAACGTTCCAAAGTCAAAACAGCCATCAGTCCTCCAAAATAAAACCGAGAATTTTTCTGCGGACAAACCCGAGTTCCGGGAGTTCATTCGTCTTAATCACGCGCGCACGGCGACGCCAAAAACTTATTCCAAGGATTCCCGCCAGCACAAGCGTTTCCAAAACAAAGCAAAATACGCGGAGCAATGTAATACTCAATCGAACGGTTCCCGCCGCATGGAGTTCCTTTTCACGAGCCCAATCCATTCGCAAGTCCCAATCACCAACGTACGGGAAAGCCTTCAAAAATCCATTCGTTGCAGCCAAGTATCCCATAGTCTTGTAATCTGTCTGGATACCTTCGACATAGCAATCCTTAAAGCGAATGCGGAACAGCGAAAACACAGCGCCCAAGATTTTCAACACATACCGGAATGCCCTGGCATCCAAATCCGGAGTCAAGAGAATCGTCCAAAACTCGCGGTCCGAGAGTTTGCGCTTTTCTTTCTTCGGTTTCTCTTTTTTCGATTCTTCCAGCACCGATTCTGCGGCAGGCTCATCCGCAACGGCACTAGATCTTTCGACTTCCCCTTTCGCCTTGGGCTCTAGGATTCGCTCAAGATGGCTCTCGTTTTTGTCACCCTGGAGAGGCTCTGCCTCGATAGGGTCCAATGTTTCAGACTTCGATGTAGACTCTGTAGAAATCGGTTCGCTTACAAGCACGGGCTTCGCGACATCCTTTGAGTCCATTGATTCAGACTTCACTGGATCCTTCGTTTCACTCAGGATGACGGATTGATGTTTTTCATCCGCCGCAGGAGCACTCTCCCCCTTCCCCCATTTCTTCTCGAACTCGTAAACTTTCTTCTTGAAAAAAAAGAACAGCGCCCGCGCACCGCGCTCCCCGGCTTCAAATTCGATTCGAACAGAAAACGGGAAAAGCAGTAGCACAAGCGCTACAACGAGAATAGAACAAAGGAGCCAGGAGAAAAAGCCCATTTACTTTTCGGCTTCGTCGGCCTTCTTACTGATGATATCGATCAACTCGGCAAAGCTCTTGTCCTTGAGGATCTTGCTGAACTGTTCCTTGTAGTTGCGAGCAGTCGAAAGGTCGTCGATAACCAGATCCCAAGCCTTCCACTTGCCGTTTACAAGCGTCATCTTGTATTCAAGCACCGATTCCTTGCCCTTATTCCACAAGTGAGCAACCACACGAGCATCGTCCGTACCCTTCATCTTTGCCGGTTCGTAAATCGTGGAATCGGCACGATAAAGTTCAAGACGATTAGCACTAGAATTGCGGACCATACGCTGGAATTCAGCCACAAATTTCTGCTGAGAAGCTTCATCCTGAGCTTTCCAGTCACTTGCAGCAAGAGACTTCTTGGCGAGCAAGGCAAAATCAAAGGAATCGTTCAAGAGGTTTTTGACGCGTTCCGTTTCCTTGGCGGTACGTTTAGACTTCTTGATAATGTTCTGCAATTCGACGTCCTTGCTCTTGACGACAGACACCGGATCTTCGGCAGCAAAAGACAAGAGCGAAGCACAAGCAATAGCAATCATGAGTTTCTTAAACATATTCATTCTCCTCATTTTCCATTAAAATACGAATTATATTCAGCAAGAGACAAACCGATCTTTGCTATTAATCCGGCAAATTCGACGTTATATCGGCAAACTGCGAAATAATAGTCTTTTTGCATGGTCACATTCTGCGTATAAGCAGAAACTAGCTCGCCAGTTTGGGACTTGTCCAAGTCGTATTTCATTGCAGCACCCTTCAAAAGAGCTTCAGACGCACGCAAACTTTCACGCAACGCATCCATTTTTTCCTTTGCCGCAACGACCTGATAATACTGTTCCACGGCCTTTGCTATAAGACCATCCGATGCATAGTTTTCTTTCAGCTGCAAGCCGCGATACTCTGTTCTGGCCTTACGGAAATCTTCCCAATTTTTCCAAATATTCAAACGATACCTGAGACCAACACCGATAAGCCCGGAAATTTTGTTGACGGCATCTTGAGCAAAAGCACTTTTCTGCAAAACGTTACGGTTGCCAGCCCAGCTCTTCACATACTGGAACTCGCCCATTACAAAGAACTCGGGAGCAAGTTTAGCCTCCGCCAAATCCATCTGGAGTCTACGAGCACGGAGCCCGGCCTCTAGCTGTTTCAATTCCGGATTATACTTGATTGTCAAATCACGGACTTCCTGTTCGCTCAAGAGCGGTTCCGGACGCACGGCAAGTACCGTATCTTCGGCAACAAACGTTTCGCCTTCCGGTAAGCCCAACGCAAATCGAATTGCAAGCATCACACGCTTCATACCTAGGTCCGCTTCAATCACGCCTTCCTTGACCGTATGCATTTTTGCTTTCAAATTCAAGAGGTCATTCTGCGAAACCGTCGGTTCATCTTCGTCCAAAGCTTCTTCGAGCTGGTCGTATGCCTTGTCCACCTGCTTCTTTGCATCTGCCGCAAGACGTTTCATTTCAAGCGCAAGTAGGTAGTTGTAATAATATGACTGAAGTTCGACTTCTTTTTTGCGGGTAGAATTTTCGATTTCGAACGTTTTTTGTTGCAGGTCCGCTTCCAGAGCCTTTTTCCCGGTCCTGTATTGCCCCAAATTTAACGGCTGGATAAACTTCGCTTCAACCGCCCAAAACGGCCCCATTCTAGAAAAGTCATAAGTATCGACAGTATCGCCCCAGTTATCTACAGTCTCCTTTAAACCTGGAGCAGGCCCCACCATCATGGACACATTGAAAGTTGGCAAAATAACTTCGGCCTTGAGAGAACGAATCTTATCATTTTTCCCTTCCAAGCCAAATTTAGTTTCGGTCATTTGCGGGTCGTTTGCAAGCCCCTGTTCCACAAAGCGCAAGCAATCGTAATGAACTTCGCCTGCCAAGGCGATCCCCGTCATTGCAAGAATAAAAAGAAAATTCTTAATCACAGCTAGAATTTAGAAAAAAGAATAAGTATTAGAAAGAGCAGTGCGCCACTAGATCCTTATATTTCGCAATAACGCCTTCATAATAAACAGTCGGGAGCGGAGCGTTCTTTTCCAATAGTTTATCGACAGCGGTATGCCCCAGGTTATACGCCACCAAAGCCTCTCTCAAATTGCCATACTTTCCAATAAGGCGAATCAAATATGCCGAACCCACAACCACGTTCACTTCGGGGCGCATCAAGTCATCTTCGCTTTCTATGACAAGACCGAACCTACGACCTATATTTTTGGCCGTTTCTAGCTTTATCTGCATTAGCCCAAGCGCACCCGAAAACTTTCCGGTCTGGAATCGTCCACGCGCGAGCGGATTACCGCGACTTTCCTGCTTCACGACAGCAAGGATAATCAACGGATCCAGCGAATACGACTGCGAAATCTGCCACAGGTGTTCCGCTAAAATTCGGAAACTCACCTCAGAAAGGCGGTCGCCCAACATGTACGTGAGCGCTTTTTCAATTTTAACGTAGTCTAGAGTCCATTTGCCCACAACCTCCAAATGCTCCAAATCACTGTGGAGGATGCGCTCCCGATAAGCCATTTTTTCCAATTTAATACTATTGGAATACCATTCGCTCGCAAAAAAGAACAAAACCGCGAAGCCAATGATAAACAAGACGCTAACGCTCATCGACGAGAGACGAACCCTACTTTTCACGTCGATTTTTCTCCAAGTATTCTAAGTAGGTAACCCAATCCTGGATGGCACCGAAAGAACTGAGCAAAGTCGTATCTTGAACTACGCCAAGTTTACGCATCGGTCCAATCGCCGATTCCAAGCGATCTATTTCACGGATATATCGTGCTTTCTGGTTTTCCAAAACCGTAATTTGCGCCTGTTTCTCCGAAATTTCGCGACCTTGCCCAATGATAATTACAAACAAAGTAATAGCCCAACCAATAAGAAACAGAGCAACAGAAATTGCAAATCCAGGCGATAGACTGATAGACCTTTTCTCGTAGTGAAGACCAACTAGATGTACCTGCTTTGAAAGTCCCGATTTGCGGTATTCTTCGCGATTCCTATAGATTTCAAAGATATTGCGGTAACGATCGAAATAGGCATGCAATTCATCGCTATCGAACAGCAAGATAAGCGATGCCTTCTGCTGCTTTACCAAGTTTAGAATTTCAAGAAATAAACTGCGATAAGCTTCTGTCGTAAAGCGAGCGTGCTGGAGATTCACAAAGAAAAAGACACCCGGCCCACGAACAAGCATTTCGAGTTTTTCGCGAACAGCCGAGAGCTGGTATTCTCCAAGAATACCGTACAGCGAAATTTCAACTTCTTCGCCGCGGTCTTCAACCTGAATGTCTATCAAGTCGGCTCGCATCCATTACCTCTTGGTCACCGACACAGATATTTTGAACGCCTTTCGGTCAAGCACGTTAAACGGCGCATTCCAGAATGGGAACACGCGAATGCCCTGGAACGCCTGCGGAGCAGCCGACGACGTTGCACCAAAAATGGCACCGACAAAAATAGATGTCGGGCGGTCAAACGCCATACGGAATACGCAGCCATCCTTTTCGTCGTGGATTTCAAGCAACTTTCCATCCGGGTACAAAAGCGGCTCTACCATATTCCACTTAACATTTATTCCATCAATCAGGACCTTGTTGACATCGCCGCGAGACAAAAGCCCAAGTTCAAGAATCGTGCCGAAAAAACCCTTCGTGTTCACGTACGCGAGATTGTCGATTGCATACGAAACCGTAAACTTTGCAGCATCTCCTTGGAACGTAAAGACCTTTTTGATTTTGAACAAAGCCTTGCGTTCTTCATTTACAAAACCCTGCTCTTCATCAAGCATAATCTCCGTTCCCGTTTCGGAACGCAACACGCGATAGTCATACGGGTCAGCAAGCAAGTGCTTGCGGTCGTAAAGCATCTGCTCCAGTTTGACCGGCGTAAAGTCTACATTCGGGAGTAAGCAATCCAAGAACGCAAAGGACGGTTCGCCATCATCGCGCCACGTATTCACCAAATTGATTTTTCCACGCTTGTAGTTCAAGGCGCGGAGCGCACCGCCAAAGCGGTAATCCAGCAAATACGAAGATTCCGGATTTTCGCAAAAAAGAATTTTTTTGCCACGGAGCAAAAAGTCGCACACATCAACGCGAAGGCCAGAAAATCCAGTAAGGTCATCCAACAGTTGGGAAGAAGCAAGCAATAAACGATTCGCGCGTTTGCGAACCATCATGGAACGCATTCCCGAACGATTGAACATATCCTTAAAATACAGCGGAGCCATTGCGGGTAAAAGTGAATGACAAAATTCAAGCCACTTCTTGCCCGAAAGCAAGCTACGACCTCTCCTGTATAAATTCAGGAAAGATTTATGATGCAAATTAATCTCGGGGCGACGGATTAAAAGTTCGCGGCACGTACGCGCCGTCGAAGGGAGCCCAAGTTTGCGCCCCGCCGAAACGAGGAAACTGATTGTACCGCAAGTTTCAAGCTGATCCACAGCAAAACTAACGGTTCTAGTCTGAACCTCGTTCGTCTCGACAAAGTCTACAAAGCGACCAAAGAACTCTACAATGTTAGCAGGTTCAGATGGTATGTCCATAAGCGCTATTGCAGACTTTCCGTCACGACAATATTGTTCTGCAATGCTTCGCCATGCGAGATTATCTTCGGCAATCGCCTTGGAAAGCGCCTCAGACACAGGAACAATGCGAATAAGAGCACCACGATCTTCTAGCGTGAACCAGCCCGAAACAGGAGTCGAACGACCAAGCGCATCTTGCACAGCCGATTCCGTCACCAGCGCATAATCAAAACGCGAACGTTCCAGAACATCGGCCATGCCCGGTTCCCAAACCAGCGAGGAATTGAAATAACCCTGCGGTTCAGTACCCAAAACCTTCTTCAAATAATCACGATGCAATTCAAGCTGCATCGTCTGCAAATCTTCAGGAAAAAGCGGAAGCATCGGATCGAAGTAGCCACCGCCCAAAAATTCCAAAACGCCATTCCGAATAGCATTCTGAATTTTTCCGAACATCAAGGGCTTCGCCAAGTTGTAAAGCGCCTCAATCATCGGGCCATCAAAAAAGATGGAACATTTTACCTGCTCTGAATCTAAAAGAACATTCAATCCATCGAGCAAATTACGCGCAATCGCCTCAAGGTTTTCATACGAGGTCGAAGGCGACATCTGCAAGACAAAGGATATTCTTGGATTCATGCGACAAAGAATAGCATTTTTTTCGTATGCCCCATGCCGCACACCAACAAAAAGATGATGAAATTAACGCATGACCATAAAATTAATTCTATCATCATATCCAATATCTTTTAAGCCCTTGATTAAAGGAGCGATATCCTTCATTAAAACATTTTTCTCAAAAACCAAAGTCACTCGATCCCCTAATAAATCCGTAGAACAATTTACAGACTTATCTTCATTTTGGAATTCAATTCTAGAACAGATTTCCCCTAAGAATTTCCACAAATCCACTAAATTATTAAACGAATAGAATGTAAATCCATCAAACGAAGGCGTTTCTTTAAAAGCCCCTTCATTCAAGCTAGCAACATAAACAATTTCTTTATCTTCACGATAAAAAGTCAGCAACAAATCTAAAGCATTATAATCTTCAAAACACTCTAATTCATAACTGCCACCCTTACCTAAAGCTATGATTTCATTAACAGAAAGCTTTTGACGATGACGCATATACTTATGTCTTAAAAAAGCCAATCCTCGAATATAAGAAGGACAAAAACAGTTGGTAGATCTTGTGGGTAATTTCAACTTATAAATGTCTTTGAAATCCGTCCCAATCGCATATTTTATGTTAGGATAACCAACAAATCCCATTGTAACAGTGATTTTAAAGAAATCACCAAAAGGAAGATTTTCATCAACATGTAATTTGGCTGTATTAGTTTCCCAATCAAATGATTGACCGGCCTTTAAAATATCTTCCGCATTCACCTCATAAATCGTTTTGAGTTCACCTTCAAGCGGTTCAATCAACAAATCTTCACTAGCCGAAATATCCGTCTTAGTCTTACCGATAACCGTTCCGTTCACGGAGTATTCCTCGTTATTGACATTCACGACAGGTATGTTCGGGCTCGGGGTCATGAACACTTTCTTGTCGCTGTCGCAAGCGGCAAGGAGAAAAAGCGAGAGGAACAGGATGCAATAGGAAATTCTGGTCATTTGTACGGAATATACAAAAAGCGATGAGCCGTGAGGGTACGCGAGCGGGGTACTGTGGATGGCGATGCCGAATCGGGGTCCGGCATGACAGCGAACTCAATACCGTCACTGGATCCTGCTCCTAAGAACCTAAGAATTGTAAGCCAATAAATTGGCAACAATT
>CAMUYW010000103.1 GCA_947165045.1 uncultured Fibrobacter sp. | reverse complement strand
TGCAGGGAGGGAACCGTGCGGCCTTCGCAACTCCGAGCTGGGTTCCCTCCCGCATCATATAGCCTCGCGCATAGCGAAAGTTACTTCAAATTCGCCTTGAAGAATTCTTCCATCTTGTCGTAAGGAATTCTGCCGTTCACATCGTCGTAGAGGTCGGTGTGGACTGCTCCCGGGAGGATCAGGAGTTCCTTGTTGCCGACAGTCATGTTCCAGTTCTTCGCAGGGTCAAGCTTTGCGGGGACCTTGACTTTCTTGCCGGTCATCTTTTCGAAAGCACCTTCGCTGAAGTAGCGGCTGTGCGCCTTTTCACCGTGAATCACGAGGACTGCGCTTTCGATTTCGTTGGCATAAGCGAGCAACTTCGTGTTCAACAGAGACGTAGCTGCAGAACTTGCCCAGCCCTTGTTGCTGTTGAGGGATCGCTTGTGGTAGCCGCGCGGGGTCTTGTAGTAGGCGTAGTAATCCTTGACAAAGTAAGGAGCGTCGTCCGGGAGCGGATCCACCACGCCGCCGGCCAGGTCGTATGTGCCGTTCTTGAAGTCCTTGGTGCGTTGCGCCATCAAAGCCTTGCGCATTTCGTTACGAGCCTTCGCGTTGTTCGCCTGGTCAAAATAGCCGTTGGCGGTGACGCGGCTCATGTCGTACATGGTCGAGGCAACAGTCGCCTTTACGCGAGTGTCGATAGCGGCCGCATTGATTGCCATGCCGCCCCAGCCGCAAATGCCGATGATGCCGATGCGTTCCGGATCAACGTCGTCGCGGGTCGAGAGGAAATCCACGGACGCCATGAAGTCTTCGGTGTTGATGTCCGGGCTGTTCATGTAGCGCGGCTCGCCGCCCGATTCGCCGGTGAAGCTCGGGTCGAATGCGATGGTCAGGAATCCGCGTTCCGCCATCTGCTGGGCGTAAAGGCCGCTGGACTGTTCCTTGACGGCACCGAACGGGCCAGAGACTGCAATCGCCGGGAACTTGCCGTTCACCTTGAGGCTCGTGTCCTTGGGCACGAACATGTCGGCGGCGAGTTCAATGCCAAAGTGGTTCTTGAAAGTGACCTTGGAATGTTCGACCTTGTCGCTCTTGGGGAATACCTTGTCCCATTCGGCGGTGAGCGTGAGCTTGTTCATATTGTTGTCCTTTGCCGGTTCAGCCGGCTGTGCCGCGGGCGCTGCGGCAGATTGTTGAGCGTTAGACGTCGTCTGTTCCTTTTCGGGGCAGCAGGCGGTGAGTGCGCCGAAAGCAAGGATTGCGACGGCGGTCGTTGCGATTTTCTGGAGAGTTTTCATTTGTGTATCCTCGTTGTTAAACTTTTTTTCCCATGGTGTAAACGCGCTTCAAAAGCAGAGGCATCTTCTTGACATCGTCGGCAGCTTCTGCACCTGTGCCGCAGACGCCGCCCTTGAATTTTACGCCTTCAAAGCAGGCAATCCACCCGCTAATACCACGTTTTGCGATATTCATCGCCTTTTTGTCGGTATCAGCAGCAGTTGCAAGCAGGTAAATCTCACGGAACTTGTAATCGCTCACGTAAAGCGAATTGGCGCGGTCAAGCATCGTCTTGAGCTGACCGCTCATTTCGTAATAGTAAATCGGAGTCGCAAACGCAATGACATCCGCAGACTTCATCTTCTCGGCAATCTCGATTGCATCATCCTTGATGACGCAACGGCCCTTCTTCTGGCAGGCAAGGCAACCCGTGCAAAAGGCAATCTTCTTGCCCCGCAGCGACACAAATTCCACCTTGTTCCCTGCATCGGCAGCACCCTTGGCAAACTCCTGCGCCAAGATTTCGGAATTGCTCCCCTTACGCAAACTACTCGAAATAACCAGAATATTTTTCATTGTTAGCCTCTTTTTTGATTACAAGTACAATATACCTAAAAAGGCTTCAAATAACAATTACTTATTTATTATGGCTTGTTATGCCTTTTAGGCATAGATAAACAGACGTTCCCCGGCTCGCCGGGTCGGGCTATATTTTAGGTCACTATCCCTAACGCGAAATCTAAATGTACCGAATTCGGTATATTTACGAGAAATCCGCTACTCTTCATATTTCTTGAAATTTTCAACCTGTTTCAGGACTTCGTCGTAGGCTTCGTCGATTACGGTTGGCGGATAGCCGTTCTTTTTCAAAAGTACAGCCAAATCGGAATAGAGTTCATCGCGAATATCCTGCCGATTGGTCCAATCTGCATATTTCGCCTTGCCATTGACAAGTTCTCTAATTTTTCGGGCCAATTCAATGTAGGTTTCTTCGTTCAAGGCCTTACGGAAATTGTGCTCATCGGCGACGGCGACTAGGATGTCGTAGAAAGCCTTTTCGATATAGGATATTCCCATTTCTTCAAAGGAACTTTTTTCCTTTTTCAAATCCTTGAATACTTTTTCAAGTTCTTCGCTCAAGTTATCGACGGTTTCTTCGATAATTTCTTCGACTTCGCTGAGTTCGTTGCGGCTATTATAGCGGTCAATGATGTTTTTCAGGCGTTTTGAGAATTCAGCGGCTTTCAGCATATTTGTCTTGCCGAATTCCTTGATGGCGCGTTTCAGCAACTTGACCAGCGCGAAGTATTTCGTATTCGGGAACTTTATTTTCTTCAGTTTTTCCAGAAATTCGTCGCTGAACAAGTTTTGCACGTCGTCTTTTGCAGAATCGTCAAATGTGAAATCCTTACCTTCGTATGACGAGCAAATGGCCTTGTCCACAAGTTCTGCAATTTTCTTGTTCATCAAGGTGGCGTCAGGTGTATCGCCAATGGTCATCTTGAAAATCACGGAACGGACACACAAGAAGTAATGCAACAAATCTACTTCACGTTCTGTAATTTGATCGTGACCGATACACACATCAAACGCTTTCTTGGCGCGCTGCGTAAAGCCCATAAAGCGGTCGCGGCGTTCCTTGTAAGCCATCACAAATTCAACACCCTTGTTGATGATGTCCAACCGTTCAAGCGGAGTTGCCGTATTCCCAAAGAAACCGCTATAATCTATGTCGTTCATCAAGTCAATTGTCTTTTGCAAGAAGTCCTTGAATATGACGAGCGCAGCATCCGTTCCATTAACGGGCTTGATATCGCCGTTATACAATTTCATCGCTTTTGCGATAGACGATTCAAGACCGATGTAGTCAACAATCAACCCGTATTCTTTTCCCTTGAAAACTCGGTTCACACGGGAAATCGTCTGAATTAGGTTATGTCGTTCTACGGGCTTGTCAAGATACATGGAATCAAGCGACGGAACGTCAAAACCTGTAATCCACATATCGACCAGAATGACAATTTTGAAATTCGATTTTTCGTTCTTGAATTCCTTGGCGTAGTTTTTGCGATCGTCTTCGGTCCCGATTATCGCCTTCATTTCGGCTGTATCGTTCTTTGAACCGCTACAGACGAATTTGACCTTTTCAATGTCCATCGCATCGCGGCTGATTTCATTTCCGTCATATTCGGGAGCGCACTTGCGTTTTTCAAACCATTTCGGGCGGAGCGTCTTGATTCGTTTATAGACTTCAAGACCGATTTCACGGTCATAGCACACAAACATTGCCTTGCCGTTTACGGTAGCATTTTCACGGCAACGTTTTTCATAATGGCCAATAAAGTGATTGACAACAATATCAAGGCGACTTGTTGCCCCCAGAATTGTCTTGATCTTGAGCATATCCCGTTGCGATTGTTGAATCTGGTCGGGATTTGTGCCGGCGTTTGCCATAGATTCGTAGAATTTATCGCAAATTTCAGCTTGACGTTCGTTTAATTGAACTTCTCGCGGACCGTTCAATCGGGAAATTTGAACCGTTGCGCCGTCTTCTTTTGACTGGAACATCGTGTATTTGAAGGTGATGCCTCCAAAGACTTGCAAAGTTGCATCTACGGGTGTGCCAGTAAAGCCGATATAAGTTGCATTGGGGAACGAATCTCGCAAGTATTTTGCAAAACCGTAAACCGTCTTTGCGCCCTTGGTTTGCGACATCACGATTTTACTGTTCACATTCGTCTGCGTTCGGTGCGCCTCGTCAGAAATACAGAAGATATTCCTGCGGTCACTGAGCAAGTTCAAGTCTTCCCTGAACTTTTGGATAGTCATCAGGTAAACGCCGCCGCTTTGGACATCCTTCAACTTTTGAGTCAGCATCGGCCGATTCTTGATTTGCAATGTATTCGCTTCTACAAAATATTCTTTGGCATTTTCGAAATCTTCGGACAGCTGGTCGTCCAAATCATTGCGGTCCGTAAGCATGATGACGGTCGGCTTGTCAAAATCCTCGTAAGTCGTAATCTTTTTTGCAAGGAATAGCATGATGTACGATTTTCCGCAGCCGGTCGCACCCCAGAACGTGCCACCCTTGTGTGTATTTGCCGCATATTCCTTGACGATGCCGTTGAACATCGCCTCTGCACCGTAATACTGATAGTATTTGGGCAAGATAACGAGGTTCTTGTCGCTGTTGTCGGGAATATAGATGTAATTGCGCAGAAAATTCAATAATGTGCGGCGTTCAAAAATGCCTTCGATAAGGTTGTCTATTCCCTGCGGGCCATCGGCACTTCTGTAAGCATCGCCTTCCTTGAGTTTCCACTTGAAATAGAATTCGTATGGGCTGAACAACGCTCCGTATTTATTGTTTGCACCATCGCTGATGACATTGATAAAGTCAAACTTCATTAACGAAGGAATATTCTGGGCATAGCGGATATGCGTCTGTTCGTATGCGTCAGCAATGGTTACGGAATCATCGGCAGGATTCTTGAGCTCAATAACGGAAACAGGAATGCCGTTAATGAACAGGACAATATCAGGGCGTTGTAGCTTATATTCCTGGAATTCAAACTGGTTTACGACGCGAAAGATGTTGTTTGTCTCGGCATCGTCGCCAAAGTCAAAGAAATTGATAAACAGCCTTGAACCATCGTCTCGCAAGAGGTCGAAACCTTTGAAAAGTCGCTTGTAGGTTTCTTTTAACGCACGATAAAGCGACTGGTTTGAATACTCCGTAATGTAGCTTACAACTTGGTCAAATTCGTTATCCGAGAGCGAATCATAATTCTGGTCCAAGTAAGTGCGAAGGTCTTGCTTAAGAATGGGCGAATCCAATTCACGGCTGATATCGTAGCCACAAAGGTATTCCCAGGAATTGTTCTCGAACTTCTCAAGAACCGCCTGCTCGAATTCATTTTCGCAAAACTTGGCCATAGGCGTTAACCTCTTTTGGATTTACCTTCTTCGATTGCCCCTTTGATTAGGATGGGGCAGATGTTCTTGATTTGCTGTTTAAGTTTTTCGTTTATTCGCTTGCGTTCTACAAAGACTTTATGAATGTTTGCTATTGATTTTTGGATTTCCATTTTGGGAATTGGTACTTGAACATCCACCAAATCATTCCAAGTAAAAGTTTCTCTTGCTGAACCCCAAGAATTAAACCGTGCATATCGATCAAATTCTTTACGATAAAAAAATAACGACAAATACTCCGTATTAAGTTTTTCTTTTTTTGTAGAAAAGACTTCATCTACTGAAGAAACTACAATATCATGATCTGTATTATTGTATGCGTAAGCAAAACATTTTTCATTATTTGTCGTTTGAACAAAAGCTATATCACCTGGATGACATACTTTGTAATTTGCCAATTCGTTTTTATTGACTTTTGAAGAGGGTTCTCTAAATTCTTTTGAGATGCTGACGCCCATAACATTTTTTGTTCCATTTTTCCCATTGCGAACATCATATCTATCTATATACGGACCTATTTTTTCACAGGGCATTTTGCGGCGGAGTTCTTCAATGTAGGCGTCACAGGTGAGTTTCAGGTCATCAAGGCCTTTTTCATAGGCCTTTTGGTTTGCACACATTGCATCATAGATATCAACATATTTCTGCTGCGTCGGCACATCGGGGAGCGTAATTGAGATATCACACATATCTTGCCACGAAAATGTTTCGCGGGCACTACCCCAAGAATTAAATCGAGAATACCGATCAAACTCGGCCCTATTGAAATACATAAAGAGATATTTAGACAACAAAAGATCTGGCTTCTTTACATAAAAAACTATAGATATCGAGGACACCAAATAGATTTCTTCCATTGTATTAAAAGCAAGTGAAATTTTATCGCCTCGGCGAGATGTATCAGGGACATATGCAAACGAATTCGGCCTGAGTATTTTATACGACGTCACACTCACACCATTCATATCCGCTTTAGTCTTTATAATCTTTTTTTGTGTAGAAATTCCTATAACATCATCAATGCCATAAACACCATCAGAATTTCGGTCATCTGAAAGTTCAATCAAGTCTCCCAATTTATACGTAGTCAAATTACTTAATCCCATACCCAATCCCCTTAAACGCATTTACGAGCATTTCTTGAGACTTGACTTCTTCGGCAATGACTTCTTGCATTTCCTTTTGGATTCGTTTCATCTCTTTCTTGTAATCGATATCCAAATCGTGGTCAATGAACTCGATATACTTACTCGGAACAAGCGAATAATCCTTTTCAACGATTTCACTCATCGGGGCAGAGTAACAATATTCCGCTTCGTCCTTATACAAGTTTTTCCAATCTGGGGATTGCCAGTTGAAAAGCGTTTGCGCAATGCGTTGCTTGCTTTCTTCCGTCAAAAGGGTAAAGCCGTCTTCGTTTGCGCCGCCATCACCAAGCTGGCGAGCGTCAATGAATAAAATTTCGTTTTCGCGATTGCGGAGCTTGACATTCTTGCCGTTGCGTTTTACGGTCTTTTCTTTCTTGTGATTGCCCACAATCCAAAGCGTCACCGAAATATCCGTCGCATAGAACATATCTCGCGGCAGTACGATAATTGCCTCTACCTTGTGTTCTTCAATCAATTTCTTGCGGATTTTGTATTCATCGCCATCGGCGTTTAAAGCGCCATTCGCCAAAAGGAACGCCGCCGTCCCGTTATAGCTCAAGTGCGAAATCATGTGCAAAATCCACGCATAGTTCGCATTGCTTACGGGAGGAACTTCGTAACCTTTCCAACGCGCATCATTTTTCAACTCTTCTTCCGTTCGCCAGTTCTTCAGGTTGAACGGCGGATTAGCCAAGATGAAGTCCGCCTTCAAGTCCTTATGTTTGTCGTTCGTAAAACTCGAAGCATCGGTATCGCCCAAGTTGCAATTCAAACCACGAATGGCCAAATTCATTCGAGCCAGTTTATAGGTTTTGTCATTCGACTCCTGACCATAAATGGTAATGTTCTTCTTGTTGCCTTTATGCCGCTTGATAAATTCGGCCGACTGCACGAACATTCCACCCGAACCGCAGGCCGGGTCAAAAACGGAACCCGTATAGGGCTGCACGATTTCGGTCATCAGTTCGACAATATTTCCCGGTGTGTAGAACTCGCCTTTTTCGGACTTTGCCGCAATGCAGAACTTACGCAAAAAATATTCGTAAACGCGACCGATCACATCGTCCGTTTCATCGGTGCTGTATTGCATCTTGTTGATTTCATCCATCAGCGAAGAGAACTTGTTCGCCTCGATATGCAGGTCGCGATAGAAGCCTATCGGGAGAGCGCCCTTGAGCGAAGGATTGTTCTTTTCCATATTGTTGAACGCATCGTCAATCTGCTTGTAGATGTCGTTCTTCTTGGAATTCTTGAGCAAGTAGTTCCAGCAGTCCGTCTCTTCGAGATAGAACACGTTTTCCTTGGAATAAAAACGCGGATTGTTGACGAAATCCTTCGTGTCTTCGTTTGCAAGGAGAGCCTGACGTTGTGCCTCGAACTTGTCATAGGCAAACCGCAGGAACAAAAGTCCCAACACGACGTTCACGTAATCCGTGGCACTCACGCTTCCGCGCAACTTGTTACACGCAGCCCAAAGTCCTGCTTCGAGCGACACCTGCTTCTTTTCCTTCGCCATAACATCTCCAAGCAAAAGTGGCGAAATCCATCTTCATTCGCACAAAGACTTTGGCCTAAGATGTCTGGAAAACAAAAAAGGCGTGGAGTCGCTTAGCGTGCTTATCATCGCTGCGGGCTACCACACCCTT
>CAMUYW010000102.1 GCA_947165045.1 uncultured Fibrobacter sp. | reverse complement strand
AACATGCGCACCATGCGATACATGAAGCCCGAAAAGCGAAAGATTATTGCTCAGGAAACGCTCGACATTTACGTTCCGCTCACCCATAGGTTCGGTCTATACAAGTTGAAAACAGAACTTGAAGACTTGAGCTTCAAGTACGTCAATCCGGACGAATACCAAAAGCTCGTCGATGCCCTTATCGAGAACAAGGAAAAGCGCGAAAAATACGTGCAATCCGTAATTGGCCCTCTGCAAATCAAGATGGCTCTCGAAGATTTCGACTGTACCATTCAGGGGCGCACCAAGAACATTTACAGCATCTATAACAAGATGCTCGCGCGTGGTTGCGGATTCGAAGACATCTTCGATATTTTCGCAATTCGAATTATCGTCGAGACAATCCCCGAATGCTACCTCGCCTTGGGTTACGTGCACAACCTTTGGACACCTCTTCAGAGCCGCTTCAAGGATTACATCGCGACCCCGAAGCCGAACCTTTACCAGAGTATCCACACCACTGTCATCGGCCCAGAAAACAAGATGGTCGAAGTTCAGATCCGCACAAAGGACATGGACTTAACGGCGGAAAAGGGATTCGCCGCACACTGGGCCTACAAAATGGAAACGCAGCACGAAGGCGAAGAACTCGCCTGGCTCGACCACATGGTAAAGTTGCAATCCGAAATTTCGGACTCCAAGGAATACCTCGACTTTTTGAAGGTGGACTTGAAGCCCGAAGGCATGACTGTGTTTACGCCGAAGGGTGCATCCGTTGAACTCCCCGAAGGAGCCATCGTCCTCGACTTTGCTTTCGCCGTCCACACGGAACTCGGTCTCCATTGCATTGGAGCCCGCATCAACGACAAGGTTGTAAGCTTAGACGAACCTGTGCCGCATGGTGCCACGATTCAGATTTTAAAGAGCCCGAACCAAGAACCGAGCCCGGAATGGCTTGAAATGGTAAAGACCATCAAGGCCAAGCAAGAACTCCGCAAATGGATGAAGACGAGTATCATTACGCAGTCCCGCAGTCTCGGTAAAGAAATTTGGGACCGTGAACTGCGCCTTGCCAAAATCGAAAAAGACAAACGTCCTAAGGAAGAAGACATTCTCCAGTATTTCGGCAAGACAAGTCTCAATGAGTTCTTCGAACGTATTGGCCAAGGTGAACTTCCACTCCAGGACATTCATCGTTTCTTGAACGGCGGAAATACGATTTCAAAGGAAACAGCCGCACTTCGATTCTATCCGACATTCGGTAAAGACAAGAACAGTACCATGACGGACGAAATGCCGTTGATGATTGGCCAAGAAACCAGTCTTCTCATCCACTTTGCTAGTTGCTGCGGACCAGTCCCCGGCGATAAGATTGTGGGTGTCATGCGTCCGCAAATCGGTATCGAAGTTCACAAAAGCGATTGCCCGTGCCTCAAGGATTTCCCAGAAGGGCAACACTTGCCTGTCGACTGGAGTGCCGACGTCACGAAGCCATTTACAACGCACCTCACCATTGAAACAGACAACCGCAAGAATCTTCCGTTAAGCATTCTGATGGTTCTAAAAGACGAAAACTTGTCGCTGGATCGCCTGAGCATCGCAAGCGCCCAATACACGGGTCGCATCCGCATGGAATTCAAGGCTTTTCGCAAGGACCAGGTCGATGCTATCGTCACGAAGATTAGGCAAGTCGAGGGCGTCAGAGGGGTTGAAAAAGCATGATATCGTCCCTACACCATTGCGACTACACACAAAAAAATCGCGCATTCAACTGCCGCATGAGGAACCGCTATTACGAGGAAGTTTATTACGCTTTCCGTGCGCTGTTCCCGAACGAAATCGCAGAAGCAAAGGAATCCACCCCCGAAGAGAACAATGCCTGGTATCAGCATTTGAGCAAGGACATCAAACGTTACGAACGACTTTTGATGACCTGCCTAGAATATGCGCAGGCAGCCATTTTTTACGGCAAGGCGGAAAATTCTTCGCTCTACTCTAAAGATAAACGCTGGGGTATTTTGCAAGAAGAAATTTTCCTTGTGCACTTTTTGCAGGAACTGCTTTCGACAACGCGCTACGTGATTGCACGAATCGACACAGACAAAGTGTTGCAGCAATGGAGTGGGGAAATGCAAGGCATGAAATCGAGCCCAGTGGTTTACGGTTTCGTGAGTGACATTCAAGGGAAGTTGAACACCATGAATGCCGGAACTATTGACGAATTCAAGGATATGTTAAAACACGTTTTGGACCGTTTTCAAATTGCAAACACGCTCTTTGGAACGGTACAGGATTTGCAGAATTTTTACTAGAGGAGTTAGAACTCAGAGCTTAGACCTAGACGTCATCCTCCGAAGGGGGAACCATAATTCTTGTATAAGCACTTGTATTAAGAACATTATGGATTCTCGCTATGCGAGGATGACACTGCCGACTAAGCTCTGCCAACTGCGGCGAAGCCGCGACAACTACTATGTCAGAATACATCATTCTATCAATCTTCCTTTTCTTGGGCGCGTTCATCGCGGCAGCGGCGACCGTCACGGGCCTTTTGCTGGGCTACCGTACCAAGAAGACAAAAAACAAGATGGCTCCGTACGAATGCGGTATGGAAACCATCGGTAACGCAAGAATCCAGTTCAAGGTGGGTTACTACCTTTTTGCGTTGCTATTCCTCGTGTTTGACATCGAAGCGCTGTTCCTCTTCCCCGTCATGATGAACTTCAAGGAAATCATGGCCGGCCACACGGCGCTTCCGCCATCCATTGTCATTATTGACCTCGTCATCTTTATTGCAATTCTCGTTTCCGGTCTTGCTTACGCCTGGAAGAAAGGAATTCTCAAATGGGAATAATTAATTTCGCTCCAAAAATTTTAGACCCGATTCCCGGTGGAAAATACGTTGTCAACGCGATTGACTACGTAGTCAACTGGGCTCGTGCAAATTCTATTTGGCCTCTGACGTACGGCACAAGTTGTTGCGCAATCGAAATGATGTCGAGCTCCATGGCTCGTTACGACATTGCCCGTTTCGGCTCTGAAGTGTTCCGCTCGTCCCCACGACAGGCGGACTTATTTATTTTGGCAGGAACGATTACACGCCGTATGGCCCCCGCCATCCAGATGCTTTGGGAACAAATTCCCGGACCGAAATATGTGATTGCCATGGGCGCCTGCACGATTAGCGGAGGCCCGTTCATCTATGACAACTATTCTGTTGTTCGTGGTGCGCAGAACTTGATTCCGGTCGATGTGTTCGTTCCCGGTTGCCCGCCACGCCCTGAAGCGCTGTTCCACGGACTTTTGACGCTCCGCGACAAGATTCTCCACGAGACATGCCGTAATCCTTGGCACGAAGGCGAACCGAAAGACATCTCGACGATGGACCGCTACCGCGAAGCCGCAAAGACTTGGGCAGCCCTCGAAGAAATGAAAGACGAGGAAATGGCCGAAGCCCGTGCGAAGTTCAAGGAAGAAAATCCGGACTACAAGAGCGCATTCAAGCCTGTCCGCGTCAAGAAACCGGATTTCCCGGAAGTGGAACGTGTACCGTTCAAGCGCTTGGGCCTTACGCAACAAGAACTTTTTGCAAAGCTCCGCGACAAGTTCCCGAACGTGACCGTGCATACCCGCGGCGAAGACACGCCAGAAGATGTTGTGGCAAAAATGCCTGCAGACTGCCCGCTCGAAATCATGCTCGAAAAAGAAGACTACCTGAACGTTGTTGAATTTGTCAAGAACGATCCTGAATTCAAGATGGATTACTTGATTGACGTGACCGCCATTGACTACGACGACCACTTTGACATGGTCACGATGCTTAGAAGCCTTGAAATCGGCCACAAGATTTTCCTCTGCGTGCAGCTCAAGAAAGACTTCTCGATTGAAGAAGAAAAGCGCCCGACATCGCTCCTCGCAAAAGTTCCCTCCATCACGCACCTCTACCCCGGTGCCGAAGTCAAGGAACGCGAAGTTTACGAAATGTTCGGCATCAACTTCGAAGGTCACCCCGACCTGCGCCATATCTTCCTCGACAAGGACTTTGTCGGGTTCCCGCTCCGTAAAGACTTTACTCACCCGGAAATGATCAGGAGGCCTATATGAGTCATCAGTTACCTCCGGGATTTCGCCTCGAACGCAAATCGAATACTGAAGAATTTTTTATCAACATGGGTCCGCAGCACCCGAGTACTCACGGTGCTTTGCGTCTCACGCTCCGCATGGACGGTGAAAACATTGTAGAACTTGTTCCGCACTTTGGCTATATCCACCGCGGTATGGAAAAGCAAGCGGAATCGATGAGCTACTTGCAGTACATTGCGCTCAGCGACCGACAGGACTACCTCACCGCTATCCAGAACAACTTGGGCGTTGTCATCGCTCTTGAAAAGGGCATGAACGTTGGCGTTCCACTGCGTGGCGAATACATCCGCGTGATGCTCCAGGAACTTGGCCGTATCGCATCGCACTTGGTGTTCTACGGTTGCTTCGGCGGTGACCTTGGCGGACAGACTTGCCTCTTGTTCGGCTTCAAGGAACGTGAAATGATTCACGACATCCTCGAAGAAGTCACAGGTTCCCGCCTCACGACAAACTTCTTTAGACCGGGTGGCAGCCGTTACGATGTCCCCGATACGTTTATCCCGCGCGTAAAAGCTCTTCTCGACCACATGGAAGATGCGATGAGGGATTACGAAAGATTCCTTTCTAAAAACATCATCGTGCTAGAACGTAGCATTGGCATCGGCGTCCTCACCAAGGAAGACGCGATTGCTTACGGTTGCTCGGGCCCTGTGCTCCGCGCGAGCGGCGTGAACTTTGACGTGCGCCGTGCAAACCCGTACAGCATTTACGACCAGTTCGACTTCGATGTTCCTGTATTCCAGAACGGCGACTGCTACGACCGTTACAAGATCCGCATTGCAGAAATTCATGAATCGATGAAGATTCTGCGCCAGTGCGTCGAAAAGTTCCCGGAAGGTCCGTGGCGCAGTAAGGAAAAGCCGGTGCGCCTCCCCGTGGGCCGCTACTACAGTGAAATCGAAACCGCAAAGGGTCTCTACGCCACGTACGTCGTTGCCGCAACGACTGGCGAAAAGCCGTACCGCATCCACACTCGCGGTCCCTCTTTCCCGCACATTGCAGCGCTCAACAAGATGGTCCAGGGCCACAAGATTTCGGACCTCGTGACCATCATGGCAACCCTTGACCCCGTGATCCCAGAAATTGACAGGTAGTTTATGTTTGTACCTTCAGTAACACATCCTATCGGTGACTTTGTCCGCGACTTGGTACCGCGCATTGCAGAATATCTACCCGCAAGTATCCAGTCCGACACGCTCAACAGCGTCATCGCATTCCTCATTAACGCCGTGATTTGCATTATTGCGGTTTGCATCGTGAACATCGGTTCTGCTCCGATTCTCATTTACATGGAACGCAAGGTGTGCGCCCACGTGCAATGCCGTTTGGGCCCGATGCGACTTGGCTGGCATGGTACCATCCAGACGATTGCAGACGTCATCAAGATGCTCTTCAAGGAAGTCTATGCACCGAGCGGAGCCGACAAGCTCATGTTCTATTTAGCACCGCTTATCGTGCTGATTGCCCCGTTCATCGTTTGCGCCTTGATCCCGTTCGACAAGAACCTCGTCGTGGCCGACGTTTCGATGGGCATTCCGCTCATTATCGCGGTGAACGGCTTTGGCGTGCTTGGCATTTTGCTTGGCGGCTGGAGCAGTAACAACAAGTATTCTTTACTTGGCGCACTCCGCAGTGGCGCACAGATGATCAGCTACGAAATTTCGTTTGCGATGATTCTCCTGTTCGTCGTCATGATTTCGGGTTCCACGAACCTCATGAGCATCACAATGGGTCAGGAAGGAACGATTTTTGACTGGTGGATTTTCAAGATTCCAGTTCTTGGATTCATTGCATTTATCTTGTTCTTTATTTCTTCTACCGCTGAAATGAACCGCGCTCCGTTCGACATTGCCGAAGCGGAACAGGAACTCACTGGCGGTTACCACACGGAATATAACGGAACTCCGTTTGCGATGTTCTACCTCGCTGAATACATTGCACTCATCACGAACTCCGCACTAGCAACAACATGCTTCCTCGGAGGATTCTTCCCGCCGTGCGTGGGCATTGACGCGATTGACAATGTGCTTAAAATGGTGCCCGGCGTCGTGTGGTTCTTCGCGAAGATTTACTTTATGGTTTGGTGCTACATGATGGTCCGTTGGACGTTTGTTCGCCCGCGCGTGGACCAACTCATGGACTTCGAATGGAAATTCTTATTGCCCGTCAACCTTGTTTTGCTGGTAGCAGGCGCAGCCTTTATCGCAATCGGGGGGTAATTTATGCAAGAAAATATTTCAACTTTACAATATATCAAACGCTACTTGAAGCGTTGCATTACCGGTCCGTGGAGCCTTATTTGCGGTCTCTCCGTGACGCTCAAGTACTTTTTCAATCCCAAGCGCATTGTTACAGAACAGTATCCCGAAAACCGTAAGACGCTCAAGATGCACGAACGCTTCCGCGGTCGCCTCGAAATGATCGAGGACGAGGAAGGAAACAACCGCTGCACCGCTTGCGGCATGTGCGAACGCGCCTGCCCGAACGCCTCCATCAACGTGCTTGCGACAAAGAACATTGCCGGCAAGAAGGTTCTCGGACGTTACGTTTACCACTTTGCAAGCTGCACCCAATGCGGCCTTTGCGTTGAAGCGTGCCCATTTGGCGCCATCCGCATGAGCCAAGCTTTCGAAGTCGCGACAACCGACCCGAACGATCTCGAAATGATTTTAAATAAGAAGGAGGGACAAGGTTAATGTTCCCGGATTTACCATTATCATTCCCGATGGGAGGCATGGACATTGCGTTCTATGTCGTCGCACTCGTGATTCTATTGACCGCCGTTTGTTGCGTTGCCGTCAAGAATATCTTGCAGAGTGCAGTGTTCTTGATTTTTAGCTTTGTCACAACTGCGATTCTTTACTTGCTCATGCACGCCGAATTCATCGCGCTTGCGCAGGTGATGGTTTACGTGGGCGGCGTCGTGATTTTCGTGGTGTTTACAATCCTCCTCACGAGCCATTTGGGCGAAGATGCATTTACGACAAAGATTCCGCGAGTCTTTATCGCATTTTTGCTTTCGTTATCATTCGTGTTCGTGATGATCAAGTGCATCTTGCCGACTCCAGATTTGGCAAGCGGTCTCGCGAACTCGCCCGCCGATTATTCTTCACTCCAGAACTTCGCATTGCGCTTGCTCGGCAATGACCCGAACGGATTTATCATCCCGTTCGAAATCGTGAGTGTTCTTTTGCTCATGACGCTCATTTGCGCTATCACAATCGCCCGCCGCACCAAGGAAGATGCCGAAGAGGAGGCTAGCAAATGAATCTTTTGAATTGCTTGATTCTCGCCTTTTTGCTGTTCGGGATTGGCGTTTGGGGCCTGATGCGCCGCCGCCATCTCATTGGCATGCTCATTTCGATTGAACTTATGCTGAATGCCGCGAACATCAACTTTATCAGTTTCGCCTACTTTACCGCACACGATGCGACAGCAGGCGCTTTGTTCAGTATTTTCGTCATTGCAGTGACGGCTTGCGAAATGGCAATCGCCCTTGCGATTATCGTGACCATGTATCGCCGCCACAAGAGTCTTGACGTAGACCAGTTGAGGGATCTCCATGATTAATGATATCACTCTCGGTTATTTGATTCTTTTGTTCCCGCTCGTCACGTTTGTCGTGAACGGACTTTTCCTCGGAAACAAGTGCGCAAAGGCTGCCGCCATTTTTGCAGTGCTCTGCAATGGACTTGCATTTGCCGCCGCAGGGACAATCGCATTCAACTACTTCAGTTCGGACTTTGCACCGCAAAAAGCGATTCTGTTCGACCATACGTTTATCCCGTTCGTTGGCGATTTGGTTGCAAGAATCGGCATGCTCATAGACCCTCTCTCCGTGATGATGCTCGTGGTCGTCACGTTCATCAGCTTTATGGTGAACATCTACAGCATTGGCTACATGCGCGAAGACCGCGCCGCAGGTCGTTTCTTTGCACTGCTTTCGCTGT
>CAMUYW010000101.1 GCA_947165045.1 uncultured Fibrobacter sp. | reverse complement strand
GAAATCTCGCAGCTCCAGATCGCTTACGGCGATGGAATCCTTGCGACCACGCTCAGCATGGGCGTTGCCGTGATGCCGAACCATGCAAACGATGCCGGATCGCTCATCTACACCGCAGAAGCCGCGCTCCAGATGGCTATGCAGGCCGGCGGAAACCGCGTTGTACTCGGCGATTCCGTGATGAAGTAAGTTCCAAATTTTGCTAGCTGTATTACGATTGTTATAAGGTCTTGTCTCGATGGCAAGATCTTTTTTTGTGTGTGGTTAATGAAAAATTTGCCAATACCGTAGCCACGAATACGTCAGGTCCGAAAAAATGTGTAGAAACGGATTTTGAGCCCCGAAAAAGTGTAATGCAGGGATTTTTTGCTTGTAAAGATGGGCTAATCTGTCGTCATAACTCTCCTGAAGTAAAGATTTCTAAACTTTTATGGCTTGCTATGACGTGACGAACGTCACATTTTAGAGATTTATATTCCAAATTGGAATATAAAAAACAGATAAAAGTCTCTTTTCCGTAAAAAATTATCTATATATAGTTCATCGGAAGTTTGGTTATATTTTTGCGTTTTTTAGCGAAAAACGGCACTTTTGTAACAAAACAGACCAAGTCGTGACAAAAACATGACAAAAGTTTGACAAAAGTATTGCTTTTCGAAAAAAAAGTGGATATATTACTGAATGTAAACGAGCGGTAACGCTCAAAAGAATGTGTAACATAACAAGGAGATACACTATGAAGAAGCAAGGTTTTACCCTTATTGAATTGATGGTCGTGATCGTTATCATGGGCATCCTCGCCGCAGTCGCAGTTCCGAAACTCTTCGGTATGATTGCAAAGTCCAAGGCATCTGAAGTCGGTCCGGCAGCTGGAACCTACGTGAAGTTGGCGGATGCTTACGCCGCAGAAAAGGAAGAAATTGGCAATTTCAGTCAGATTGGCTATGTTCCTCCTGGAAAAGTGAGTGGTAATACTTGGGTGACAAATACATTCACTTATTCAGAAACTCTCACAGCAAGCACTAGCGAAGTTTGGACTGCTACATCCAATGGTAAGATGAATGATTGCGCATCAGGTCAAAGCTGGACTGTTACAACCACCAAAACAGGTTCAGAAAACACAGCTGCATCGGGAACCCTTACACATGTTGCCGCAACACCTGACGGAACATCTGGTGCTTGCGGAGTTCTGACTCCCAGCTTTACAGCAATTGGCAATTCTGCTGGTTCTGGTACGTAATCCTATTACGAACGAACTTAAAAAGAGAACTCCAATCGGGGTTCTCTTTTTTGCATATCAGCATTTTTTTCACAATGACAGAAAGTATAATGTTTGTTATACCATCATTCATTATGAATTACGGAAAAACACTCTAATTACTTTTCTTTTATATTAAGAATTTCTTTAACAGTGATTCCGTATGCATTTGCAATAATGTCCGGAGCAACTTTTTGAGCAAGCAAAGCTTTTATTGCATCATCTCTTTTCTTTTCACTCTCAACACGCTGCTTTTCAGCCCCTTTTTCAACCCCCTTTTCGAAGCTTTCATCAATAGCGTCACTACACCCGCTGATATAATCTCTCACGTTCGCCTGCCTGATTAAGAGTTCATCGCTTGCTGTACTGCATTCAATTCGCCGAAGGGCATCTTCGATTAAGATCTAGTCTTTCATCGCGAGAGCTGCTGCAAGGAGCTTTGGCGAAACGCCTTTCGAACGGAGAAACTTCACTATTTGGGCCTTTCCTTTTTTCAAACCTTTGGCTTCACCTTTTTTCAAGCCTTTAGCTTCTCCTTTGGCAAAACCTTCGGCTTCGCCCCTGCGGCGAGCGGTCGCGAGGCCTGCACTGTATTCTCTTTTGTCGGTCATACTGTTTACCGCCTTTTTCAAAAAGTCTCTGGTCGAATTCTTCACTAACAGCCGTTCGTAAACATCCCTGATTTCATCCGAGACATTTGCCGGAATATGTTTCGCTTTTGGCGCGTTCTTGAATATTTCGAGCCATTGCTGTTCAAGTCCGTTTCCCGTGGTTGGCTTAAATCGGGTTATGTCAATTATAATATACCTCTTTTTGGCGTAGACGGGAAGGGCTTGCTTGTTTCCCAAATCGGAGTAGCGGAAAAGCCCCAAGTCCTCGCGATATCCCCTGCAGAACGGCACCTTGAAATTGCAGAGCCAAATGGAATAGACTGCTGGCATGAGGTACGGGTGATCCTTGAGTTGCTTTTTCGAAGCTTCGTTGTCCATTGTAATTTTGGCACTTAGCGCTAACAAGGTGCCGTATAGTTCAATGCGGTCCCAAAAGTCCTCATCGTCGACACATTGCATTTCAATGTCAACGAAGCTGTTGTCGGCAGTTCGTGCGTGGATGTCGAAGCGGGCGATTGCGTTACCTTTTTTAGCCTTATCCAACTTTACTGTCCGTTTGATTTGTTCAATCTGCGTGATTTTACAATCGTTTTCGAGCCGCAAGAACGTATTCAAAAAATTAACGAGAGTCGATTTCTTTTCAAAAATTTTCTTGAAAATGGGGTCTAATGTCAGGTCATAAAATGTCTGCTTGCGGAGTTCTGCCTCTTGGTTTATCTTTTCAAAATCTTTCGTCATGCGTGTCCTTTGTGTGAATTTGAGCCTTTATTTATATTAACACGCTATTTTAAAGGATTTGGCCTAACATTTTTGTGTAAAAACTTTCTATGCACAAAAAAGCCAACCCTCCCAAGAGTTGGCTTTACAAGATGGAAAATTGTCGGATTACGCTTGTTCAGCTGCTTTAGTCGCCATAGTCTTCTGCAATTCAAGCACTTTTTCTTTAGGCAGGCGCGAATACTTCACGATTTTGTCAAGAGGCTCGCCATCTGCAAGCATGTCAAGCGCGATTGCCGTACGTTCGTTATCCCTGCCTTCCGCACGTCCTTCCGCACGTCCCTCAGCAAGTCCTTGTGCGCGGGCTTTTTCGCGGGCACGAATTTTGTACAATGCAAGACGGTCCAATTCCTCTTCTGTCCATACCATATCGTTTGCCTGATCCATGATAAGCCTTTCTGAAGCGCGCTTCACCAGAAGTCTGTGGATTGCTTTTGCGATGGTATCGTCGTTAAAGTCCGGAAGATTTTCGGCTGCACCGGCATGCTTTAGCAGGTAAAGCCAACGGTCTTCAACGGTTTCGATTTCTTCCAAAGACTTGGTGAACTTGGTTAAATCATAGACAATATACATCATCTTGTCGCTTAATGTCAAGCCCTCCTTGTTGCGCACAGCCCAATCGCCGCGGAAAGTCTTTTGCTTGCCCAAGGGAAAATCGCAAATCCAGATGGCGTAAGTCGGCGGCACCTCGTAGCGGTGGATTTCGCGTTTGGCACGCTCCTCTTCGGAAATGTCAGACAGCAATTTACCAAAGTTCAACTGATCCCATTCGTACTTGCTTTGGAGCATAAATGCGCTGTGCTGCAAAAGAACGCGATCGATAAAATAATCGGGTCTCGCCTTTTGCATCTCTACATTAATGCTGATCCCGCTTGAGGTCGTCGCCCGGATGTCTAGTCTGAACGGCTTGATCACGGGAAAAATGATGTTGATGTCCACATTCTTGATGACGACTGATTCGATTCTGTTGCTTTCGTTCAAATGAAAGACTCCATTCAAAAAATTCACCAACGCATCCTCATCGCAGAGAAAAGCCTTAAATCCGGCGTCAAATAGCGGATTTATATAGGTGTGTTTCTTGATTTCTTCGATGGTCTTGTCGACCAGATATTCGCGTGAAGTGGGGATGACAAAATCACGAGCATCGTTTTCTATAGACATGATAATCCTTGCCATGTGGCGGTTAAATGATAGAAGACTGAGATTACATTCGTCGCCTTCATTTATATTAACACGCTATTTTAAAGGATTTGGCCTAACATTTTTGTGTAAAAACTTTCTATGCGCAAAAAATATAGCCAACTCTTGAACGAGTTGGCTTTTTGATGTGCTTAGCATAAGTGCCAAAATAAGCCGCTCAATCAGCCAACACCCCTCTTTTTGAGCTATTGCAAAAAATGCAACCGTTGAATTTGCATTTAGTTCAATATAACTAGCGGAACCCAGCGGAAATAAAATGATTGCACGAAGCCGGATTGTTCCAACGAACCCATAGGGCGATGGTCTCCGCGGATTATAAAGCGGTAGTCGGGATGTCTCGCCACAAGCTTTGCCAACCTCTTCATTGTATTTTGTTGCAGCGTGAAATACACGCAGTCCACATCGTCAAAACGCATAGACTTGCAAACGGAAGATTCTTCAACACCATCTGCGAGTTCATAAGGCGGATGCGCATCAAGCGTTGTCCAATAAATGAATTTCGGAACGGAATTAGTCAGCAGAGAATCGATATATCCGATAATCGAAGAATCACAAATGCCTAGAAAACCATAATGACATTCGGAAAGTCCTCGCGAACGGAACTCCTTGCGGAATAGAAGCGAGTCAAATCCAAATTTGGCGTAATTTGCATCGCGCTCGTAAAAACCACCATCGTAGCCATGCAAATACCATGTCTGGAAGCCGTTGTCCTTGAATTTTTGTGGAAGAGGCGTTCCTTGCAACCGGCCTCCAGGAACTTCGAGATCTTCCCATTCAGCCCCCTGCGTATGCCCTGCATCGCGTGGATAAAGTCCTAAAAATGAGACGTTAGAATTAGCAAACGGAGATAGCAACGAATCCGTGTAAGCAACGGATTTGTTTACGCCATAGCTTTCGACCAAAATCATAACAGTTGGCTTGGACAAATCTGAAACAACATTTTTTCCCTTTCTCCAGAAAGTGAATGCGGTCTTAATATCTTCTTGCAAATAAGGATTTTGTCCAATAATTCCCGGTGTGCAAAGTTGCCAGAACCATTTCTGAACAGCAAAATCCATAATGGGCTGGCGTTTTTGCAGTTTATTTACACCCGCGTTTATGGCTACAGTACTTGCGATAATACAGAATACAATCAAATGAGAAATTTCAAAACGCTCTTTGCCCCATAAAAGCCTTCGTGCGAAAAGGATTTGCAATGAGATTACGAATAAGGGAATTGCGAAAAATAAAATTATTCCCCACCAATAAAATTTGGCAAGTCCCCATACATCTGGGAGAGTAAGGACGAATGTCGAATAGAAAAAATTTCCTGCATCGGCAATCAAGAAAACCAATGCGAATAGAGAATAAACGGGCAAAATAAACTTGTGGACTCGCGGGATCGCTGTCGTCACAAAAATCATCAATACATACACGCCCATGGTGGTATAGGCATCAACCGAATCCGAAACAACAGCCCAAATACATGTAGCAACAACAAACGGCATTTTGTACAGGATTTTGCCGTATGGAAGTAGAAATAATAAAAGAAGGAAGAATATGTCCGCTGAAAAAAATCCATGCAGTTGCGGAGTATCGAAAAAGAGCGTTGCTAAATAAGGGAAAAACGCCGCAATAATAGGGGTGAAAATTAAGGGGAAAATTTTTTTCATGGACTTTTTTTATGAAAATGAAACAATATATACGTGAAGTTGCAGGAAGCATACGCGGTCGAAAAGAATGGTCTTGGTAATTGGGCAGAAATTGGTTACAAAGATCCGTCCGGAAGCTCTACAGGTGGAAGCACTTCTAACTTCACATATACGAACTCAACAACAGCCGGTCAATGGGGTGCTTTCAACATTGTCGGTATGAATGATTGCAAAATCGCCTCAGCTGCTGTTTGGACGGTCACGTCTACATTCACATCATCTACCGGAAATGTTATTTCCACTCCGGCAGTTTCGGATGCCAACTGCAAGAACCTCACCCCGAACTTCTGTGAAATTGGTGCTCGCTGCGCAACCACGGCGACTACTCCCTAATGGCTAATATTTGAAATATTACCAAACAAAAAACAACCATCTTTTTGATGGTTGTTTTTTTGCTTCTAAATTATACGATTATTCGAAAGCAGTGATTTCGCAACTTCCTTTCGTAGCCAAATTACAGAAATTCGGCGTAAGCGGAGTGATGCAATTAGCAGTGTCGTCAGAACCAACCTTGAATGTTACATTACCGCTTGTGCTAGCATATGCGGCCTGAACAAGCCACTTTTTGCCCTTGGCACAATCATTCAGACCAACTCTAGTTTCAGCGTCCCACTTACCTACTACAGAAGAACCTGCCTGACCACCATACTTAAAGACTGTAGTAGAGTCGCCATTGCCTGCACCAGGAGTCTTGTAACCGATTGCAGCGAAAGAACCAAGAGCGGTCTTTTCAGACGCGAATGCTTCCTGCAACTTCACGTAGGTTGCGGTTGGTTGTTTATAAAATTAAGAAATATAAATCGGTGCTTTTTCCATTGTCAAGGCCTTGCTTCTCGGATTTCTCTTTGCTGATTTTACAATGCACTTGTCACATTAATTAAAATTTTAAGTTAATTTATAGGTGTATTAAAATTCTGGAGTAAAGGAATGGATATTCTTTTTGATGATAATGGCCTTGTGTGAGCGAATGAACGCGTTGCGAAAATGCTTGAAATTGTAAATTATCACGGGTAGGTCGAAATATGAACGAAAAAAAGATTGAATTGTGGCATGTTCCTTCTCCAGGAAGTGAATTGGCTGAAAAGCTTGAAGAAATGGGCCTTGACGCGAATGACTTGGCTGCGCGCATGGGCTATACGCCTAAGGCGGTGAATGATATTTTACAGGGAAATTGCCGCATAACGCCTGAATCAGCTATTTCGTTGGAAATGGTTACTGAAATACCGGCTATTTATTGGTTGCGTCGTCAAATGTCTTATGACGAATTTATTTCACGTGAGCGTATCAAGGCTTCGCTTTCGGACCAATCTCTTTGGAAAAAATCTTTTCCATCAGAGATTAATGTTCGCGATTGGGTGCGACAAGATAAAGATGATGCAAAGTCTTTGCTCCCTCTCCTCAAATTTTTTGCGGTGGCGTCTCCGCAGGCGTGGGATGGCTATTACAAAAAGGCGCAGCTGAAAGTGGCGTTCCGTATTTCGCTTGCCGATGTCAAGGACCCTTATGCGACTTCGGCGTGGATTCGTCGTGGCGAGATTCTTTCGGATCGTGATCCGATGGAAAAACAGGAGCAGATTCCTGTTCGCAAGCGTTTAAAGGCTGCGCTTCCTGAAATTATCGCGTTTGTTGCGGCCAACAAGACTTTGCCTAAGCGTGCCAAGAAGATTACTTATACGACGCCTGAGGCGGATGTGGTTGACGATTGCATGAAGGGCTTGCAGGAACTGTGTCGAAAAATTGGAATTCGTGTTCTTTTTGTGCAGAATTTCAAGAGCGCTCCGATTCATGGAATGTATCGCTGGTATAAGGATGTTCCGCTGATTCAGTTGCACGATCGCTTTGAAAAGCGTGCAACGATGTGGTTCACGTTCTTCCATGAATTGGCGCATGTTCTTTATCATGGTAAGAAGGGAATTTGTTTGCAAAATATCGAAATCACGCACAATCATCCTGAAAAAGAGGACGAGGCAAATTGCTTTGCTCAAAAATGCATGCTTGAAGCGGGATTCGAAGTTTAGTTATAAACTTTTAATACTTCGATCCAAAGAATCTAAAGACTTGTTTCGCCAGGTTCTGTGATGGCTGTGTTTGTCGTGCTCAGCTTACTAAAGTTTGGCGTCAATGTTGCAAGGCAAGTTGTCGGTTCGTCGGACGATGCCCAGTATTTCAAGTGGTGCGGAGAGTCGCCAAGTGAGTAATTGATGAACCATTTTTTGCCTTTGGCGCAATCGTTCAGGCTTACGTTTGAGGTCGCGGTCCAGTTGTATGTTGTTTGTGCCGCGTCATATTCAAAGTTTGTCGTGCTTGCTTTTCCGGTGGTGTTCCCCGCTGGCGATTTATAACCGATGGAGGCCCAGCTGCCGCCTTTGTTGTGCTCGTGAATGTAAACGTCCTGCATTTTTATGTAGGTTCCGGCAGCTACCGAAAGTTCGGATGCTTTGGATTTTGCCATGAAACCGAACAGCTTTGGAACGGCGACTGCTGCGAGTACGCCCATGATGACTACCGTGACCATCAATTCGATAATGGAAAATCCTTGCTTTTCCATAGTGCTCCCTTGCTATGTGACATTTCAAAAATAAGATAATTTGAACAAAAAAAATAGCACTACCTTTTTAAGATAGCGCTATTAGTGGGGCCTCCCGGACTTGAACCGGGAACCAACGGGTTATGAGTCCGACGCTCT
>CAMUYW010000100.1 GCA_947165045.1 uncultured Fibrobacter sp. | reverse complement strand
GATACGACCGAAACCATTGATACCGAGTTTGAGAGCCATTATTGGATCCTTTTTTATATTGTGAAATGTTTGCACCCCCACACGGGGAACGCTCAACTGCACCCAAATCTATTAATTTTTTCTTTAATTGTCCACTAATTCAAGGAAAAATTAAAGGGATTGGAAGATTTTTTTGAGCGCAAAATCCTGAAAATCACTTTTCCATCACTTCGAGGACTAACTTTTCGAGCATTTCAAAGCTAGGAGCTCCACTCCAGACGCGCTTGATGTAGCCGTTAGAATCGAGGAGCATGAGTGTAGGAACGGCATGAATGCCATAACGGCGCCAGAGTCCTTGGTCAGCATCGCGATACAGTGGATACGGTGATGCATGCTGTTTTTTGTAGAACGAAAGGAGCGTATTTTTCTGTTCGGAAGAGATTCCGATGACTTCGAGCCCCTGGCTAGCATACTTGTTATACATCTTTTCGAGAACGGGGAGCGTCTGGCGGCAAGGTCCACACCAGGTCGCCCAAAAGTCCAAAAGGGTCGCCTTCGGCGCTTCTTGTCTTTTTTCTGCATTTTTATAGAAGTTATCGCCGAACTTTGCAATTTTACTTCCGATTGCAGAACCCGTAAGGCTTGAAATATCATCCGGGCGTTCCGTGAGCGTCACCGTCAGCGGGATGCGTTTTCCATCACGGAAAATTTCTATGGCAACATGCGAACCCACTTTTGCATTTTTCAAAACATTCTGGAGTTGCGCGGTGTTCACCAAATCCTTACCGTCAATACCGATTACCAAGTCCCCAGAAACAACGCCTGCGGCAAGGCAACCCGATTCAGGATGCACGCCAGAAACACGAAGCGCAAGGTGATTTTCGTAGAGGTCTTTCTTATAAATAAGGCCAAGCCACGGCCCCGCAAACGCAGAAACCGAAAGGAACGAAAGAACGCAAATCGCACGAATTATTTTAGACATTTAACCAATCCTATAAATAGCTATTTAAAAGAGATAAAAACCGATATTCAATCCGGCCGTAAAATGAGCTTCACGACCAAACAAGTCATCGTCATTATGTTCAACGAGAGCGCGCCCCATAATGTAGCTAGCATCAAGTTCTATGCGGCACAAGAAACCGGCATTCTTAAAGAACGTAATGTCGCGACCATAACCAAACGTGATTCGAGGCGGGAAATAGCTCTTGTCGTAGCGTTCAAAAGAGATAAACGAAAAGCCCAGGCGCAAAAAATCGTCTTCGCGAGTACCACGGAAAAAGAACCGCCAATCCGCCCCCACTTCAAAATAATCCCCGGAGAACAAAGCCACTGCAAACAAACCTGCCGAATGGTGCTTGTGGAAACGGTACTCACCGCTCAACAAAATTCCCGGATGAATAGAGCTCAGATAGTAAACGAGTTCCAGTTCACCGCCAAACGAAAACGAAGCTAGAGAATCCTTTGCAGGTGTTTCTTCGTAAGATTGCTCGATAAAGTATCCAGCGAAAGACTGGACACAAGCAAGCAAAAGCGCTGCGAAGAATATTTTAACGCCTCGAACCATCATGAACAACCACTAACGTTTCGGATTCTTGGAATCGTAATCGGAAAGAGAGCTATAGCCGTCTTTTGAAAGAGCTTCTTGAAGTTCCTTGCGCATCGCGTGTGCAGCCATCCAGCGGAATGCCACAACAGAATAGCACTGCACGGCATCGACGCCAAGCTTGATAAGGTCATAAATTTTATAACCGTGGTCAATGCCACCACAAGCCATCACGCTCATTTGCGGATAATGTTCACGGATAAACTTGACATTCTTGACCATGTTTTCGTAAAGTGGACGGCCCGACATGCCACCGCAATCGCCATCAGCACGAAGCGGAGTCAGTTCGTTATACTTGACGCGGACCGGGAGGTTTTCGATTTTCTTGGTCGGATACGTGTTACCGATGACAACGCCGTTCACGCCAGCCTTCACTAGCGAATCCATAATCGTCGCCGTGTGCGCCTCTTCCATATCCGGGCTGAGCTTGGCATAAACTGCCTTGCGGTAGTTCTGCGCATCGCGATAATTCTTGATTTCAGAGAAAATCTTGTCGATGAAGGACATGTCGAGATCGAGGCGATTCTCCCCCGTATTCGGGCAGCTCACGTTGATTTCGATATAGTCGGCCACGCGGTAAGCGATGGAAAAACTTTCAATGATATCCTTGACCTTTTCGTTTTCATCGGTGAGGCCCGGCGTTTCAGCAACGGAAATACCCACACACATTCCGGCTCTGTGAGCAGCCGCAATTTGAGTTTCCGTGCGGCGAGTCACCGCTTCAACACCATCGTTATTGAGTCCCATGCTGTTATGGATAGCACGGTCATTCTCGATAAAGCCGATACGCGGTCTGTGCGTATTCCCTTCGCGCACATGGCGGGTCGCCGTCCCGACAGAAATCCCACCAAAGCCCATATTCGCATAATCACAAATGCGGAGCGCGGTCTTATTTGCACCAGCCGCAAGCACAATCGGGGCTCCAAAATGGAGCGGATTAGAGCCATCATCAAACGTCACCACGCGATTCAGCGTCTTGCTCAAGTCCGGACGACCGCCCATAAACGGAATCACAGGGGCAAAACGCGCCACATGTTTCAGAGAATCATGGCGAAATTCCGGATTGTTGTGGAAAATTCGACGAATGAGAGCAAGAATGCGGTCACTGACGCGCATGTAATATTCGTGGTTGATGCAATTATCGTTCATAGATTTTAAAATAGAAAAATCCGCCATCAAAGACACACCTGCAATACAGATAGAACGAATATAGGACCTATTGCAGAGCTTTGAAAAAAATTATAATTCTATAAAAAGAGAGAAAATTATGCAAAATCAAATCAAGAAAAACATTCACGAAAACATGCCGCGCTATATCGACATGCTTTCGAGTTTGGTAGCCATTCCATCCATCAGTTTTGACAATTTTGACCAGAAATACGTTTTGGACTCCGCGAATGCGGTCAAGGCCATGTTCGAGAAGGCCGGACTCACGAACATCCAGTTTTTAGTGCCGCCAAGCGGGCGCCCGAGCGTTTACGCCGAAAGCCTCACGAGCCCAGACAAGCCGACAGTGCTTTTGTACGCCCATCACGACGTGCAGCCGCCCATGAGAAAACCACTTTGGAATACACCGCCGTTCACCGCAACGCTTAAAGGCGACAGGCTTTTTGGACGCGGCACTGCAGACGACAAGGCAGGCATCATCACGCATCTTGCCGCTTTGGAACAGGTCCGCAAGGAACTCAAGGGCAACGGCCCGAACCTCAAGTTTATCATCGAAGGCGAAGAAGAATCCGGAAGCGCAGGCTTCGAAAAGATTCTCACGGAGCACGCTGAACTTTTAAAATGCGACGCCGTCATTGTCGCTGACCTCGGGAACTTTGCAAAGGGAACGCCCTCTATCACGACAACGCTCCGCGGCATGAGCGCCATCAACGTGACACTCCGCGCGACAAAGGCCCCACTCCATTCCGGTTCCTGGTCGGGCCCGATTCCAGACCCCGCCCAAGCGCTATGCCGTATGATTACAAGCCTCACGGACAAGGACGGCAAGATTCTCATTCCGCATTACGAAGACGATATTATTCAGCCAACAAAAGAAGAATTGGAATCGTACAAGTCGCTCGGCATGACGGAAAAGATTTTCCGCAATGACGGTGGCGTTCTTGAACAAGTGAAGCTTAACGTACCTGAAGACGAAATTTTAATTTCGCTGTGGCGTCGCCCGAGCATCATCGTAAGCACCATCGAATCGGGTTCCCGCGCAAACGCAGGAAACGTTTTGCAAGATAGCGCATACGCCCGCATCGGCATTCGCCTTGCTCCCGGCATGGATGCCGTAAAATGCACCGACATGCTTGCTGACTTCTTGAAAGCGCAAGTTCCAAACAACTTGGAAATCACAATCGACAAGGAAGATGGCGCCAATCCGTTCGTCACCGACACAACGCACCCGTTCTTCAAGAAAATGAGCGATGCCATGACAGAAGCCTACAACTCCCCCACCAAATTTATTGGCTGCGGAGCAAGCATCCCAGGCGCGGAACTGTTCCGCAATACATTCGGAAACATTCCCATTTTGCTCACCGGCCTCGAAGACCCGGAATGCAACGCCCACGGCGAAAACGAAAGCCTTTATTTGCCAGACTTTGAAAGCGGAATCGTCGCGGAAGCGTTGTTCTTCGCGAAACTGTAGGTGACCTATAGAAGGAGTAAACATGAAACGTTTGAAACTAGTGGTTCTGACAGGCGCAGGAATCAGCGCGGAATCTGGCCTCCGCACATTTCGCGGTAACGACGGCATGTGGGAACATGAAAACATCGAGGACGTGTGCACGCCGGAAGCCCTCCGCCGTGACCCGAAACGAGTCAAGGACTTTTACAACTTCTTGCGCAAGGGTCTTCCCGAGCACGCCCCGAACGCGGCGCACATCGCGCTTGCTAAGCTCGAAGAGCGCCTCGGCGACGAGTTCTTGCTCGTGACGCAAAACGTCGACGACCTTCACGAACGTGGAGGGAGCAAGCGCGTGCTTCACATGCATGGCGACCTGATGAAGCTCCGTTGCACAAAACATGAACATGAATTCGAATTCACTGGCGAAGAAACAATGGACACCAAGTGCCCCATTTGCGGAAGCCCCGTGCGTCCGGACATCGTGTTCTTTGGCGAAACGCCGTTGTACATGGACGAAATCCAGAACGCCCTCATGAATTGCGATGAATTTGTCTACATCGGCACCAGTAGCGTAGTTTATCCGGCAGCTGGATTCAAAAGTTTTGCACATTCCTACGGCGCAAAAGTCACCTGCTTAAACCTCGAAGCGCCTTACGGCGACCCGTACACGGATGTCGTTATTCAAGGAAAGGCTACTGAAATCGTACCCAAGTGGTGCGAAGAATTTAAGTAAAGGAGATGCCCGTTCATCCCCGTCAAGCGAGGACAGGCGTCGGGCATGACAAATCCGAAACGCGCGCGGATGACGAGTCAGAAGCGCAGATTTATAAAAGCGCGGGGTTCACATCTGAACTGCCCGCGCATTTTTTATTTCTTTTCCGGAGCTTTTGTTTCCGGAGTATCGTCCTTAATCAAACGCACATACGATTGCGAATGCGTGCTGAACGTGACTCGACCGGGGAAAATTTCAAAGCAGAATTTATCTTCAGCGGTCCAAAAATGACTGAAATAATTATTGCTGATTCCCGTATTGCTTTTTACCGGAGTCGCCTCAAAACCCAAATTGTCCGTCGGTGTCACGCTGCATTTTTCCCAACCTTTTCGAGACATCAAAACGCTCGATGGATCGCCACAGCCAAGGCTTGCGGCAGTCTGGGTCAATATTTCAAAATCTTTTTTCCTGGGAACACGCCAGCCTCTTACGGCACAATACTTGTTTACCGCATTCCATTCATATACGCCTTCACCAGCGTACCCCACGCACTTGTATTTTAGCGGTTCCTTCATCCAAACTTGATTGCCAATTCTCACAGTCTTATAGACCTGACCATCGCGCGGATCGACAAATTGCGATTCATAAAGATTCGGAGAAAGCGAGAATCTTTTTTGCCAAATGTACTCCTGCAAGATATCCAACATCTGCGCACACGGTTCAAAAGACAATCCCAAATCCACGCAAAGACGCTTTTGGCAAGCTTCCAAAACTTCCTGCTGTTCGCCATCCGAGAAAGTCCGGACCTCATACATGCTCGAAGGCACCTGCTTCAAAACGAGCAAAAACAATCGATCCTTGGCGTCTGCAAATTCGGGAGCATTCAAATTCCGCAATTCATTTTCCAAAGTCGATTCGTTTGCAAAAACAGAATCACCGACTTTTTGCACAAGAGTTTCGCACAAAGTTTTGACATCTTTTTGCGCCACCTTGACCGGAGGCCGCACCAATTTTGCACCGCAGAACGGGCAATTTTCCATTTTATCGATTAACGCATCAAAGTCTTTTAAATTTTTGTGACACTCTTTGCAGAACATATCTTTTCCCCGAAAAAATTTCTCGAATTTTCAACATTGCAAAGATAATATTAAAAAACAAAAAAGAACGGGATGTAAAACTTATGCAAAATTCGATTACAAACGCAAGGCGTTAACTTCGTCACCCTCGACTTGCTCGAGGGTCTTGACAAAAGCAATAGGCAAAATGATCAGCTTCGGACATTTTCGTAGGAAGTTCTGCAGAGAGGCATTTCTCTCGAATTTCAGCAGGTGCCTGAGCGCATTTGCTGCAACGGTCCGCAAAACGGCAACCTTTAGCAAAATCCTTCGGATGCGGTACAGAGCCCGGAATCGAAGCAAGCGTGCGCAAGTCGCTATGGCTTTCGGGAATGGCTGCGAGCAAACCTTGCGTGTAAGGATGAAGCGGGTGATTAATGACTTCGCGGACGGGACCTTCTTCGACAATGCGGCCGGCATACATCACGGCTACACGGTGAGCGTACTGCGAAACGATGCCCATGTTGTGCGTGATGAGAAGAACGGCGGTTCCAGTCTTTTCAGCCATGTCCTTGAGCACGGCAAGCACCTGAGCTTGCACAGTCACGTCCAAAGCAGTCGTCGGTTCGTCGGCAATAATCAATTTGGGCTTAGGGAGGAGAGCCATCACGATACAAACGCGCTGTAGCATACCGCCCGAGAGTTCGTGCGGGTAAGAATTCAGCACACGATCGGGGTCGGTAAAGCCTGCAAGACGGAGTTGTTCGCGGATAATGGTAAGGGGATCGGCGGAGGAAGCACTATTAGAGACTGCGCTATTTGAAACTGCGCCGAACTTAAATACTTCAAGGAGCTGCTTTTTGATAGTAACGACGGGGTTTAGCGCTTGCATCGGTTCCTGGAAGATGCAAGCGATTTCAGAACCGCGGACACTCTGGAGTTCATTGAGCGGGAGTTTAACGAGGTCGCGGGCATTGAACAGAATCGAGCCGTTCACAATTTTTGCACTTGGCCACGGCAACAGGCGCAAGATGCTCATGGCGGTCACGCTCTTTCCGCAACCGGACTCCCCCACTAGCGCAAAGAATTCGCCGGAGAAAATGTCGAACGACACACGATCCGTCACTTGCAACGGCTGTTTGCCGTCACGCGGGTTACCGTTCTTGTCAAACCCAAACGCAACCGAAACATCTTGAACGCTTAAAACGGCATTAGACATATCTATCCCCCGACTTCGGGTCGAGTGACGACTCCGCAATCGACTTTTTTCATTATAACAAAGCTCTCGGAGTCGATCGCTCCGCGCTTCCACTGCTCGTCAATACGAGCCGTTCCAGCTTGGCATGGACCACTCAGTCGTATTGCTTTAAACATATCTATCCCCCGACTTCGGGTCGGTTGACGACTCCGCAATCGACTTAACAACGCTACCAGAACTTCTGAAGTCGATCGCTCCGCGCTTCCACGGCTCGTCAATACGAGCCGTTCCAGCTTGGCATGGACCACTCAGTCGTATTGCTTTAAACATATCTATCTCCCGACTTCGGGTCCATTGCATCCCTCACGCCTTCGCCAACAAACGTTGTCAAAAGGAGTGTCACGAAAAGCGCGGCGACCGTGCTCACGGAAATCCACGGAGCGTAGAGGTTATTGAGCCCCTGACTCATGAGTTCGCCCCAGCTCGGCGTTGGCGGCTGGAGTCCAAAGCCCAAGAAATCGAGCGACGTGAGGCTTCCGATTCCACCGATGAGCGTGAACGGGAAAAGCGTCACGACAGGCGTCATCGCATTCGGCAAAATTTCCTTGAAGAAGATGTGGCGATGCCCAAGTCCAAGTACTTTCGCGGACATCACGTAAGTCATGCTACGGAGCTTCAAGAATTCGGCACGCATATAGTAGCTGAGCGAAAGCCAGTTGAACGCAGCCATAATCAAAATCAAAAGCCAGAAACTTCGGCCGTAAATACTGCCGATGAGAATCACCACGTAAAGCATCGGGAGCGATGACCAAATTTCGATCATGCGCTGCATGCCCGTATCCCAGAATTTTCCGAGATAGCCCTGGATACCGCCGATGACAATGCCGAGGAACGTTCCAAGTACGGTCAACAACAAGCTAAAGCTGATGCAAATGCGGAACCCGTGAATGAGGCGGCTCAAGACATCGCGCCCATTGCTATCCGTTCCGAGCCAGTGCTTTGCGCTCGGCGCAAATGGAGGGGTTCCCTCCTCGCTTAGATCCGCCTTCAGCGGATCGTGCGGCACTGGCGGCATGATCGTCCACATCTCGG
>CAMUYW010000099.1 GCA_947165045.1 uncultured Fibrobacter sp. | reverse complement strand
CTGCGGTGCGCTTGACGTTGGTGTACATATAATAGAAATCGTCGAGGTTGAGCTCCTTTAGTTTCTCGCCGACTTGTTTTGCTTGCTGTCTGCCGACTTCGATGAGGCCATCGTCATCGCCGTATTTGTGAATGTCGCGTTGGGCGTGGCGCAGGATGATGGCTACCTTTTCGTCAGAGCGGGTGCAACCGAGAACGTCGTACAGGGAGTTGAATACGTCTGTTTTGGCGCGGAGCGTTTTGCACTGTTGGCTGAGTTCTTCGACGCTAGAGCTAGATTCCGCTTCGCTGCTAGAACTGAATTCACTGCTTGAGCTGGATTCGATTTCGCTGCTCGAAGAAGCGATGCTGCTAGAAGAGGGGAGGACTGCGTCCTTTCCGTTCATGATTTCGCCGACTTTCTTGCCGCCGCATAGAACATCGTAACCATTGATTTCTGTGTTTTCAACAACAGTGCAGGATTCACCATCTTTTCCGTTGTTTCCGTCCTTGCCATCCTGACCATTGGTGCCGTCCTTTCCGTCTTTACCGTCAGCACCATCCTTACCATCGATGCCGTCCTTTCCATCCTTGCCATCGGCACCGTCTTTACCGTTCTTAAGTTCACCGATCTTCTTGCCGGCGCAAATGACATCGTAACCGTTGATTTCAGCGTTTTCAACGACAGTGCAAGATTCGCCGTTGATTCCGTCCATACCATCTTTACCATCTTGGCCATCCTTACCGTCGGCGCCGTCTTTCCCGTCCTTGCCGTTGAGAAGTTCGCCGACTTTCTTGTCTCCGCAGATGACATCGTAACCGTTGATTTCGGCATTTTCAACGACCATGCAAGATTCGCCATTTTTGCCGTCCTTACCATCTTTACCATCGACACCGTCCTTACCATCGGCGCCGTCTTTGCCGTCCTTTCCATCAACGCCGTCCTTACCATCTTTACCATCGACACCATCCTTACCGTCGGCACCGTCTTTACCGTCCTTGCCGTTGAGAAGTTCGCCGACTTTCTTGTCTCCGCAGATGACATCGTAACCGTTAATTTCTTCGTTCAGCGAAATGTAGCAGGATGCGCCATCGAGGCCTTTTTCGCCATCCTTTCCGTCTTTACCATCTTGGCCGTCCTTACCGTCCTTGCCGTCAGCGCCATCCTTTCCGTCGGTTCCATCCTTGCCGTTGAGACCGTTGTGGAGCTCGCCGACTTTTACGTTACCGCAGATGACGTCATAACCGTTGATGTCTTCGTTTACAGCGAGAGTGCAGGATTCACCATCCTTACCATCTTTACCGTCGGCACCGTCCTTGCCATCATTACCATCTTGGCCGTCCTTACCATCCTTACCGTCAGCGCCGTCTTTACCATCTGCGCCATCCTTGCCGTCCAGACCGTTGTGGAGTTCGCCAACCTTTTCATCGCCGCAAACCACGTCAAAGCCGTTGATTTCTTTGTTGACTATCACGGTGCAGAATTCGCCATCCTTGCCATCCTTACCGTCGATACCATCTTTGCCGTCAGCACCATTTTTGCCATCGGCTCCGTCCTTACCATCTTTACCGTCTTTGCCGTTTCTCAGTACGCCGACAATCTTGTCGCCGCAAATCACGTTGTAACTATCAATTTCAGAGCTTTCTTCGACAGTGCAGGACTGCCCGTCCTTGCCATCGACGCCATCCTTACCATCTTTACCATCATCGCCCTTTTCGCCTTTTTCACCCTGGTCTCCTTGAGCGCCTGCTTCACCTTGCTTACCGGTGTCGCCTTTATCGCCTTTTTCACCGGCGTCACCTTTATCGCCCTTGTCTCCTTTACTACCTTGGTCGCCTTTATCACCTTTGTCGCCCTTGTCGCCTTTGACGCCCTTATCACCTTTGTCACCCTTGTCGCCCTTTTCACCTTGGGCGCCATCTTGGCCGTCGATACCATCTTTACCGTCCTTGCCGTCTTTACCATTTGCAAGGAATCCGAGCTGTTCTTCGCCGCAGAAAACGTCGTAACCGTTTTTTTCGGTGTTCTTGGTCACGTAGCAAGACTCGCCGTCCTTGCCTGAAAGTCCGTCCTTTCCGTTTTCGCCGTCTTTTCCATCTTTACCGTCTTTGCCGTTCAAAACGACGCCAACGGAGTCTCCGCCGCAGATGATTTTGACGCCGCTGTTGTCCTTGAGCGGTTCAGTGGTGCAGGCGACTGCCGAGGTCAAGTTTTCTTGAATCTCGTTGGTTGCTGCTTCAGTAGCATCTTCAAGACAGCCACTGAGCATTGCTAAGCACAATGCTGATGTTGTAAGCAGAATTTTTGAATTCATGTATTTGCTCCCTTTGGGGTTGGATTAGGTTTTGCGCGGCAAATTTAGAAAATTGTATGCTTTTTGTAAGATACGAAAACGGGGTTATATTGATGATTTGTCCATTTTGGGGAGTTTTTTGTGCGTGTGAAACGTGTTGTTTTTTACGATTCTTTTGCACTAACGCTATAGTTTCATTATATTATAGGGTTATAAGGAATAGGTGGTTATGAGCTTATTGGAATATGCTGATCACGTGTTCTTTTTTCCGTCATTGCTAGTGGGGGGAGTTTTCCTCGCGACTTTGGTCGTTTTGGGCGAAAAAAAGAAAATGAAAGAGGTCCTTTTTTGGGGCGTCGTTTTTTCGTTATGTCCGTACATGATTTTTTCGGACTGGATTTATCACGGTGTGATGCTTTTGCTTTCGCATGTGTTCGGTAGTGTCCCGTTGCTGGTGGATGTGATCGCGGATTACCTGTCTCGTGTTGTGCTGATTCCTGTTTCGATGTACATTTGCTATAAGCGGCTTTCGGTTCATTGGTCTCAATCGTTGTTTATGCTCACCACCTTTATCGGAATTGGCTACTTGGGAATGGTGGTCGGTAAAACTCAATTGGCTGCGTTTATTGTCGATGCTGCAGCGATTGCCATTTGGTGGAAAATTATTTGGGACGAACTTATGCGTATTCGCAAATCGCGTGCGTTTGTCCGTTTTGGCTTTATCGGTTTTGTCACGGCGTTTAGCATGTTCGTGAACTTGGCAATGTATGTGTGCGTGCGCATGATTGAAGTGACTCCCGTATTCCTGAATTATCTGGTGTTTGTGGCAAGCCTTTTCTGGCTTACACTTACGATTGCGGTGAAGCTTATTTTCAGAGCGATTCGCTTGATGCAGGAGGCCGAGATTGCGCGTAACCACGATGAACTGACGGGGCTTCCGAATTTGCTTTTGTTCTCGAATTACGTTCAAGAACTTCTTTCGAAGGATTCGAAAAATCGTTTTGCTTTTGTGACTTTTGACTTGGACAATTTTAAGGCGTTTAACGAAAGATATGGCTTTATTGAAGGCGATGCATCGTTAAAGTTTATGGCGGATACGCTCAAAAAACTTTTTGGTGAGCGCTATGTGACACGTGTGTCGTGTGATACGTTTCGTGCGATGGGCGATGTGACTGGGATGAATGTTAAGATAAAAGAGGCTCATGACAGAATTCGTTGTTGCTCGGAACATGGCTCTTTGGAACTCAAGGCGGGTGTTTATGTGCAGCGTGAGGCGAATGAAAATATTGAAAAATGTTTTATGCGGGCTCGTTTGGCTGAAAAATCTATCAAGGGGCGCTATGATGAGTATGTTGCCATTTATGCTGAGGAAATGAGCGCTCGTGAACGTTTGAAAATGTATTTGATAACGCATATTGATGAAGCGATTGAAAACGAATATATCAAGGTGTTTTTCCAACCGGTGGTGAACATACAGACCGGAAAACTCTGTGGATTTGAAGCTCTCGCTCGTTGGGCTGATCCGCGCCATGGAATGATTTCGCCACTAGACTTTATTGGTGTTCTTGAAGAAGCGCATTTGATTCACAAGCTTGACTTGTTTATACTCAAAAAGGTTTGCGAACAGTACCGTAAGGAGGCCGATTTAGGGCATAAGTGTGTCCCTATGTCGTTTAACTTGTCGCGGCTTGATTTTAAACTGAGTGAGATTTATAAGGAAATAAAACTTTATACGGACAAGTATCGTGTCCCGCATGAAATGCTCCATATCGAAATTACGGAATCGGTTATGGATGACGATGATGGGGATTACATCAAGAGCCAGATTAAACGATTCCAGGATGAAAAATTTGAAGTTTGGATGGATGACTTTGGCGCTGGATTCTCGTCACTGAATATGCTGAAGGATTACGATTTTGATTTTATCAAAATTGACATGATTTTCTTGCGGAACTTCACTGAAAAATCGAAGGTGGTTATCCATGCGATGGTGGAGATGGCAAAACACCTGCATTTGGGAACGCTTACTGAGGGCGTTGAGACAAAAGATCATTTGGATTTCTTGAAAGAAATTGGTTGTGACTTGGCGCAGGGCTATTACTTCTCGAAACCGCTCCCGTATGATGAGGTGATGAAGGTGCTTGAAGAGAAGGGGATAGAGATATGATAGAGATTCCTGCTCTGGGCTGGAATGACGAATGCGCCGAATGTGAAATAAAAAGCCGCAGCTTGGATGCTGCGGCTTTTATCGTCATGCTCACGAAGGTGAGCATCTGTAGATCCTTCGACTTCTACTCAAAGAGCATAACTCAACTACAGAACTAAAGTTCTAAGTTTCGTATAACTCAGAATGACTCGGCTTACTTCTGGTGAGCCTTGAACCACTTGATCAGTCCGTTGGTGGAGCTGTCGTGGTTGAGTTCAGCGTCGGCCTTGGCAAGTTCCGGAAGGATCTTCTTGGCGAGCTGCTTACCGAGTTCAACACCCCACTGGTCGTAGCTGTTGATGTTCCAGATAACGCCCTGCGTGAAGATCTTGTGTTCGTACATGGCGATGAGGGCGCCGAGCGTTTCCGGAGAAACGTAGTCCATCATGATGGAGTTGGTCGGCTTGTTGCCTTCGAACACCTTGTGCGGGGCGAGGAATGCGATTTCTTCTTCGCTCTTGCCGTCCTTGCGGAGTTCTTCCTGGGCCTGGGCGAGCGTCTTGCCGTTCATCAAGGCTTCGGGCTGTGCAAAGAAGTTGCTGAGCAGCTTCTGGTGATGGTCGCCGACCTTGTTGTGGCTGTTGGCCGGGGCGATGAAGTCGCAAGGAATCATCTTGGTGCCCTGGTGGATGAGCTGGTAGAAGGCGTGCTGGCCGTTCGTACCCGGTTCGCCCCAGAGGATCGGACCCGTCTGGTAGTTCACGCGCTTGCTGTCACGGTCAACGGTCTTGCCGTTGGATTCCATGTCTGCCTGCTGGAAGTAGGCGGCGAGGCGGTGGAGGTACTGGTCGTACGGGAGCATGGCGTAGCTGGATGCGCCAAAGAAGTTGTTGTACCAAACACCGATGAGGGCGAGGATGACCGGGAGGTTCTTGTCGGCCGGAGCGGTCTTGAAATGCTGATCCATTTCGTAAGCGCCCTGGTGGAGCTTCATGTAGTTATCGAAACCGATGCGGAGTGCAATGGAGAGGCCGATTGCAGACCAGAGAGAGTAGCGACCGCCAACCCAGTTCCAGAATTCGAACATGTTAGCAGTGTCGATACCGAAAGCAGAAACGGCTTCGGTGTTGGTGGAAAGAGCAACGAAGTGCTTGGCGATGGACTTTTCGTCGCCATTGAATGCCTTGAGCACTGCAGCCTTTGCAGTTTCGGCGTTCGTCATGGTTTCAAGAGTGGTGAAGGTCTTGGAAGCAACGATGAAGAGCGTTTCTTCGATGTTCACCTTCTTGAGGGTTTCGGCCATGTGGGTGCCGTCGATGTTAGAAACAAAGTAGACTTCCGGAGAGTATTCGCCAGCAGCCGGCTTTTCAGCATACGGCTTGAGGGCTTCGGTGACCATCACCGGACCGAGGTCGGAACCGCCGATACCGATGTTGACAACGTACTTGATGGATTTGCCGGTGTGGCCTTTCCACTTGCCCGTGCGGACGAGCTTGGTGAATTCTTCCATGTGCTTGAGCACGCGGCGAACTTCGGGCATCACGTCCTTGCCATCGACGCAAATCGGATCGTTGCCCTTGTAGCGGAGAGCGGTGTGGAGCACGGCGCGTTTTTCGGTGGTGTTAATCTTTTCGCCAGCGAAGTACTTGGCGCGCATGTCTTCGAAATTGGCGGACTTCAGGAGGTCCTGGAGCTTGGCCATGGTTTCGTCGGTGATGATGTTCTTGGAGTAGTCGAGGAAGAGTCCGCAGGCTTCGACGCTGAACTTGTCGGCGCGAGTCGGGTCCTTCGCGAAGAGTTCCTTCATCTGCCAAGTCTTGGCGACTTCGGCATGGGCCTCGAGGGCCTTCCATTCCTTAGAATCAGTCAGTTTAGACATAGATTAATCCTTTCCGCACACGCGGGTTTTTGTTACGGCGGTAAATTTAGAAATTTTTAGGGCGGGAGAAATGTATATTAATCATATAGCCGTGGGTGTTTTGCGGCGAAGGAGAAATATATGTCTAGAGTTAAAGAAGCGTTGGTATTGGCTATTGCAATTCTCGGTCTTGGTGCGTTCCTTTATTGCGCCATGATGCACACGAAAGATAGGGACCGCGTTGTGTCGGTCAGGGGCCTTTCCGAACGCGAAGTTAAAGCCGATTTTGTGATTTGGCCTATCGTGTACAAGGAAGTCGGGAATGACCTTTCTGCAATTTATGATGCAGTGCAGGCTAAAAATGCAACGCTTGGAAAGTTCTTGCGCGATAACGGCGTTGTGGATTCCGAAATCAGCTGGTCTGCTCCGGAAATCGAAGATGTGCAAGGCGAACGTTATGGCGATAACAAGCGCCCGTTCCGCTACATTGCGACAGTCGTGACAACGGTTGCTTCGAAGAATGTGGACCGTGTCCGAGAAATCATGGGCAAGCAGGGCGACCTTCTCAAACAAGGTATTGCATTCTCTGGCGATGATTATCGTTACCGCAAAATTTATAGCTTCAATGGCCTGAACGAAATTAAGCCCGCGATGATTGACGAAGCGAACAAGAATGCCCGTGCAGCCGGTGAAAAGTTTGCAGCGGATTCCGATAGCAAACTTGGAAAAATCAAGACTGCATCACAGGGGCAGTTCTCTATCAGCGACCGTGACGAAAATACGCCGTACATCAAGAATGTCCGCGTTGTTACTAATGTTCAGTATTTCTTAGAGGACTAACTATGGATACTTCAGTTCTCGATAAGGCTATTGTTTTTGCGGTCAAGGCTCATGCTGGCACGGAACGTCGCGGAAAAGGCTTCCCTTACATTGTCCACCCGATGGAAGCTGTCGAAATTGTCGCTACGATGACAACCGATCAGGAACTTTTGGCGGCGGCTATTTTGCACGATACCGTTGAAGATACGTCTGTTACGTTGGATGATATCCGTCGAGAATTTGGAGACCGTGTGGCAAAGCTTGTGGAAGAAGAGTCCGACGTGTTCATGGAAGGCGTGAGCGAGTCGGATTCTTGGCATGCCCGCAAGCAAGCTGCAATTGACAGACTTTCGCGTGCAAGTCGCGATGCAAAGATGGTGGCGCTTGGCGATAAGCTGAGCAATGCCCGAATCATTTATCGTGATTTTGTACAAAAGGGCGATAAGCTTTGGAGTATTTTTCACGTGACCGATATAAAAGAGCACGAATGGCATTATCGTGGCTTGGCGGCTGCCTTGAAAGAACTTGAAGGAACTTTTGCTTATACGGAATTCACGGATTTAGTCGAAAAAATATTTGGCGGAAGAGGATGACAATGAGTGATGCGCCTTTAGAAAAACGTGTAGCGAATGCTAGCGGAATGTTGATCCTTGATGAATATCGAGAAATGTTGCCCGCCTATGAAAAATTGAGGGGCTTTGTTTGTGAATTGCTCAAAAAGAATGTGGAAGAAAACCATATTTATGTGACCGCCGTTGAAGCTCGAATCAAGACGGAAGCGAGCCTTGCTGAAAAACTGGAACGCAAGGGTGGCAAGTATCATGCGCTCACGGACTTGACGGATATCTTGGGCGCGCGCGTGATTGCCTTCTACAATGATGATGTAGATAAAATTGCCGCTCTTGTAGAGCAAACATTTGTTATTGACTGGAAAAATAGTGTAGATAAACGAAAAATGCATGAGTTGCATAGCTTTGGCTATAACTCGCTTCATTTTATTTGCAGTATTCCGAAAACATTGTACGAAGATCCGGATCATCCAGAAATTAACGAAATCCGTTTTGAAATTCAGTTGCGTACGGCTTTGCAACATGTGTGGGCCGTGCTAGACCATGATACGGGTTACAAGTCAGGTTTTGAAATCCCGCAGGAATATTTGCGCAACTTGAATCGTCTCGCGGGAATGTTGGAATTGATTGATGAACAGTTCTGCAAGATTCGTTCGGACATCAACAATTACAGATATCATGTGCAGTCGCTGGTGCATTCGGGCCGCTTTGACGAGGTTGCACTGAACGGCGATTCTTTTGGAAATTATCTGAAATTGAGACCGTTCGATAAACTGAACCAGCGCATTGCTGCGATTAACCAAGCGGAAATTCATGAATCAGAGATGACTCCTTTCCTCAAGGTGTTTAGTTTTTTGCGGTTCAAGACACTTGCGGATGTAGATAAACTTATTAAAGAAAATAGCGAAGATGCTTATCAGCTTGCGGCTTTCCAATTGGCGAATACGGACTTGGACATTATCGATTCTTCGCTTGGTGTGATTAGCCTCCTTGCGGTGTACATCTTGAAAAAAGGTGGTGGCGTGGCGGGTATCCGGACCATTTTGGATGACCTTTACGGTGAATCGGCGGGTCATGAAAAATGGGCGCAACGACTGTACGATAAGGCGTTGAAACTATCGTTTATGAACCGCTAAAATGTATCTTTGGGCTTATGAAACAGCCGATTCGAAATATTGCCATTTTGGCCCA
>CAMUYW010000098.1 GCA_947165045.1 uncultured Fibrobacter sp. | reverse complement strand
TTCCACTTAACCTGATGAACACCCGGCTGGAGGTTCTTTTCAACAACGTTAGCAATCTGGGCGCCATTGACGTTCACAACAGAAATCTTGGCATCGCCAGCAGACTTGAGCTCAACAGAAACCACAGAACGATTAAGTCCCTTGATTGCCGGAGCAAGCGGAGCTGCAGCAACATAAGCGCCACTTACAGAGTTGTCAGTAACTTCTGCAGACTTTGCAGCATTCGGATTAATCCTAGTAACAATATGATACGTCGTATTTTTGGACCCACTCATAATGTTTTGCATGCGATCAATAATGGCTTTTTCATTAGCCTTATTCTTGGAAAGACCATAATAATACCAAGAATTGCCATTATTACTATCTTCATCATCCACATAAAGCGAACTTTGAGCAAGGCCGGTCTTGTTCACATTAGCAAAAACTGACGTGTTGTAATCATTTGTATACCCCCCATCAAAAGGATATACCTTGGTAGAGTTCGGGTCCTTCGGAACAAAGCAGTATTCAAAATCAGCATTAGAACCAACAGAATTCGGCCATACGGGACCATATACAAAATTCTGGCCCCAACTATCTTCAGTATCATGATGACGCCTAAACGGATACGTACCAACAGGGCACTGATCATCTAATCTCAGCACAGCATAATCATAGGAAACTCTAGGAAGTTCGTCATATTCAAAAGCACAATATTTAAAATATACAGTACGACCCGAAACTTGAATTCCATTCGGCTGCGGACCAGTTACGCCCGACGAACTGTTGTCCTTTTCCGAATTAATAGAGAACAAGACATCCGGCAAAGCAGTCGTTCCGCCATAAGAAATTCCACCGCTTTTGCAAGCCGAGGCATTCTTGCTAAGAACGCCGACTCGCGAACGAAGGTTCGGATGCTGGCCATCCAAAATTTCGCCCTCCTTCGATTCAACAACGATATTATGGAAGCCCTTGCCCCAAGCATAAGGTCTCAATGCATGCGTATACTTATCCGCGCCATTTATATAAGCATAGAAAAATGCGGTAGCATTTGACGGGAAGTAGCTATTCGACGGAATATTGGTATTACTAAAATCTAAAAACACTCTATATACATGCGAAGACATTCTCTGAAGTTCAATTTTCTTCGCAGCACTAGCATAAGTGTGCGTTTCCTTGATAAGATTAGGAACTTCGTTAGCCTGATCATTAGAGAAATAAACGTAGACCTTAAACCCGTTTACTCCAAGGCTTCTCTGTGTCGAGATTCTAAACTGAGGCGCGAACATGCCACCATCTGAACTAGTTTGATCATTCGGGCTACCAATTACTGTTAGAGCAAAGCTCATGGATGCTGCGGCCAGTACTAACGGGAATATCTTTTTCATATCACTCCTTCTTGTTAAAGTTGTACAAATAATATAATCAAGACAAATTCACATTGCAAGGCATAACAAATAAAATATTACAAATAAATATAATAAATTTCGTAGAAAATAAAAAAAGCGTATCATCACGATACGCTTTACAACATTATACAACAAATTAACTTTTACAAACCTTCTAACTCAAGTAGTTTTGCCATATCAGACGAACTAATTTCGAAATCCAGCTGAGAATTCTGACGAATACGTTCTTCATGAACAGATTTCGGAAGCGGCAACAGTCCAAGTTGCAAAACAAAGCGGCAAGCAAGTTGCGGAACCGAGACACGGTACTTTTCGGCCATCGCACTGATTTCAGGAACTTTCAGCAGGCGACCCGTAGCATTTGGAGAATACGCTTCGACCAAAATTCCAGTCTGTTCACAGAAATCTATCAAATCCGTCGGTACATGCCCAATATGGACACGAATTTGGTTCACCGCAGGAATCACGCGACCTGTCGCAAGAATATTGTTCAGGTCATCAACATCAAAATTAGAGACCCCGATTGCCCGGATTTTGCCAGCCTCGTACGCCTCTTCGAGGGCTTTCCAAACTTCGGCATTTTCCTTAAAGTAACGATTTCCGGTAGCGCTTCCCATTTCAGCCCAGGGACGCGGTGCATGAACGAGCATCATGTCGATATGAAAAGCATCCAGGCGGTCCATCGATTCTTGGATACAGCGAACCGCATCTGCATAATTTTTCACTTCCGCAGGGATTTTCGTCGTGATAAAAATGCTTTCGCGATGGATTCCGGTGGATTTCAGAGCATTTTTAAGCCCTTTCCCGACACCAGATTCATTATCGTATGCAATAGCCGTATCAATATGGCGATAACCGGCCTCAATAGCGGTAGCAACAGCCGTCGCAGCCACATCATTTGGCGTTTGCCATGTTCCAAGAGCTATTTTGGGGATTCGCTGGCCATTATTAAGCTTATAAAATTCGTCAAGAACCATATCCTACCTCTCTACTTATACTAAAGTAATATAAATAGAAACAGAAATCCCGCGGGACGAATTTGCAAAAGTCCTAATACCACATTGGAATATTTACTGGTGTGAAAAGGGGGCTACTTTTCAATCGTCTTGATATCGCCTTGGGCAGCGCGTTTAGCGTTATACGGATCAATATGCACCAACGCATCAACGACATTTTCACTAGAATCAATCAAGAGCTGTTCCACTTCTTCGGCCACATCATGGGCATCCTTCAATGTCATCTGATCATCTACGACAATGTGGACGTCCACATGCAGGTCGCTGCCAACATAACGGGAGCGGAGCCCATGCAAACTGATGACTTTCGGGTGCGAAAGCGCCAATTCTCTCAATTTTACAAGGACCTCAGGATTGGCACCACGATCCACCAACTGACGAAGCCCCGGAGCAGCAATCTCAATTGCAGAATGCAGAATGAAAAACGCCACAACTAACGCGCCAACGGAGTCCGCAAACCACAATTGCGGGAGCAAAATGGCAAAAACAACCGCCACAAGCACCGGAATCGAACTAAAAGAATCACTACGATGGTGCCAAGCATTCGCTTCTAGCGCCTGACTGCGAATTTTCCGACCGGCATTGCGCGTGTAACGGAACAGAACCTCTTTTACAAGTATGGAAGCCAGCGCCATAATAGCCACCGACATTTCCGGGTGCGAAGCTTCGCCCGCAAGGAGCGCTAAAATGGCTTTATAGCCTATTCCAACGCCGACCGCAGCCACCGCTAGGCCAATGCCTATAGTAATAACCGTTTCGAAACGGCGATGTCCATACGGGTGTTCCGCATCAGGGGGAGAATTCCAGAAATGGCTCCCGACAATGACCGCCACATCAGTCGCAAAATCAGACGCGCTATGGATAGCATCAGCAACGAGCGCCTGGGAGTTTCCCAAAGAGCCTACCACAAACTTGGCAACCGAAAGCGCGGCATTCCAGCCAAGCCCCACCCAAGTCACTTTGCGGACTTCTGCACTATCATCTTTTTTGCGCACGCGAGTCATGTGCATTAAGCTAGAAAAATTGCAACCTAATGAGCCCCACAATCATCAAAATTGACGTAATAAAAAAACAATGTTTCTATTTTTCTAATGCTTATGAAAAAATTATTGAAAATCATCATCGTCATAGCCGTGCTCGCGGCAGTCGCTTTCGGTGTAAAGTCGTTCTTTTTTAACGACACCACGGCAAACCAGGCCGGCCCGCTCATCAGCACCAAGGTTGTTACAGACACCATCAAGACCACCATTTCCGCAACAGGCACTCTAGAACCAGTCGACCAGGTGGAAGTCGGCACGCAGGTTTCTGGCGATATCGCTAAGATAAACGCAGACTTTAATTCCAAAGTCAAAAAAGGTCAAGTCATCGCAGAACTGGACAAGTCCAAGTTACAGTCCACGTTAAAGCAGGCTTCGATTTCGTACAAAAGTGCCGAAAACGACTTAAACTACAAACAAAGCACTTACAACCGCATCAAGAAGCTTGCCGAGGGCAAAAGCGCAAGCGCGGTCGAACTCGAACAAGCCGAATATAACTTAAACGCAGCAAAACTCACTGTAGAGCAGCGCAAAAACGAAGTTGCACAAGCAAAGCTCAACTTGAGCTATGCGACCATCAAGAGTCCGATTGACGGAGTCGTGTTAAAACGAGCTGTCGATGTGGGCCAAACAGTCGCCGCCTCCATGAGCACGCCAACATTGTTCATTATCGCAAAGGACTTGGTACAAATGAAAGTTATGGCAGCCGTTGACGAAGCCGATATCGGTCAAGTCAAAGCAGGCCAGCGCGTTTCGTTTACAGTAGACGCTTTCCAAAACGAGACGTTCCATGGCACCGTGCAGGAAGTCCGCTTGAATCCGACAACAACCAGCAACGTGGTAACTTACACCGTCGTTATCACAGCCGAAAACCCGGACCAAAAGCTTTTGCCGGGCATGACCGCCACCTGCACCATTGTCACCCAAGAAATTACAGATGCAGTCACAATTCCGATCAAGGCTCTCAAGTTCACTCCCGCCGAAGGCACTCCGATGATGGATCCGAAAGATATGCCACGCCCGCAACGCTCGAAGACTGTTGATAGCAGCGACAACTTCCCGCCACCGCCACCAGACATGATGGCAGGCGGAGCTGGTCCGGGCAAGAGCGCCAAGAAAAAGAGCAAGAAGCAGAGACTCAAAGGCGACCACGTATGGATTAATATCAACGGAAAGGCAGCGCCGCGCCCGGTCAAGATTGGTCTTAGCGATGGCGTGAACGTGCAGATTTTGCACGGGCTTAGCGTAGGAGATTCTGTGGTAACCGGTCAAGAAACAATTTCTGCAAAGAGCAACAGCAAGTCCGATGCAGCAAGCCCGTTCATGCCGCAGAGACCTGGGAAGAAAAAGAAATAGTTGACAAAATTTAGGTACCCTCGCAAAGCGAGGGTATTTTTTTATCCGAATACGTAATTGATGTAAAGCGCGAAGAGGGCTTCGCCCCAGAGATACATAATCGGAGCAGCTACAGCAAGGAACGGTCCAAACGGAATTTGTCCAACCTCTTCGTTTTCCGGCGCATTCTTAGCCTTCGTGGCCTTATTCTTAATCATCCCGTACGGAACCATCACCAGAATTCCAAGCAAAGCGGCCACCAAAAGCGTTTCGACAGCACCGGTAAAGCCCATCAAGGCGCCATAGCCAGCCAAAAGCTTTACATCACCAAACCCCATAGCGTCTTTTTTCAGCACTTTGGTCGCAATCCAGCCGAGCAAATACAGTCCACCGCCTGCAAGAACCGCCCCAAGCAAGCTTTGAAGCGGCGTTATGCCCCCAGGAATAAGCGAAATTAAAAGGCCTACGACAATTCCGCCCACCGAAATAGAATCTGGGATGAGCTTGTACTTGCAATCCACAGCGCAAACGGGATACGCCCCGAGCAAAAGCCAGAAAAGAGCCGCCGCATTCGCCCACGTTTCAGGAGCCTTAACCGGCTGCATCAAATCGGTCCCGAAGCCCGCGGCCGCATAAAGCGCGAGCGCGCCCAAGAGCCCGCATAAGCCCTCGCCAATCGGATAAATGACGCTGATTGGCTGTTTACAGCAAGCACTCTTGCCACGCAGCCAAAGCCAGCCGACAATCGGCAAATTGTAACGGATCGGGATTCTTTTTTTGCAAAGCGGACAATGCGAAGGCGGGTTGATTAACGAAATTCCGCGCGGCATACGGTAAACAATGACGTTATAAAAGCTTCCAACACAGGCACCAAGGCCAAAAAATACGATTAACCAGTACCAAAGTGGAATTTCTTGCATAAAATCCTCGTCTTTTTTCGAATATAATTATAATTTAGTTAAACATTTATCTAATACTGGGAGATCCCTTAATGAATACTGAAATTGCTGCAATCTGTGACGCCGCCACTGCTAACGATATTGGCGGACGCATGAACATTCTTGGTGCATTTGACCGCATTTTCGCAAAGTTTCCACTTGTGATTCCACAGTGCTCTGTCGCATTCCGCTTGCGCTACCAGCGTGCCGAAGCAGGCAAGCACCAGTTGAACCTCTCTATCGAAGACGTTGTGGGCCACCCGATCGTTCCGCCGATGCAGTCCGAAATCGAGCTCCAGCCGGTCGCTACGGGCTTTGACACAGCCGCAGTCAACATGATTTTGAACATGCAGCGTCTGCAGTTCGCCCGTCCGGACAAGTACTTTGTGCGTTTGATCGCCGATAACGAAGAACTCGCTACGCTCCCGCTATACGTTCTCGAAGACCCGCGCATCGCACAGCAGAACCAACCGCCTCAGGCCGACGACACGAACGTTGACGGAAGGGCTTAATTAGACGAGAGAGGAAAGACGAGAGATAGCTCCGCCCCTCATTGCTGTCACCCCGGATTTATTCCGGGGGCTTTTTTTTTCTATTTTATGGACATGCGTTTGAAGTTTTTGACGATTTTCGCCCCGTTTATCGTTGCAAGCCTTACCGCTTGTAGCGGCATCAACGACAGCTGGGAAGTCAAAGGCGGCGGTTTTCTCAAGTACAGCATCAACGATGGCGAAGAAATCACGCAGGAACTAGGACGAGACGATGTAGAAATTCCGTTCATCCGAAATAGCCATCATTACCTACTTATTAAAGTTCCCATAGCTAACAGCGAACGCAAAGACCAAATAAGCATCATGGTAAACGAGCCCAAGCTCGGCCAAAACGCAGTCGTCGCCAACTATACATGGATTCAAGTCCAGGGAAGTCCTATAGCGGCCCTTTCAGGCAAAGACAATTACGCCACCATAGACCAAAAAGACGACACCAAGTGGACCGCAACCTTCAATTTGCATTTTCAGGATTGCAGGCAAGGGACATGCAAAAAAGACATTGACCCCATAACCTTCAAAGGACGACTGCATTACTGGATCGCCGAAGACGACCGATAATCGGGCTCACGCGAAATTTTTTAGACTTTTATCAGCCCGCCCCCTTGACAAGCGCCCAATCTTTTTCTAATATTGGGCTACCTTAATGGTCGATTAGCTCAGTTGGTTAGAGCGCTACCTTGACATGGTAGAGGTCACAGATTCGAGTTCTGTATCGACCACTGAAAATCCTCGCATTTCTGCGAGGATTTTTTTGTTGCAAAGAAAAAATCTACAAAAAAATGCCCGCAAAGCGGGCAATTCCTTAATTACTTCCAGTTTTCATCATAGTCTTCGCCGTAGCGTTCGACTTTCAGCATACCAACACATGTAGCGTTTGTGACATGCTTTACCAAATCATTAGGCGTTACAAACATGGCCTGCTGTTCTCTTGCAATCTTCATCATTTCCGAGAAGGACACTCGGTCGCCCTTGAAGAATGTAGCCAAGGCACTGATAACATCCTTAATGGCACCAATGATGTCCATAATCGTAGAAATTTTCTCTAAAGTTATTGCAGGGACCTTATCGGTTACTTTCTTCGCAACAAGCTTTTTCAAATCAGCCAAGATTTCTTCTTTAGAGCGGAGCGTCTTCGGAGCCACGGACTTTTTAAGCTTGAAACTAGCCTTGCATTCTTCTTCGTGCGATGCAACGTAATCGGCATACATATCGAAGAGCGTGAACGATTTAGACTTAGACTTGCGACCAATAAGGGGATGATCCTTAAAGCCGACATCAGCGTCCTTGAGATTCAACTTGAGCATCGGATTCTTCTTAGAAGCATCCAGATAGCACTGGTAAACATAGGAAGAACACACCATCGTATGCTTGCCAGGAGTTTTCTCCTTTTCGATAATCGTCTTAAGTTCTGCGGCAACCAAGCACAAGAATTCAACAACAACGCGAGAGATAAACTGGTTTGTTATCGGATACTTGAAAATAAGAATCAAGCCCAATAGAATCAAGTCGGAATACGGATACGGAAGATCCTGGAGCACATAATCCTTGGCAATCGGCACAACAGGTTCAACACCATTTTTACCGGCCTTATTATGGCGCATCACATAAACTTCACGAGCTTCAGAATTGTCTTTCATTCGACGTGCATGAATGCCATCGCCACCGGCTTCAGCAAGGACGTTTTCCTGTTTCTGAACAAAGATTGCCCCATGCGAAACATCGGACCCCGTAAATTTCATGATAAGACTACTAATATCATCATTCGGGTCGCCCTTAAACGCCAAAATATCGCCCGGGAGCAGGTCTTCTACAGAGAACATTCCACTTTTTTTCAATTTTTTTGCCATTTTATCTTTCCTTTTTTATTTAAGTTGTTTATAAAATACATACAACAGAACTACATTGCAATAACCCATTTGGGCTATTTTTTTTTCGAAAAATAGTTCACCCCCTCTAAGGATTATTCAAACAACATAGGAAGATAATATCTTATTCAAACTACCGGTATTTGTGAAAGAGTTTTTACAAATACGTTAAAAACGAATGCAGAACGCCCACAAAATGCCGCGATTTCCGCAAACAAAAAAAAACACCCAGGCTTATAGACCTGGGCGATTTTAGACGGTGATACCCTTGGATCCTATCGCCACGTTGTGGCTCCAGGATGACAGAGGATTTCAATTACTTTGCAGCAGTGCTATCAACCACTTCCACCTTAGCGGCGGAGTCAGCCGGGATGGCAACTGCAGCCGGTTCAGCGATCGTTTCGGCAGGCTTAGCAACTTCAGCAGGCTTTGCATAAACAGGTGCGGCAGGTGCCGGGGCGGCAACAGCAGCAGCCGGAGCAGCGGCAACTTCAGCCGGATCTTCGAAGAAGTTCACCTTGGAAAGACCGAACATCATGATCCAAGAGAGAACGAGACCACCGATACCCATCACGATACCCGTAATAGCCATGCCACGCGTGTCCGTGTAACCCGTTGCGTGAGCAAGTGCGTTAGGCGGCGTAGAAATCGGGAGGCACATACCGAGGGAGCTTGCGAAAGCAACAGCAACCATCAAGGAGGTCACGCCACCGAGCGGAGCGAGGTT
>CAMUYW010000097.1 GCA_947165045.1 uncultured Fibrobacter sp. | reverse complement strand
TCGGCAAGCACCTCCCGAAGGAACTCTCTGAAATCATCGACATGATCCAGGATCGCCTCAACAAGGCTTAATGAGTTCTTGCGCTCGCAAGGGCGCAACGCTTAATTGTTCGTAAGCCGAGAGTCGCGGTCTAACTTGTTAGACCATGACCGAGGCGAAGAACAAAGGACTGCATAGCAGTCCCATTAGCTTTATAGCGAATTTAAATGCCCTTGTGACTTTGTCACAAGGGTGTTTTGTATAGTGTCGTCATCCAAAACAAACTTGTCATTCCGGCCTCCGAGCCGGAATCTCCCTTATTCAAACTTTGTCGTTATATCGAGCGTATCGCCGCGACCATATTGGTCTTTATAGACAAGTTTCCACGAAATTGTGGTGTCTTTGTAGGATTGAATGGTTGTATTGAAGAGTTCATAGTTTACAACTTTAGCTTTTTCCGGCAAAGACGAGTAATAGCATGTGCCTGGGTAGAAGTTGTACATTATTCGTGACGAATCTTGCCTGCAAGTCTTTTCACCTGTAGATTCATTTATAATTAAACTCAAATGGACGAAAAAATCTTTAGGTCGTATGTACTCTTCTGGAATATATTCTCTTTCGAGGTTCAACGTCAGACTGTCTGGCAAACCGATTGCTTCAAGATAATAATTTGAACTAAACGACAGCAGTCTTGAACAAGGTTCTCCAGAAATTTTTGAAAAAAGCTTTGCAACAGAATCTCGATTGAAGGCGGGAATTTTTGCGACGGGAATGTAATTGACGAGAGCGTCTTTGCCAAAGTTTAAATTCTTGTAAGTCGTGTCGTAAATGGTGTCCTTGAAATCGGGACATTCAATAAAATTGTTATTGGCATCTCTACAGCTCAACATACGCACAATATCTCGATTGCAATCGACATTAGTCACTCGACGGCAATTAAAGTTAGAATCATGAACGTGGCAATCTAATGCATCCCATTCGCTTGTATCTCCGTTAAATTCTTGAATACGGTATATAGTCACATTCCAGTGTAATGTGCTGTCTTTAATTGCTTCGTAATCTAGAGTTCCGTCTGCTTTCATCCCATTTACGTCATTTGCACATGCGAAAAAACAGAATGTCAAGCCAATAAGCGAAGCTATCATGGTTCTGTAAAACAATTTCATTTTTACTCCTGCAAGAAACTCCTTCTGTTTAGAAAAAATACATTAAAGCCGCTGGTGATTTTCCGATTTTTTAGGGCAATTTTAAGGAAATCTGTTCGAAATCATTTATATTTTATCGCACTTGTATTATATAGGAGGGTTTTATGAAACTGTTACGCGAAATCATTGGATATGTTCTTGGTGGAGTGCTTTTTGTAGGGCTAATTCCGACGTTGATGTGGCTTGCCTCGGGAATGCCGGATTTGTTGCCAATTGACGCCGCTCGGGGAGTGATCGCTGCTGTGGTAATGCTTGCTGGGCTTGCTTTGAGCGTTTGGACGATCATTTACATGAAACGCCGCGGGAAAGGCAATCCGATGGACGCTTTCGGTCATGAAGTCGCGCCGCGCACAAGTCATTTGATGACTGATGGCCCGTACCGCCTGAATCGAAATCCGATGCTCACCGGCACTTTTATTTACCTCATTGGCTCGTTGGTGTGGCTGTGGCGTTGGCAAGCGTTGCTTGTGTATGCGGCGTTCGTCGCCATCATGATGGTGCAAGTATTCAGCGAAGAACGCCGCCTCCGCCGCGATTTTGGCAAAGAATACGAAGAATTCTGCAAAATAAGAAGAAGATTTTAAAATAAATCGAATAGCTATCCTTTTCAACAAGAGACGTGTTATACGCCTCTTTTTTTGTACCGCTCCTCTGCTTTGACGAAAAATCAATCTAGATTCTGTCTAAACTAAATATTATAACTTTTCTTTTTTCAAGTACAACATCACTTAAAAACTTTTACAAACTTTCAAATTATATTCAATACAAAGAAAAATATTTCATCTAAAGTATATTGACGGTTTTATTTTATTGATGTAACTTTATTGTATGTTTGAGGTAATATTTAACAAAAAAAATCAAATTCTAATACAGAAGGGGAAACATGAGCGAAAACGCCTCCAACGACACTCAAAATTTAGATTCTAGCGCTTTTACGCGTGTAAAAAATCATTACGAAGCTTTACGCAGCGAACTCGGCAAGGATCAACGATCTTCAGAATATAAAATTGCAGAATACGGTAGCAGCAGCAAAGCTGTTCCTGAAATAAAAACAGCAAGCACTCCATCTCAACCTACACCCCAACCTGTATGGTCACAGGTAAACTACAAATTTTTAGAGAAAACTTACGATGTCAATGACAATAATCATTTGTGCGTTCATCCGAACCTTTGGGAAAACGGTGCAAGCAATCATTTGTCGGGCGTTTTTGAAGTTTTGCCGGATAAAATCTACCAAGTCCGTGGCTATGATATGTCCAACCTCACTTTCGTGAGGAGTAACCCTAGTGGTGGAAACCCTCGTTGGATTGTCTTTGACACTCTAATGAGCAACGAATGCACTGAAGCTGCGATTTGTTTATTTAACGATTATTTGGTACAAAAGTATGGTGTAGCAAGTTATTCAGAAAAAAAACAAGATACATCAATACAAAGAATAAGAAATCAGCTCATCAAAGGCTACATCGTTGGCATGATTATCAGCCATTCTCATATTGACCACTATGGTGGAATGGAAACTATTCAGAAGTATTTTGTTGATGATGGCAATGGTCAAATTGATGAAAAATCCACGGGTGAAGTAAAACGGGTCAACAACCGATTTATCCTTGCTCCTGCCGGTTTTTACAACCACGCCGTCAGCGAAAACGTTTATCTTGGCAACGCCATGGGTAGGCGAGCTTCTTATCAATACGGCAGTTTTATAAAGCCGCAGGGCGAAAACGATGTTCATGGCGAAATCAGCATTGGCATTGGTCAAGGGCAATCTACAGGTCGTCCGTCAGCCGTGGGGCGACCGACAAAGGAAATCGCCGAAAATACTAAGTTACAACTTGATGATATCGTTGTAGAATTTCAACTGACGCCGGGAACAGAAGCGCCCGCCGAAATGAACAACTACATTCCTGCGTACAAAGCACTGTGGCTTGCCGAAAACTGCTCCGGCACGTTGCACAACCTTTACACCCTCCGTGGTGCAGAAATTCGCGATGCAAAGGCTTGGTCCAAATATTTGATGGAAACCGCGGTCAAGTACGGAAACGCGGACGTGACTTTCCAAAGCCATAACTGGCCTCATTGGAAAAGCAAAGGAACGGACATCCGTAATTATATTATTGAAACGGCGGCCATTTACAAGTACATTCATGACCAGACGCTCCTTTATATGAACATGGGCTACAAGATGAACGAAGTAGCCGACATGCTCGTATTGCCGCGAGCAATGCAAAAGAATTGGACTCTCAAGCCGTTCTATGGAACTCCCATTCACAACGCCAAAGCAGTTTATCAGAAATATTTGGGCTGGTACGATGCAAACCCGATACACCTCCAGGAACTCCCGCCAGAACAGTTGGCTAAGGAAACTCTGCGCTATGTAATGGCCGGCAGCAAAGAAAAAATGAAGGTCATGATAGAGGATGATATCGCCAAGGGAAATTACTGGACTGCTGCCTACATGGCAAACCAAATGATTCTTTCCGGTGAATGCGAAAACGACGCCAAAGATATTCGAGAACTTTGCGCCTCCGCGTTGCAACAACTCGGATACCAGAGCGAATCCGGAACATGGCGCAACGCATACCTCAGCGCCGCATTTGAACTTCGTAACCATAAAGTTCGCTCCGCATCGAGCAAGTCTGATCAGTTGGCTCAAATGCCCCCAGAAACGTTGCTCGATTACATCTCCATTTTCTTTGACGGAGAAAGAGCAGCAGCAAAAGTCAAATACGATATCTGTCTCGATGTTCAAACCACAGACGATACAGGAAAAATTGTCAACGAAACATATTTCTCCTTTGTTGTAAAAAACGGCGCTATTCTCTATTACGAAATCACCGCTGGCGAATGCAAAAATCCAATTACAGTGTCATTTAACGACCTCAAGAGCGTTGCCGGTGGTTCGTACAAAGGAACCATTCCTGTCCTTCGCGATATTTCTAACGCCATGGTTGTTGTCGCCAACAAAGACCGATTTAAATACTTCGATATTATCGGCAGGCACGATAGCGAAGTGCAGACAACGCACTATGACAAGGTCGATTTGAAAACCGAAGTGACAAATTGCATCGCTTTACTCGAAGAATACGTAAGTTCATCATCAAGCTCGTCAAGAGTCCAAAATCTTACGGGTGAAAATAAAACTAAATGGGATAGATTCTATGACATATTAAAAAGAGATACCATGGTCATCCTCGATGGAGATTTCTTTGTTCCAGGCGACAGTGGTCAGGGAATCGGTACAGATGGCAAATTTATGGATTTCGAACTGTATTATACACTATACAGCCTTTATCGATACCTATATAGAAGCTATCTCAAAAATGATTTTGGTTACAAGAAATGCAAATTCGAGGAAAGTACTTTTGTTAAGTTGAAACAGAGTATTGTTTTGCTCGAAACGTATGTTGCCGAGTATTATCTATGCAATTCAGGGACCTACATAACTTTGGATAATGGCGATTCTAACGCATGGCGCTATTTGCATGATGAAGCAGAAAGCAATACGCAAGTTACGTTCAGTGCTGACGCATTCTTCTTCGAACTCTACAAGCTTTATAAAGCTTTGTCAAGTGAAGCTAATTGCGTAAGGAAATATCTAACGAGAATTCCATAAAGCGTAAAATCAGCAAAAATAAAACGCCCTGCCGAAACAAAGACGGCAGGGTGTTTTCGTTTGGGGAACGGATTGGGAAACGGTCTTTAGAGTTCCCACCTTCCGCCTATGCACTGGTAAGTTTTGCCGCTGATAGTTACTTTATCATCTTCTATTTCGCAGAGTCTCTTTTCGGGCAGGTTTATAGCACTCTGTTGCCAGTAGATACCGTTGCAATAGAATCCCGCGCTGTTTTTTACAACGGACCCTTTTTCGGTTCCATATTCAACAGCAATGGACCTGCTGGTTCCGCTGCTGTCACACTTCTGGTGTATCCAGGAATACTCCTCGGGCAAACTTTCCCAACGGCCATCCTTACACACAAAGGGCTTGTTGGTCTTGCAATCCAGCCTTGTAATTAAATCGGTACTGCATGAATCTTCCGCTATGTTCCCAGTAGAGTCGGTAAGGTTGTAGCAAGTTTGATCCCATGTGTCGAACCTAGAGCATACGTAGCGTTCATTTGTTTCGCAGTCGTTGGTCTCTGCGCCGTACATTCCGTAGCACTGATTGCAGGGCATGAAAGGAGTCGGGCAGTCATCACCGTCGCATGGCGGGCAAAGCTCGCTCATGGTAATGCATTCCACCTTCCAGCTAGAACTGGACACGGTCACAGAAGAACTGGATTTTCCTTCCTCGAAAACGGCCTTGGCTGTCGATTCCAAGTATTTGAATCTTTTCACATTTGCAAAAGCCTTGCTGAGAGTAAATGTTAAAACACCCGGTTCGGAAGGAGCATTATATGCTGAATCCGGATAGAGAATCTTCACATTTACAGTATCACCAGAAAGAATACCCTTTACGCCATCGACAACGAAACCGTTGAAGATTTTTACGCCATCATCGCGAAAAGTAACGGAACCATCTGCGTTCACCACCTTTAAAACATAAGGTGTCGCCGCCGAACCATTACGATGTTCAGCCTTTACGTCAGTCGCCATTTCCTCGAGGCAGCCTTCATACAAGCCGGTCGCGCTCCAAGAGAAATACTGATTACAGATATAGATTTCCCTAGTTTTGCACTGAAGAGCTTCTTGGCCAATAGACCAATCCCGACAACTGCTACATGGGATTGGGGTAGAAGGACAATCGTCTCCTTTGCAAGGAGAACACATCTCCTTTATATCGACGCACCACACCCTTTCGCCGGAACTGGACGCGATTGCAACTGAGGAACTGGATTCAGTAACCCTTTCGCAGCTGCTCGAAGATTGCACTTCGCCGTTGCTGAGTGTCCCCGTCGGAGCGCTGAGGTTTTCTGTTTCGCAGGCGACAAGAGCAAACGCAAGGAGCGATACCGCAGAAAGCCCGCACGCTATGTTGATGTTTTTCTTTTTCATGATACCGCTCTTTTTTTTCTTCTCCGATTAATTCCTTAGCAGCCCACACGCAGGTCGTCGGTGTCACCGCCGCAATTATTGCAAGAAGACGTGTTCCCACAGGGCAGCAATTCGTCCATTTCAAAAACCGGCTGGGCTTTATTCTTGCCTTCGTACTTGATGTATTTCACGTCGGCGAAGTCAATGCCGAGGGTGAACGTGATGACGCCCATTTGCCCGCCGGTCGTTGTGCATCCCGGATACAGGATGGTGGCGAACAGGGTGTCGCCTCTGAGTTCCGCGTTGAGCCCGTCGAAGATGCAAAGATCGTCAATAAGCACGCCGTCGTCGCGGAAAGTCACTGACCCGCTAGCACTTTGCACTTTCACAACGCGAGGAGTAACCGCCGGACCGCCACGGTTCATTGCGCTCACGTCAGTCGCGTTTTCGTTAATGTATGAGATCGGAGGCGGCGCCAGGGACGCCCAATAATTATCGATGCACTTGAATACCAGTTCGGTTGCGCAGTCGGTAACGATTTCGCCGTTTCTCCCGACACAGTTTCCTACTGCACTCATCCCGTCGTAATCGGTGATGTGCTCGCAAGTCGGTTCGCCCTGAATCTGCCTCCAGAGCCCGTCACTGCATACATAGCCAAGGCCACCCTTGCAATTGGGTGCCGTTATCCCTTCATTATTGCACTGGTTGCAGGGTTCGTTCGTCAACGGGCAAGCCTTCTCGCCGCCAATCTCGACGCACGGCGGGCACATCTGATCCATGTCGATACACGCTTCGAGCGTTAAGGAACTGGATGAAGCGATTTCGGAGGAGGAACTAATTTCGAGAATTGTCGAGGAAGTGGGTGATACCTCGGAAGAGGAACTGATGTCGATGCCGCTGGAGACGGGCTCATTTGCGCTGCTGGCTGGCGTCTCGCTAGAAGAGGGCGTCCCATTGCTGGACTCAGGCGGAATATCGCCATTGCTCGAAGAGCTCGTGTCCGAGCTTTCCATGGCGGAGGAATTCATGTCGCCATTGGTAGGGGCAATTAGGCTGTTATCGTCGCAGCCTGTGAGTGCAAGGGCAAAAATTGATGCTGTAGTAAGTCTGCAAGCGATGTTTGTGAATTTTGTTTTCATGAAGCCGCTCCTTCTTATAAATCTTTAATCGATCTCGTCAAAAACGAATATACAATCATTTCTGTTTAACGTCAATATCTTTATGCAACAAAAATTTAAAAAATTGTTTAAAATCAATTAATTTTCGTTTTATTTTTATAAAAGTTCTCTATATACTACAAAACGGTGCATATATAACATTCGGGAAGAAAAATTACAACGTAAATATGAAGTAATGACGAAATTATATTGAAAAAAAACGCAGGCTTGTGAGTCTGCGTTTTAAGATTTTAAGGGTAAACCTTAAAATGTCATAATATGACATTCGAGAAATGTATATTTACCTCGTGAACTGTTTACCCCGCCTTTTTATGCGTGTAGGCGGAAGGAGCGAAAAATGAGTGATGAAAATCAGTTTCCGGCGTTAATGCGGAATGTGGCAGGCAAAATCGTTTCTGTTCGGAATCAAAAAATTATTTTAGATGCCGATGTCGCTTTATTATATGGCGTCGAGACAAAGCGTATCAATGAGGCCGTCAGAAACAACCCTGACAAGTTTCCCCCAACATACATGTTCCAATTGTCAAAGGACGAGGTCGAAATTTTGCGGACGAAAATTTCGTCCACAAATTATTCTGCCAAAAGCAGGTCTTTACCTTACGCTTTCACGGAAAAAGGCCTGTATATGCTTGCGACAATTCTGAAAAGCAAGTCGGCGACTAACACGACTTTTGCCATCATAGAGACTTTCGCAGCAGTTCGAGAACTTAAAAGAGAACTTGTGGAACTGCACAAAGATGGCGATAACGATGAAAAGCATTCAAAAATGCAGCAATTCGGAGAGATTCTGACAAATATCGTTATGCCGGATTTAGAAACAACGGAAACAGAATCCTCGCTGGAATTGAACTTTATCATAGGCAAAATAAAACATTCCGTTAAACGAGTGAAACGACAATACGACCAGTCTGATTGAGAAGTCAAATTTTAATTATGGCGAATTCGCCATAAAAAGGAGAAGCCCGCTCAAGGCGGGCTTGACAATGGGCGGGGCCGGGGCTGAAGCGACCTTTGGACACTTGGCCTTCAGGCCTTAGTGTACATGGCCACCTTTAGGTGGTGCGGGAGGCTTCCCCCTCACATAACCATTACTTCTTCACGTGTCTGTGGTATTCCTGGAGACTGCAGACTTCGAATCTTCCGAAGTCGTGCTTGTCCATGAGGCCTTCCACGGTAGAGGTGAGGGCGGCGATGGTCGTGGTGATGGGAATGCCGGACACCACAGCCTTAGAGCGCATCTGGATTTCGTCGACCATGGCTTCGGCACCTGTTTCGGTGGTGTTCACGATCCACTGGACTTCCTTGTCGTGGATGAGGTCCAAGAGGTTCGGGCGGCCACGGGAGATGCGGAACACGGCGCGGGTTTTGATGCCTTCGTTGTAGAGCATGGTGGAGGTGCCGCGGGTCGCATATAGTTCGTAACCGAGGTTCACGAGTTGACGAATAAGCGGTACAGCCTTCTGCTTGTCTTCATCCTTGAGGGAGACGAAGATGTTGCCTGCGCTCGGGACCTTGTTGCCGGAGGCGAGCTGGCTCTTAAGGTAGGCAAGGCCGCGGTCGCGATCGAGGCTCATGACTTCGCCGGTAGATTTCATTTCCGGAGAAAGCGTGATGTCAACACCCGGGAACTTGACAAAGGGGAACACGGCTTCCTTGACGCTCACGTAAGGCACGTGGACTTCTTCGGTGAAGC
>CAMUYW010000096.1 GCA_947165045.1 uncultured Fibrobacter sp. | reverse complement strand
CGCAAGGCTGAAATGGAAGCTAAGAGAGCTGAACTCGAAGCTCAGCGCGCAGAACGTGAAGAAGCCTTGAAGGCAGAACGCGAAGCCCGCAAGGCTGAAATGGAAGCTAAGAGAGCTGAACTCGAAGCTCAGAAAGCTGAAAAAGAATCTGTTAAAGAAGAAAAGACCGTTGCACAGATTGAATAAGGAATAACTCCTTAGAATCGGGCGGCGGGGGAAAACCGTCGCCCATTTTTTCGAGTCTTTTCAAGGTTAACGCAATGAATAACACAAGTAAAATCATCGCATTTTTGACCGGCTCGGCTCTCGTGACGGCTCCGCTTGCACAGCCGGAGTCTGACATCGCGACTCCCGTGGAAAAGACTGAAATCACACAAAACGCCCCCGACCTCGGTCAAAAGCAAAAAGAAGATTGGCAACGTTTGCGCGAGGAGCGCAAACTTGCAAGGCAACAAATTCTTTCGGACATTAAGGCCAACGCCAAAGACGAAATTAAAGGCGTCCAACAAGACATTGTTCAACAAAAAATGATGAACAACGTCGAGAATGAAAATAGAGAAAATTTCAAAGAAAATTTTTTCAACAAAGGTCCGCGCGAAAAGGAAAACAACAATCTTGAAAATTTAAAACCCGAAACGTTGCCATTCGACATTCCGCACCCTGGCGAGCACGGACCAACCCCTAGAGGCCCAAAGATTTAAGCTACTCCAACCCCAACACCAAACAATAAATCCATTGAGCGACGCTCCGCCCAATGGATTTTTTTTATCAGCTTCGTTGCATTAATTAATTCATCGGTTGCTGCACCGACACTTCGGACCAATAACCGTTATAACAGCCATAGGTAAAGCCTGTTTCACAATCTTCGGCAAGCGAGCCATTGTAAATCGGATCGCAGGCGCCACAGCCGTTCATTCCACGTTCGCATTTAAGGTCGCTGATATGGACACAGATTTCATCGCCCATGCCGTACTTACGCCACTTGCCGCCTTCGCACTTGTAGCGACCTTCAAATTCGCCCTCTCTGTAGCAAGCGTCGCAATATTCCAGTTCACCTTGAGCACAACGCAGATTATCTTCGGACTTATTAACCTGCCACGATTCTCCATCGCAATAATAAATCACGCTATTATCGCAATCGGCAATTTCTCGGATACCCTTCGGTTGACAAAGACGATAGCCGCATCCCCCCATTCCTGGCTTGCACTCGTCCGGTTTGATGTTCAAGCATGAAACTTTTTCCCAGTTGTTATTTCGACATTCATAATTTTCATCCGTCATGCAATCTACGGCAGTCGTTCCGTTCTGTCCCACACAATTTCCTTCTGCCGTCATACCATCATAATCCGAAATGCGCTTGCATGTTCCAAACATTTCTTCAGTGCAGCAAACCGGATTATGCGCCAAGACTCCGTTACAGCTAGTAGTCCAGCGACCATTTGGGCAGAGTTGCTTAGGAGTTTGCCATTCACCGTCTACGCACTTCAAATATTCTCCTGTAACACAATCATGACTTTCATAATCTTTAAACTTATCGCAAGGATGACAAGTGCATTTTTCTCCTGGAGGGCAAGCTTCGCATTCAACATCCGACACATGCTTACACCATTCATAACTCGAGCTGGATTGCACTACAGAAGAGCTCGACGGCACCAAAACCGAAGACGACGAACTACTTCTTTCTTTGCAGCAAATCGGTTCATGGTACTCCGTATTGCCACAGGATGTTGTCCAAGTGCCATTAGAGCAGTATTCTTCACGCGATAGCCATTCGCCATCTTTACAGTAAAATTTTTTTCCTGTAGCACAATCATCAACTTTCCCATCTATCCAATCGCAAGGGAGACAAATGCATTTTTCTCCTGGAGGGCAAGCTTCACAATCAACATCTGTTATATGCATACACCATTCATTGCTAGAGCTGGACCGCACAGCTGACGAACTCGGCTGCACCGAGACAGACGACGAAGAGCTCTGTAATACAATTTCGGAACTGGAAAATGTCGGCGAAGCACTCACGACATCGCTATCGCAAGCGACAAGTGCAGACGCTGCAAGCATTATCGCAGCAGTGCCGTACAACATTCGAATCATTTTACGATTCATACTTTTCTCCTTTTTATATCGGTCACCTCTAAAAACGTCCCCTAGGCCCTTTGCATACGCAAAGAGTTTTTGGGCCCTATCACGGCGGCTTTTCAGCCCTTCACTGGATCCTTCACTACGTTCAGGATGACGTTATCTAAATTCTGCCAACTACTTGCTCTTCACCCATTCATTTTCGGTTTTAAACGCAGAGCATTTAGCAGACAAACTATTTTCTACAGGAACATGCACAACTTCAGGGCGTTCATCAATTTCACCGCAGTAATAGAAAAGGAATCTAGACATATCATTCGAAGAGATCGCTTTACAATTACCCGCCGGAACATCCAAAACCGTAATGGTATCCTTTGCAATTTTTGCAACAACAAAGGCAGCCGACAAACCATCACCATAAACGTTGAACGTGTAAAGCCCGCACTTTTCATCCAATGTTTCGTTCTTTATCGCAGTGATAATTTCAGGATATTCTTCCACAGCCGTCGGGAAGATACTGCCCAAAGCATCGACATTCTGCTTTACAACTTTGTGCGGCCAAGGAGAATCGAATTCTGTTGACCTTGTTGAAGGAACAGGATTTGCTGTTTGGAAATCATTATCATGATAAAGCTTTGTTGACAACACGGCATTATCAAACGAGTCGGAATCAAGATGAAGCAAGTTCAAATAGTAAACCAACGAATTCGGCATAGGAGTTCCTTCGTTCACATCGCCCTTGCTGCTACTGCTTGTAATTTGCGGCGTTTGAGTATTTCGGTCTTCGGAACTGCTCGAAGGCGTATTCGAACTATTGTTACCACGATTCTCGTTCGGATCTTTTGCCGAAGAACTCATCGCTTCATGTTCAGCATCGGAAGAAGAACTTTCCGGTTCCAACAATTCTCGTGAACTCGAAATACCTTCGGCAATTATTTCATTTGGTTCTTCAGACGTTCCCGACAAATTTCCATCACCACAGCCTACGCAGAACAAAATAGCGCATAAAACAACGGCAAAAAACGCAGTAAACGACAACTCCATCGTGTAAACTTTAAACTTGTTCATTGCCATTCTCCTTAACATTTTTGGTCAGCGGGAACAACTGCAAATTAAGTCTGTAAACCTGTTCGATATTTTTGTCTTCAGCCGCGATAGAAATAATCCTGTGGCGAAAATCATCGAGTTCCTTCACAATCCGTTCGTACGTTTCGCGAGAAATTCCCATGGTCACACCACTAAAATTACGTTCTTCTTTCGGCAAATCCAACGCCGGGGTCGCCAATTTCGACATCTGGCGGTGCATTCCGCGCAAAGCAAGGCGTGTTGCATCGGGAGTTCCTTTCACGGAAACTTCGGACTGCACAAAATTATCGGATTCTTTTTTAAGGAGGCCCGCCTTCGCTAAAAAATCAAGGGACTCGCGCACTTCGAGCGCAGAAATCTCGGGATAGCACATCTTGGCCATTTCGCCCGGAGTAGCCCCCGGCATAATCGGAGCGAGCTCACGCAATACCGGATTGCACCAGGAATCGTAATACTTGAACAAGTCGCCTTCGAGAACGCGCACTTTGTGGACCTTCGCAATCGCGAGCATGTTCTCGTAAGCGGCCTTTTTCTTTTCTTCGGTCTCGGCCTGACCGAATTCGACCATCGCACGGAAGTAATCCATTTCAAAACCGGCAAGTCCCATCGCAAGGCCGGTGCGTTCTACACCAATGCGGCTGAGCTTGCTTTTACCATCACACACGACCTTCATATACGAAGGCGAACTGAACCCTGTAATTTTCGAGAACTCACGCCACGAAAAAGCGGAACAGCGCTTACGCTCTTCATAGAAGTCACGCATGTACATGCGGAAATCGGAATATTCGACAATCGGTCTCATACTCCCAAATATACAAGATTATTTATACCACGTCAAGATTTTCATGCTACAAAAATGCAGAAAATTTTAAAATTTTAAAGATTTTTCACATTTTTATTTTCGTAAACCGCACATATACTACACACTGTTACATATAGAACAATTCACATTTTCCATCCGCAACACAAAGAATTAAGACAAAGACTCAAGTTACACCGTCATAATCACTCTTGAAAAAAACAGTTTTGAAAATTTCTGCAAGAATTGCATTAATATTCACATTAGATTTGCTCAATGGAGTATATTCGAACGCATTCAGCTATTAAAAAAATTTATTGCCGGGAAGTTTTATAAAACACATTACCCCACCTAGGCTTTCGTGCCAAGCAATTGACGTCTCTGAATTGACATTCCGGCACAGAGATTTCATCTATATAAGGGATGATGCGAAAAGCCTTGCAATAAACATCCTCATATCCATAAATAGTAAGTATTTGAGGCACAGAATCTTGTATTTCGGGTTCTGATTCACATGTTAAATATAACGAAGACTCTTTTTTTGACCCGTATGGCGAAAGACTATACTCTATTCTGGCTACAGGCAATTCTTCGTTACAATTCGAACATTGGTTCAAACACTCCTCAGCATGTGAATTTGTAATAATTCTTGTATCGTAGCCATTAGCGCGATTCATGTCAGCATTACGAAAGAAACATTCTGTTGTATCAAGAGAAGTATATTCGCCAAGGTAAAAGATATAGATATCGTCATCGTTAATTTTTATACCGGTCCGTAAATTGTCAATAAAATAAGACATATCGTATTTTACGTGAATTTTTGTTCCCTTGGCATCTTTAATCGAAAAGTCAACCACACCTAAAGAATCGCACTCTATAACATTCGTCTGTACCAAATCAGAATCAACTTCATTAAAACTATTAAAGGATGCATAATAGTCAAATCTTGAAACGCCATAGCGAGCATTATTATAATCAGCTTTATATGCAGTCTTTAAGTAGGAATATGAAAGAAGTGGCTTTGAGGTGCCATCTGAGGTCATAACAACTAGTTTGCTGAAATCTGTTAAATTGTAGTTAAAATGGACTCCTTGCGCTACACTCGGACAATCCATATTGCCACTTGACTGATATAGAGTTTTTGATGTTTCAACACCAACTGCAGCAAGGCCACACTTTAAATCGGGAGACGTCGGGTCATAGTAACATTTTGGAGCAAAAGCAATACGCTCTCCATGATCCAACAAAAAATCCCCCTTGACGCTGTATTCTTGGTATTCGCTTTCGCCACATGAAGCCGTAGAATCAGGAAGACCACATCCTGCAAGTAGTGAAAGTATTAAAGACGACAAAATAAATTTTTTCATACCAACCATTTTTAGAAGAAAAATACAAAGAAAAAAAGAAAATGCGCGATTTTTTGGAAAAACGCATGGGAAAGCCAGACTTTAGCCCCTTCTATTTTTGCCCTTATGTGCAGTAAGATATTTTTTATATATTTGTTTTCGGTTTATTGAAAGCAATTTTAAGAGATTGATTAATGGCAGCTACGAAATATACAGAAGACAGCATCAAGTCCCTCGAATGGCATGAACATATTCGCCTCCGCCCCGGCATGTACATCGGTAAGCTCGGCGACGGACAGAGCCCGGACGACGGCATTTACGTGCTCGTCAAGGAAATTATCGACAACTCCATCGACGAATTCGTCATGGGTGCGGGCAAGAAGATTGAAATTGATATCGACGACCATGCGGCTCGCGTACGCGACTACGGCCGTGGCATTCCGCTCGGCAAGGTCATCGACTGCGTATCGAAGATCAACACGGGTGGTAAGTACGATTCCGAAGCCTTCCAGAAGTCCGTCGGTTTGAACGGCGTGGGTACAAAAGCCGTGAACGCGCTTTCCACCAAGTTTATCGTCAAGAGCTTCCGCGACGGCCGCATGAAGCAGGCCGAATTCTGCCGCGGCGTGCTGGTGCAGGACTACAAGGAATGCGCCACGACCGAAAAGAACGGTACCGAAATCTACTTTGAACCGGATGCCGACATTTTCAAGAACTACAGATTCCTCCCGGCCTACATGGAAGAAAAGGTCTGGAACTACGCCTACTTGAACAACGGCCTCCAGCTCGTGATGAACGACAAGGTCTACACGAGCCCGAACGGTCTTTTGGACCTCTTGAACAAGCACGTGGACGATTCGATCCGCTATCCGGTCATCCACTTCAAGGGTAAGGATATCGAATGCGCGTTCACGCATGGCAACCAGTACGGCGAACACTACTACAGCTTTGTGAACGGTCAGCATACAACGCAGGGCGGTACGCACCAACAGGCATTCCGCGAAGGTGTGGTCAAGGGCGCCCGCGACCACTTCAAGAAGGACCTCGATCCGGCCGACGTGCGCAACTGCATCATCGGTGCAATTTCCGTGCGCATCCAGGAACCGGTGTTCGAATCGCAGACCAAGACGAAGCTCGGTTCTACGACGGTCGCTCCGGGTGGCGCCCAGCTGCGCTCCTGGGTTGTCGATTACGTCGCTAGCGAATTCGACAACTTCTTGCACAAGAATCCGGAAACCGAAAAGGCATTGCTCAACCGCATTACGCAGAACGAACGCGAACGCAAGGAAATCGCGGGCATCAAGAAGCTTGCGAACGAACGCGCCAAGAAGGCGAACTTGCACAACCGCAAGCTGCGCGACTGCAAGATCCACCTCACCGACGTGAAAAACGCGCTCAACCGCGAATCGATGATCTTCATTACAGAAGGTGACTCTGCATCGGGTTCCATCACGAAGGCTCGTAACGTGCAGACGCAGGCGGTGTTCAGCCTCCGCGGTAAACCGCTCAACAGCTTTGGCATGACCAAGAAGGTCGTGTACGAGAACGAAGAATTCAACTTGTTGCAGCACGCACTCGACATCGAAAACGGTCTCGAAAATTTGCGTTACGACAAAGTCATTATCGCGACTGATGCTGATGTGGACGGTATGCACATTCGCCTTTTGCTGATGACATTCTTCTTGCAGTTCTTCCCGGAACTCGTGGAACAGAAGCACTTGTACATCTTGCAGACACCGCTTTTCCGCGTGCGCAACAAGCAAGTGACCAAGTACTGCTACGATGAAGCCGAACGCGACAAGGCCGCGAAGGAAATCGGCAAGACCGGTCTCGAAATCACACGATTCAAAGGTCTTGGCGAAATCAGCCCGGAAGAATTCGGACAGTTCATCAACGAAGACATGCGCCTTGAAACGGTCAGCATTCCGCCTGACGCTTCGCTCGGCAAGATGCTCGAATACTACATGGGCAACAACACGCCAAGCCGCCAGGAGCACATCGTGCAGAACCTGCGAGCAGAAGCAGTGGAAGAATTGTAGTTGGCGCCGGAGGCGCAGTTGGCAGAACTTAGTCCGCTGCGCTCTTAGAACTTAGCTACCATTTTTTTAATGTCATTCTAAAGCTAGAGGCTATAGAATGACATTTTATTTTTCATTTTGCGCTTTTTCTTTCGCAATTTCATTACTTTTCTTCATCACCTCATCCAAAGTAAAATCCTCCTTGCTAAAAAAGAAGGTATTAGAGCCCAAATCTTTGAGCGAAGCTCCAAAATGATATGCGATTTCATCAATAAACAGAAATCTATCATGCATACCATAACTGGGCAAAATTTTTATCGGGCAATTCGGATATTGAGCATTATATACCGACAGATCAACTCCAAAAACTTTACTTTTATCATAGGTATAGATTGTTACAGAAACATCTTTTTGCCGTTTAAGCATCATTGTCAAAGTTTTCTCGTCCACATATCTATCAACTAGGACAATTCTCTTTTTGGCCTGCCTAATCAAACCACACACAAATACATAAGCATCGAAAACCTGGTTATTATAGAACAAGCCCTTTGAACGCAATTCGCCCCGATCCATAGCTTCAAAAAGTTCATCTATTTTTTGATCATGTTCAAGCATTTTTCGGTCTTGCGCAAGCATCCGTTCATCCTGATTAATAATCTTCGCTTCTACATTTGAAAGGCGATTGACAATGCAGCCATTTTGCATCATAAAATGACGCATAGCTACAAATGCATTCATAATGCCTATGCTTACTTTTATGGCTTTTTCACTATGCAATACAGCTGAAAGCATGGCAACCCCTTGTTCCGTGAATGCATAGGGCAATTTTTTCACATTAAAACCACGTCGATTGCCACTAGCGTTCAAAGTCGCAATTTGCGACTTTGAAAAAAGAGCAGTCTCCTCCAAACCCAATTGAAAGCAGAACTCCTCTGGAAAACGTTCTATATTACGTTTTACCTGTTCATTGATGCGTTTCGTTTCTACCCCATAAAGCGTAGCCAAATCGCGATCAAGCAATACTTGCTTATCACGAATGACAAGAATCATCTTTTCAATTCCAGTCGCAGTCAAAGGATTCAACGAACCAACCTCATTACCCATATTGTTTTTCATTTTTGCTCCCACAAAAAAAAGCCGGCTTTTATATTTTCATATAAAAAACCGGCAATTTAATAACACTTTAATTTTTTGAGGCGAATAACAGCCACCAATGGTCTCAATATACAAAAAACAATTTCAAAAAAAACAATAATTTGATTAAAAAAATAGGGGCATTACCAAGAGCCAGTACCTTGCATTGCAATAGGCCCTTCATTATAAGTGTAATTGACGACGACGCCATCTTTTATCATAACATCTAATTTTTGTTGTTTGCCAGAGACCTAAGATGTTGTTAAACCTGTGGTACCTTGAGCGTCCATGTACATATAGGTCCAGATTTCACCACCATCTGTCATAGCTTTATTCATTGGAGCGCCAAATTTTTGGGTAATTTGCTCAGCTGTTGTAACATTTTTTTCTATGGTTTGTACATTGGCTGGATCAATCGCAGTACCCATAACGGAATGTGATGTTTGGGCACATCCAATGATGAAAATGGATATCATAAGAAAAAGAAATTGTTTCCTCATAATCTTCTCCATGCAGTTTTTTAATGTTTGTATGTTAAGTGGAAATATGTTGGAATGCTAATAAATTTATTTCTTTGAAGTAGAGAGTTCTGGCTCAGTTCATCTTTTTTTTCTTGTTTTCTCGCGTCAAATCCTTGTAACTTTCACTAAGTATTGCTATGTTACTTCACTAAATATTGCTATGTTACAAATGTAAGGCAATCGGGTCTCTTTATGAAGCGAGGAGTCAACAATGTTTATAAAAATACTTTCGTCAATGGCTTTAGTGTCATCTCTTTTT
>CAMUYW010000095.1 GCA_947165045.1 uncultured Fibrobacter sp. | reverse complement strand
CGTTCAAAAAGGAGGTCGAAAGTGAGCGGGTCAATGTCGGTAATACCGATGATGTAAGTAACAAGCGAACCAGCTGCAGAACCACGCCCCGGCCCCACCGGGATGCCATGTTCACGAGCCCAGTTAATGAAGTCCCACACAATGAGCAAGTAGCCCGCAACGTTCATGTTGCGGATACAGTTGAGTTCCTTGTACATGCGCTTGCCCACATTCGTTTCGTGAGCCGGGAACTTAAAATTTTCGTCGGGGAAACGCCACTTTAAGCGTTCATTGCAAAGATGCGTGATATAAATGTCGGCATCAGAGCCCGGTTTGCACCAACGGTGAACATTCTTGTCCCAAGCTTTTTGGTCGTCCGCATCGAAAAATTCCGGCTGCGACAAGCGGTCTATTTCTGCATTGTCCGCATCCGTCAGCGCATCTTCGGCGATGCCTTTTTCGGTGCAGTAATTTGCCTTAACCTTCTTTTTGCGGTCCTTGATTATGCCCTTGAGTTCGCGTTCACGCACAACCGGATATTCTGCATCATATTCCGCCTTCATGATGGATTTGATGCTCTGGTATTCATCCGAAGCAAGAAATTCGTCAGGAATCTTGAAGCGCGGCCAGAACTCGTCACCAATACCGGTTTTCACGGTAAAGTTACAGCGTTCCGCAATCTTGACCGTATTTTCGATGGCGCCCGGGATATGCCCAAACAGTTCCACCATTTCTTTCTCTGAGCGGAAATAGAACTTTTCCGTCGGGAAACGCTTGTCTTCAAAACCATTCAGCGTAACCTTGAGCGAAATGCAGCGCAAAATCTTGTGAGACGTCGCATCTTCGGGCTTGATGTAATGCACATCGCCCACGGCAACCACTTCTCGCCCGTACTTCTTTGCGAGTTCTACATTAAACTCATTCACGCGCTTTTGCTGCGGAATGCCGTTATCGCAAACCGAGATATACAAATGGTCGTGGTCAAAAATCTGGTTCAGGCGGTCCATGTATTCGAGCGCGAGAGAATCGCGCCCAGCAGCCACATTCTGGCCATAACGGCTGAAGTAGTCGCCTGCAATGGCAATAATGCCCTCCTTGAACTGTTCAACCGTATCGAGCGGAACAGACGGAATTTCGGCCCAGCGGTCGCCGTCTTCGTAACGGTAACTCACAATGCGGAGCAGGTTGTAATAGCCCTTTTCGTTCTCTACAAGGAGCGTCAATCGTTCAAAAGTCGTCGGATCTTTCTGGCTTGCGCTCGGCGTGTCCACGTAAATGTGGCAACCATAAACAGTCTTGACCGGCGGGAGGCCCTGTTCCTTGCGCTTCTTGTTCAGATCTTTTCCGCGAGTCTGGATTTCCAAAATACCAAACATGGCACCATGGTCCGTCAAAGCAACGGCAGGTGCATTTTCTGCTGCGGCAGCCGCCAAAATATCATCAAGTCGGGCCGAAGCCTGCAAAATCGAAAATTCAGAATGAGTCTGTAAATGAACGAACGCCATGCTAGCAAATATACTTATTAGTCAAAATAAAAAAGGTACTCATCGGCCTAGCCGATGGCTTTCGCTTATACAAGAAAGCCCGCTTATAAAGCGGGCTAATTTTACATAACAGTGAAAAAATGTTTTACTTCAGAGAAATCATCTTTCCACTAACTTTTCCATTGTGCTTAATAGCAAGCATGTATGCACCATTCGGAACATTTGCTGAATTCCAGTTGATAGATTCGGCTCCAGCCACATCCTTATCTACAGAGAACGAAGAAACGACAGTACCATCAAGCTTCATGACAGAGACCTGGAAATGGCCAGCGGTCGTTGTGGTAAAGTTGATCGATTTACGATTGGCGCCGGTAATCTTCACATTAGACGGAGCAGCCTTTGCAGCGACCTTTTCTTCGACAATCGGATCCACAGCTTTCTTGGCAGGCACAAGATTTTTAGGACTATAAGTTACGTGGTAAACCTTGCTTGTCTGATGAACAGCAATTCTCTTTCCAAACACCTGACCATAAATCTTCTTAGCACAGGAAGCCTGCCCCATAACGACCTTGCTATACGGGGCTACGATAGATCCATGCCATTCAGAATCCATATACATTTCACGATCGCTATGCTGAACAAGTTTAAAGCCACATGCAGCATCCTTATCATCACCGTTTGAAGGATTTTTCACATAGGTTCCATGCCAAATAACGCTTCCGTTCAAGTGGAGTTCGCTCTTATACGACGGATGTTCAAACATGAACGAGGAACCCGATTCAAGCTGGATAGCCCCGATATACATTACACCAGTCCCGATAATAAGCTTACCACCGCTTTCGACCTTGAGGAACGAGAAACCGTTATGGCCGTCTTCATCAGAAATCGTGAAAGTTTCACCATTCTTGATAATCTTTTGTTCATTGCCAATTTTATCATTAATCGATTCAAGAGTCTTATCTACCGTGTACGGCCACTTATCAGGAGGTAAGTAAGCTGTAGCAACTGCTGTACCCCTATAATTCTGATATTCAACAGCATAATCATTCAAGCCCTTGTTATACAAGAAAGCAGAGCCAATCTTAGCCCCATCGCGAACTAAAACACCACTCTTGCTATAAACCATTCCAACCAAGGCCCTTGACCCAACATTGACTGCATTACTCATGAATTTTCCTTCAGAAGCAACATTACAACCATAATCAGTTGTATCCACTTTTACCTTCTCAGGATCCCCTTTTACCTTTTCACTCACATCATAACGCAAACAAACAACATTATCATTGACAGAAAGGTAATCCAGCGCATACAACGTGATATCATCTAACGAAGACGAACGATTGTAATTCACGGTATACACCGAGAATCCCAACCCTTTATCGTATTTCACGTCTGTAATCGGCAATGTAATCGTTGAATAATATAATTTTTCATAATCAGAAACACCATCATTGTTATTACCATTTACAAGATGATCAAATCTGTACGCTTCGTCAAAATCGACAATTCCGTCATGATCCGAATCAACATCAACAGGATATTCGCTATCAGTCTTTTTATAATCAGAAAAATCGGTAGGCAAATCATAAGTGATATAACCTGTAAGAACAGTCTTTAGAGCATTCAAATACACATAGCCTTCATTGCCAAAATTATCAAGATTGACTAGATGAACCAAAGTATCACGGTCGGCATCATTGGTAAGCGCCACCCCATCAATCAACAAAGCATGAGCATGACTGACACCGCCTTCACTTATAGAAATGTAAAGCGGTTTACCCCTTCTTTCTGCATTTTCTTTTAAAAAATCATAGATTTCCGGTCCACCAAACGTCGACCGGTCAAAGCCACGAGCCTTAGCATTGACTCCCGGCATAATTTCGTTCATCAAGTTTGCAGACCTTTCATTAGACCCACCCTCGTTTGTATTCGGAACAAATAATCCGTACATTCGATTATATGGAGTTTTACTCGACAACGTCTTTGCAATATAAACCATTTCATCTTGAGTAAGAGCTTCAGGATTGGTATTCCTATTTCCAAAGAAATAGCTATAAATATTGAATACGCCAGCAGCCCAGCAACGAAGCACAGAGAACGTTCTTTCTTCGGTGCCTTGGTATAACATAACATGGCCATCAAATGTCGACTCATTCCAGCGATATTTTTCGATATTAACGCCCAAAGTAGGCATTAACATACGAGTGTCTTTATAAACTCCGTACGATCCAATGTGCAAATCGACTAGCGATATAGCAGAAATTTGTTTGGCATAATTCAAATTCGAGCCAAACACTTCAAATTTTTCTTTTCCCGACGAACTTTCCATTCCACTATTGTACATTGTCGTAGCTTGGAAAACTTCTCCATAAGAAAGCTCATGGGTATTTTCCAAAGCATCTCGTTGTGCTCTTTTATCTATATAGTTATACTCAACTTTATTATCAAGCGGATTTTTACCTGTAACATAATCGGGACGTACTCCATCAACGCCACCTTTCCAGTCAACCGAAAATGCCGATGTTTTAAAATCACTCCGAGTATTCGCGAATAGATTAACGCAAATATTTTTATCTCCCTGTGGAACATCCAACATAATATCTAAGACATATTGGTTATCCAAGTTCGATCTATAAAAGTTGACCATAGCATCAATGCCAGGCACTTTATCAACTTCACATCCACTAACATACAATCTTCTCTGTTCATCCAGACCCGAAAATTTACCTGCAATTCTAACTTGTTTGGTTCTATTTTCTGAGTTATGGATATTCAAGTGGAATCGCGATGCTCGAAGATTCCCTTGGAATTCGTCATTAACATTCATGAATGTTTGATTATCAATAACAACCTGATGTGCCATACCAAATGCAGCAAGCAACATAGGCAATGCAATTAACCTTTTCATCCCTTCTCCTTTTTACACAACAAATTATTTCATTCAAAACAACATATCATGTAATAAATTAAATAAGATAATGCATATATAGCAATACAAACAAAAGAATGCACAAAATAATAAAAATAAAATATTTTATTTTACTTACAAGATATTTTAAACAAAATACATTTCACAACCTATTTTTGTTCACAACAAAATCACACAAAGTAAACACACCTGCACATTTAACGTATTTTTCCATTCATCCACCAATAAAGAAAACGCAACGGAAGTCATATTTCCGTTGCGTCTTTCTCCTTCTTCGTTTTTAAAACGTTCTACTATTTTGCAGAATCAGCTTTAATTTCGTAACGCGGGATCATAGAAATTCTGACCTGGTCATAATCACCAGAAGTCGTCATTGATTCATACTGACCCGGACCTTCCATGCAGCAGCTATTCTTGCGACCAAGAACGAGCAAGTTCTCAGATTCCACACCACGATCAGCCGGCTGATAACCTTCCGAATGAGCAACCTTGGCCACCAGTTCGCCATTGAGCCAGATGCTCATATAGCCGTCACCCCACTGGCCAGCAATCAAATTCCAGTCATTTTTCAAGGCAACTTGAGCTTTGACATAGTAATGGATGTTATCATGGTTCTTCTGGAATACAAGCTGACCATCACTGTAGAAGAAATGAACTCTTGCGCCATCATTACCGAACAAGGTACGGGCTTCATCATAGAAATTTTCAGCTGGGCGGAACCAGAATTCAGCAGTACCAGCAGCAAGGTTTTTCGTCATGTAGTAGTCCAAAGAATAACTTTCGTTAGACTTCAAGGCAACACCCTTTCCGCAAACGCCATCGATCAAGGTTCCCTGACCACGAGCAGAATCCAGTTCATCAAAGAACAGCGTGTTCGAGTCATTGACCAAGCACTGCAAATCAATCACGGCGGTATCTACCGGAACTACAGTGTCCGCAGGAACTACGGTATCAGCCGGAACTTCTTCTTTCTGAATTTTAGCAACACGGATATAGTCTACATAGCCCAAGAAATATCTGTTATGAGCACTCTGGTTCACAGCATCATAGCCGACACCCCACGGGTACAAGAGGCCATCATAATTTCCTGCGATATCCTTTTCAATCTTAAGGGTATCGTTCAAGAACAAGCGAACCGCTTTAGAGGTGCATTCAACGCGGATATTGTACCACTGATTCGGTTCAACATCATCAACGCTCACATTCTGCCAATCCGTTCCCCAATCATCATCGCGGACAAAGAACTTCAAGCTACCATCTTCAAAGCGAAGAATCCAGCCATCAGGACCAAATCCAGGAGGCTCGGTCACAAGGATATTCCTGAATCCGGAAACATCTTCCGGGTACACGCGAGCTTCGACAACAAAGTCACCCAGCTGAATTTTCTTGCCTTCAGCAAGGCTAAGTCCGGATTTGCCATCAAAATAGGCTTTTCCCGAATCAACCGCAACAGTACCTTCGGTGATTACAGCATGATAGCCATTGCCCGAATAGTCCATACCGACATTCTTCGGATTATTGAATTCGTAATCGACAATCCAGTTCGTGTCAGGCACAAACACATCCTCGACAACCGTATCGGCAACCAAGGTATCCTGAGCCACAGCTACGGAATCCGTAATCTGGTAACGCGGGATGTTAGAAATCTTGACCTGGTCATAGGAACCAGAAGTCGTCAACGATTCATACTGTCCCGGACCTTCCATGCAGCAACTGGACTTGTAACCGATAACAACAAGGTTTTCGAACGGAATTCCGCGCAAAGCCGGCACATACCCCTTATCGTGCTTGACTTTTGCCACCAGTTCACCGTTCAGCCAAAGGCTCATATAACCGTCACCCCATTGACCGGCAATCAGGTTCCAATCATTATCCTTAAGCGTAGCCTTACCATTTACATAGTAGTGCTGGTTGTGATGATTCTTCTGGAAATAGAGCTCCCCATCCTTGTAGAAGAAATGGATTCGTGCGCCATCATTGCCAAGAAGCGTCCTTGCCTTCTTTTCAAAGAAATCCGCATTCGGGCGGAACCAGAATTCGACCGTACCAACACTCAAGGAATCAATCAAATTCACGCCGAGCGGTGCCACCTGACCATCATTCAGCTTAATAGCCTTACCGCAAACACCTTCAACTTGTTCCCCCTCGTCAAAAAGTGTTTCCAGTTCATCAAGATAGCGCGTATTTTCGTCCATTTTAAGAGCAGGAGCATCGCAACGAACGCGAGCACTCGAGGTAGCGCCAATAACAGGGACTCCCCCCTCCTTAGAAAGGGAATCGAAGTAGGTCGCGATACTACCACTTTCATTGATTCGGGCCCACATCTGCTTGCTGTCGTTCTTCAGATAGATACCATCGTTTGCAGCATCTACATACGGATCTGAAGAATTCGATTCAGAGCATCCTACAAATGCACCCATTGCGATCAGGGATCCTGAAAGCCATTTCATCATTCTTGCGCTCATACTTTCTCCTACAAGGTTTTGTTTCATCACAAAAAGGAAATTATCAAATAATTCATTTCTTGGCAATTTTTCATCCAACGTATTTATGTATATTTCTGTTTACAAAAGCCCTTTTTAATCATTATGATACACTAGGCCAAAAAATCCAATCATCATGATACACCTATCTTATACAACGTCAAAAAAATAGGCCGTTTTTCAATCGTTTTTTACGATTTTTATCACTTTTTATTCGCAAGTAAAACGACCGCCCCCTGCAGCGCCTGGAACAGCATCGGTATGTACCCAATAAGGGCTGCAGCAAGCACCGTATCGGCAGGAATTCCAAGAAGTCCCGTAAAGAGACTCACATTTACACCTTCACGGATGCCGATTCCGTTAATAGAAATGGGCAACATCGATATGGTGATGGTAATAGTCATGAAAACGGTAATGGTCGCAACATCAACAGGAACACCGACCGCCCGAAAGAACGAATAATGAATAACGATTGACGAAATCTGCAACCAAATAGAATCAACACCCGAAAGAAGGAACGCCTTTTTATGGCGACGATATACCGAAAAAGCATCCTGCAATTTTGTTAGGAACGGCACTTTTGTCGTGATAAAGGCCGGAAGATTGATTTTATCCGAGAACATTCCCCCAACAATAATCAATACTGAAAGGATCGCCACAGCGCATACAGCCCCCGTGTATATAGCTGGAATCTGGTATTTCGAGACCACGAACGGGAGCATTATAAAAAAGCAGAGGAACATGGCGATAAGGCCCATCACTCGCGAGATAACGATAGCCGCAACAGAATTTGCAACATTCCCGAAGCGCCTTCCGAACGCAACCGTCTTGACCGCATCGCCACCGAACCCGCTAGGGAGTAGATTATTAAAGAAATACCCAAGTGCAATATAGGCATAAAAAGTGCTAAGCTTTATCTTTTTTCCATCATCTAAAAGCAAGCCGCGCCAACGATTCGCCTGTATGGCCATGCTGAAAACAGTACACAAAAGAATCAACAGAATCCAAGGAAGCGCGGTCGCATTCCAATGAGCAGAAACTTCAGCAAAAGGAACATTCCAAAAGATATAAGCAAGACCGCCGAAACTGACCAAGACCTTCAGGCACGTTTTTAAAATGCTACTAGCTTTATTCTTTGAATTCATAGACGGTTTGCTCAATGACGAATAACATCAAGATAAAAATTTCGTTGTGATACAGCGATGGATTTCCACCTAAATTTTTTAGCGTATTCACAAGCGTTGGCCGAAAACTGTCTCAAGCGCTTTTCATCTTGCATAAGGTTCACAATTTCATCAGCAAGCGAAGAAGGCGAACTATCAATAAGTACACCTGTTTGACCATTGAGAACAGCCTCATTCAAACCTTCAATGTCCGAAGCGATAACCGGGATTCCTTCCGCAGCGGCTTCAATCGCGGCAATTCCCCAGCCTTCAAAACGGCTCGGCATGCAGACAATCGCGCACTCGCTAAGCCTTTCAAAACGCGAAGCTTCAAGCCGTCCAGTCAATTCAACGCACGATTCCAAGCCGGCATTCTTTATCATCTGCCTTACTTTAAGCTCGTCCTTGCCGCCTCCGATCATCAGGGCACTAAAATCAACCCCTTTCTGCTTCAGTATCGCGAGCGCTTCGACAAGGGTATCTAGCCCTTTCTGATTGATTTCGATACGTCCAATGAACCCTATTTTTTTTGCATTTTCCTGAACCGGATGGTCAAATGCAATTTCGTCGATACCGTTATAGACAACAGCAACATTGGCAGAAGGGTTTAATGCCAAAATATGCTTTTTAAGAGACTCGCTTACGGCAATGAAGTTTTTCCGATGCTTTAAATAATGGCGCTCCATCAAGAACGGAATTACGCCCAAGGGACCTAGTTTTTTAAAGCACTGCTTTCCTAGATAGTTATGGACAAGAGATACTATGGGACCTTTCCAGAACAAGGAAGGGAAAAGAATATTGAAAATCGATAAATCTTCGATGAGGATATCGAACGACCTCGTTTTCTTTAGTCGGCGTACCAAAAATCCCGTTTTTAAGGAAAAGAGTAGCCGGCTAAGAACATATCTACCATAATGAGGCGTAAACGAACAGCGAATTTTTTCACCGCCAATCTTTTCACACCCCGGAAATCCGCCCGAAACAAACTGAATGGAATCGCCCTGTTCCAAGAAAAAAGGCGCAATCGCTTTAGCACGCAATGCAGCCCCACCACCAAGCCAAGGGTTATCAGGATGATCGTAGAGGAGATGTAGGATTTCCATATAAAGGCAATATAAAAAAATCCTCGCAGTGCTGCGAGGATTTTTAAACCATTCACTTTCAGAAGAAATTATTCTTCGGCGAGGGCTTCCTTATATTCATCGACGGTAGCGATATACTCGTCAATCAT
>CAMUYW010000094.1 GCA_947165045.1 uncultured Fibrobacter sp. | reverse complement strand
CTTGCCTGCAAATAGACAACGTAATCCGGCTTGCGGATATCGTGATTCAAGGCATTCGACACCTGATCGTACATTGTAAGTTCATTTTCGGTGAGGTTCTGCGAAGCAAAGATGCGGTCTTTGTCAAATGTGTAGTCACTCACCAACAAATCGTGGAACAAGTCGCTTTGCAACGCAGAATTCTGGAGTTGCTTAAAACGATCGAGCAAAAAGAACAACTGCGTCTGGAAGGCGTACGCCGAGCGGTTTTCATAGAACTTCGCAAGGAACGGATTTTCGGCAAAGTTCTCTTCGATGAACATTGCATTCCAGCGTTCACAAATGGCTTTAGCAAGCGAAGTCTTACCCACGCCAATCACGCCTTCAATAGCCATAAAATGAATGTTCTTATCTGCTAGCATCAGGGTTCCTCCCCTTCTATGACGCGGAACTGAATCTTATCTTCACGCTGAAGCAATTCCGAAAGCAAGTCCTTTACAGCTTTATTCGTCTTGGGGTCCACCCAGTCCGGTGCGATATCGTTTAGCGGCACAAGCACGAATTGACGATTATAGACCTGCGAATGCGGAACCGTTGGGCGTCCGGAACAAATTTCACGGCCAAAAAACAGCAAATCCAAATCCACTTCTCTGGAATTCCAATGCCCGCGATCCTTACGCCCAAGAATAAGCTCGGAACCTTTCAAGTAATATAACAGCTTAGTCGGATCGCCATCGTACCAAAAGCTAACGACTTGGTTAAAATAGGGTCCTTGGCCAGCCGGTCCAACAGGCGGTGTCTCGTAAATCGGACTTTCAACCCAACCACCAGCACTAACACGGCGAAGCATCTCCCTCCCGGCTTTCAAGTGAGCCGAGCGGTCAGGAAGATTACTTCCAAGCGCTATATAAACTCTGTTTAAGGATTCCACGCCCCAAATATAGTCAATTTCAGATAGGACTGTGGGGGTACTTAATTAGCAGAACTTGGAGCACGGAGGTGATATTTTATCATTTTTTCTCAAAAAAAATTTTTTTTATGACATTTTGAAAAATTTTATGTATCTTTTAACCCGTTCCGCCATTTCGGGACATAATAATTCAATTATCAAAAAAATTTAAGGGGCAACAAGCCCTTATTATCCATTCAGTATATAGTCTATTTCATTTTTTGAAATATCAATTATAGGACGCGATCGTGCCCAGAACACCTAAGAACCAGAATTTAGAACAAAATAGTCAAACTACGTCTTTGACTGATCTCGTTTATCCCGAAAGCACAGGCATTCCTGTTCCCGAATACTTGGGAACCCCCGACAAGCTTCCTGAAAATTCCGATAACGCACCCCAGCCAAAACGTCGTGGCAGAAAGCCCGGCACCAAAGCCAAGGTCCGCAAGGAAAACGATTTTGAAGAAAACATCCAAGCCGATGTCGAGCTTCCGTATCAAGAAAAGAAAGAACCAGTTGATGGCATTGCCGCAGCCGAAAAGCGCCTTGCGGAACAATACGGTGTAACAAATATCGATGCTATCTCTGAGCCGATTTACACAGGCGAACAAAGCTTCAATTCGGCAGAATCCGTTGAAGGAAATTCTTTTGCCACCGAGAACAACGGAGAAATCGCGCCGCAAGCCGCAGAAGGCGAACAAGTTCAAGGCAACGTCAATGTAGAACAAGGTGCAGAACAGAACGTTCAGCAGCAAGGCGATGCTCAAGCGCAGAACGGCGAAGGTCAAGAAGACCGCCGTTTCAACAACCAGAACGGCAAATTCAACAAGTTCAATAAGAACAACAAGTTCAATAAGAACAACCGCAATCGCAATTTCCAACAGCAAGAAGAATTTGTCGATGATTCTGCAACGCTTCCGGCTCCAGGCTCCGAAGCTATTTTAAAGGCCAAGGAAAACTGGCTCAAGTTCCGCAAGCTCTCCATGAGCGAACTCCAGGAACTCGCCGTGCAAAAGGAAGTGGACTTCCGCAGAATGCGCAAGCAGTCCCTCAACTACATTTTGCAGAGCCTCGAAAACGAAGGCAATATCATTTATACGGAAGGCGTTCTCGAAGTCACTCCGCAAGGTCACGGGTTCCTCCGCATGCCGGATCAGAACTACCAGACCAGCACGGACGACGTTTACGTGAGCCAAAACCTTATTCGTAAGTTCAACCTCAAGATTGGCGATACGATTGAAGGCCTTGTGCGCACTCCTCGCGAACAAGATAAGTACTTCTCGATGCGCCGCATTGACCGCGTGAACTTTGAAGAACCGGACAAGATGCGTCGCCGCGTGGCATTCGAATACTTGACCCCGATTCACCCGGAAGAAAAGATCCACCTCGAATGGAACGAAACGGAATACAGCACCCGCATTATGGACTTGTTCTCGCCGATCGGTAAGGGCCAGCGCAGTATTATTCTCGCTCCTCCGCGTACCGGTAAGACAGTTCTCTTGCAGAACGTGACACGCGCTATCGCGAAGAACCATCCTGAAATTATCCTCATCACGCTCCTGATTGACGAACGCCCGGAAGAAGTCACCGAAATGCGCGACATCATCACGGACATCAAGGAAAAGGCAGCCGAAAAGGGAATTGAAATCAAGGCCGAAGTGGTCGCTTCTACGTTCGATGAACCGCCTGAGCACCACACCCGCGTGGCCAACATGGTTCTCGAAAAAGCCAAACGCCTTGTGGAAAGCCAGAAGGACGTCGTGATTTTGCTCGACTCCATTACGCGTTTCGCTCGTGCTAACAACGTTGTGATTCCGCACTCCGGCAAGATTCTTTCTGGTGGTGTGGACGCCAACGCCATGCAGTTCCCGAAAAAGTTCTTCGGTGCAGCCCGTAAGATTCAAGACAAGATTCGCTCAGTCAAGAACGAAGACGGCTCCATCAGCGAAGAAGTCCAGAAGAACGGCTCGCTCACCATCATCGGCACAGCTTTGATCGAAACCGGCAGCCGCATGGACGAAGTGATCTTCGAAGAATTCAAGGGAACCGGTAACATGGAACTCGTGCTCGACCGCCGCATCGCAGAAAAGCGCATTTGGCCCGCCATTGACGTGTTCAAGTCCGGCACCCGCAAGGAAGAACGTTTGCTTTCGCTCCTCGAACAGAATGCGGCTTGGAACTTCCGCAGAGGCAGCCAGAATGAAACGGAAACAGGCATCATGGAGAACCTGCTCAAACTCATGAGTAAACTCAAGACCAACGCAGAACTCCTCGCCGTCCTCTCGAAGCCGAAAGTCTAACGCTACACGAGTCATCCTCGCATAGCGAGGATCCAAACATGTCACCCCGGCCTAAGGTTGGTGAGCCAGCCGAACCATGCCGGGGTCTGTTTTTATTTGCTAAATTACAAATGTATTTGTCACCCTGGAACAAGGCCGAAAACAAATGAGGCCACCGTGATAGGGTCCATAATTTTTATTACACGAATACAGAGTTTAAAAAAGGACAAACAATGAACACTACGATTTTCTTTGCCGGCACAGGCAACATGGGCGGAGCCATCCTCCGTGGTCTTTTGAACGCAGGCACCGAAGCCAAGAACATTTTCTTCTTTGACCCGAGCGACAAAGCTGCCGAAGCCGTAAGTGCCCTCGGTTGCGTCCGCGTCAAGAGCTTTGCCGAAGGTATCGAAAAGGCTAACGTCACGTTCCTTTGCGTGAAGCCGCAGATTTTTAAGCTCGTTGCCGCCGAATGGAAGGTAGCCGCAGCAACGCTCAAGAGCGAAAAGACGTTCATCAGCATCATGGCAGGTGTTGTCCGCAAGAACCTCATCGAAGTTCTTGGCGAAAAGAACCAAGTGCTCCGCGTGATGCCGAACTTGCCACTTACCGTTGGCAAGGGTTCTGTCGGTCTAGCCACCGACGGCGTCTCCGAAGAAACGCTCAAAATTGCAGAAGAAATTTTCGGTAACATCGGCGTAACCTGCCGCGTTGCAGAATCGCTCATCGACGCCGTCACAGGTCTCTCTGGTAGCGCGCCGGCCTACGTATTCGAATTCATCGAAGGCCTTACGCGCGGTGGCGTAAAAGCAGGCCTCACCCGCGATGTCGCATTGAAGCTTGCCCTCGGCACCATCGAAGGTAGCGTTGAACTCGTGAAACAGTCCGGCAAAAGCCCAAGCGACTTGTGCGCCATGGTTTGCTCTCCGGCTGGCACGACCATCGCTGGCATTGACGCCCTCGAAGAAGGCGCATTCCGCAGCACGCTCATCAAGGCTGTTGTCGCCGGCACGAACCGCAGCAAGGAACTCGGTAAATAACAGTAAGCAATACGTCATCCTCGACCTGATCGAGGATCCATAAAGTCCTGAAGAATGCAATCCATCGACTTTTTCACAAAAGAGACTGCAACGTCCTCGTTCATCTTGGACGTTCTTTCTTCTGTGGACAACAAAGTCGATGTGCACACACCCACCAATGACGACTCGCCCGAAATTGCGGAAGCACTCCGCACTCCACTCGCTGCAATCGTCATTTGGGACCTAGATTCCTTCACTACAAAAAACGCAGAATTGCTTTCGAGCCTCCGCGAGCACAATCCAGATTCGATGATTCTCGCCTACGCCGAGGCTCCTGAGCGCTACGCAACCGTTTCTAGCAAGGTCTACGACGCCATTCTTTCGACCGAAGCGCTCCGACTTCATTTGATGAGCAAAATCTCGCGACTCAAGGAAATCTACAACGCCAAGCGCATTTTCCGCGAAAGGATGTCGCATCTCGTTGGCAAAAGCGAAGCAATGCAACGCTTGCGCAAGAACGTAGAACGCGCTATTTTGCACACAGGCCCCGTACTCATCCAGGGTGAATCTGGAGTCGGCAAGGACTTGATTGCACGCGCCATCGCCTGCGTTTACGACAAATTCGTTACCGTCAACTGCAGTGCCATTCCCGAAGCCCTTTTCGAAAGCGAACTTTTCGGCCACACCCGCGGAGCCTTTACCGGAGCCCAAAACGAACGCATAGGACTCTTCGAAGATGCCAACGGCGGCGCCATCTTCCTCGACGAAATAGGTGATATGCCGCTCCACGCCCAAGTAAAACTTCTGCGCGTTATCCAGAATCACGAAATCCGTCCCATTGGCGCCAACAAAACGCGGCACATTGATGTACGCATTATTGCCGCCACAAATCGTGACCTGAAAGAAGAAATTTTCGAGAAACGATTCCGCGAAGACCTTTACTACCGTCTGAACGTCATTCCGATGCAACTTTCACCGCTCCGCGACCGCAAAGAAGACATCGAAGATCTCGCGAATTACTTTATACGACAGTATTCACCGGCAGGCGAGCCTTACACGCTCTCGCCCGAAGCATTAAAAAAACTTCAAGACCACAATTGGCCGGGCAATATTCGCGAGCTCGAAAACGTCATCCAGCGCGCACTCTGTTTTACAGATCCAGGAATTTTACGCGCAGAAGACTTGCAGATTGACGAGAGCTCGCACAAAAACGCAAGCATCTCAAGTGCAGACCGCGCCGCCATTAAAGCATTCAACGCCGAAAGCTACGATGATTTCCGCGACATGCAACTTGACGAAGAACGCGAATTTTTAAAAGCCACAATCCGTAATTGCGATGGCTCCGTCAGCCTTGCTGCAGAACGGCTCCGCATGAATCGTACGGCCCTTTACAACCGCCTCGCGCGCCTTGGAATAAGCGTTAAAAACGTTCAATCTTAAAGCCGCGTTTGCGAAGCGTTTCGATAACATTATCCTTTTCAAGCGCCAGATGCGCCACGCCCACAACAACGAAAACATTCCTATCTTCGCGTAAAAATCCAGCAATCGATTCCGCCATTTTCGCGTTACGATTTACGTAAATACGTTGTTCAAAATCATCTTTGTATTTGCCATCCTGAGAAAGCGTATCCTCTTCACTTCCATCATCCAGTAAATGACGCAACATATCATCATCGCCCGTTTTCCAAGCGTGCATTAAATTTGCAATCAATTCTTGAAATCCCGAAATTTCACGTAACGTTGTTCTTAAATAGTAAACGCCCGCCGAATCCGATTCGGTCGTATCCGCAAGAGCGCTAATCTGTTCTTCAGCCGTTTCCAAACCAACAATCGCCTTGCCATCCATCGCAGCGCGATCCAAAAACACATAATCAATTCCATATTCCGGATTCAAGCCCGCCTGCATAAACGCATATGAACTCAGCGTTGTCGCAGCTAACCACGGGCGAACTTTTTCAATCATTTCCATCGGAATATCCCACACAGCACAAAGACTATCTACTGTATTCCACATATCCTCAGGCAACAAATCGCGAAGCGTTCCCTCAGCAAGCGTTCCTTGTGCAGCCGATCGCTCACCCACTTCTTTCACAACTTCGTCATCATTCATGTTGATTTCAACCGCAAGTTCTTCCGCATGAGCAAATGCAGAATCAATCACAGGCGCAAGTGGGTAAAGCGTCGAATCCGCCAAATGAATACTCCCCAGCACCCACACCGAGGAATTTTCATCCGAAACCTTCCACAAAAAATGCTTACCTTCCGGCACAACATCAGCCTTATTCTTCGTCCCCGAGCACGAAACCAAGCACGCCATTAGGCAAGCGCCAAGCAACGCGCCAAGGAACCGTAATTTATTATTTGTTTTATATAGCATCAAAAGCCTCAGTCCAATCTAACAAGCCTGATTTTCGCGCCTCGCCCGCAGGCGCCACACGCATAGCACCTCCATTCACCACCATAATTCTATCGCAATAGCGTTCCGCATATTCCACAGAATGCGTCGAAACAATGATGCCCATATTCCGTTCTGCTGCAATTTTCTTGAGCAACCGAAATAGCGCATGGCTACGCGGAATATCCAAAAAAGCATTCGGTTCATCGAGCAACAAGACCTTCACCTGCTGCGCCACAGCTTCCGCCAAAAACACGCGGCTGCGTTCGCCATCGCTCAGTTCTGCAATCGGGCGATTCGCAAAAACAGCGACATCCAAAAGCGCCATCGATTCATCGACAATGCGATTATCTTCAGCAGTGCGACTGTCAAAAATTCCAGAATACGGGGATCGCCCTAAACGAATAAATTCACTCACGCTCATGCGAGGCGGAACCGCACTCGACATCCGCACTAGCGAAATAGCCTGCGCACGTTCACGCGGTTGCCATTCCACAAGCGGTTTTCCTTCAAGCGAAACCTCACCCGTCACCGGCGAAAGCAAGCCCGCAAACGTTTTCAAAAGCGAACTTTTACCGCAGCCGTTCTCGCCCATCAAGGCCACAACCGTTCCCGATGAGAGCGCAAAATCAAACGGTTTTTTCATCGTTTCAAGCGCACGGACATAACCGACAAGCAAATCTTTGCATTCCAACAAAACAGAAGATTTTTTCAATTCACTCATCAACGCCCCCTACATCCGCGCGCCGGAACCGCGCACAAGCACCCACATAATCACAGGAACGCCCACCAGCGAAAGCACGGCATTCAGCGGCACCGACGCCGGGAAAAGTCCCGCCAAAAGCGCAAGCGAAGTTCCGCACAACGCAGCCCCCGGCAAAAGCACACGATGGTTCGTCGTCTTGAAAAGCAAATACGCCAAATGCGGCACGGCAATTCCGATAAACGCGACAGGCCCACAAAATGCAGTCGTAGCGCCCGCCAAAAGACTTGCTCCGAGCAATACGCAAATCTTAGAACGCTTCACATTGAGCCCAAGTCCATGTGCAAAATCGTCTCCAAGCAATGCCGCATTCAAATAACGCAGAGAAACGCCAATCAGCACCATGCCCACAACAACAGCAGACACAAAAATCCAAACGTCACCAAGCGTCACACGACCAAAACTGCCCATGCCCCACGCCACATAAACGCGCAACGATTCCGATGAGTTCCCCGCAATCAATACACTCACAATCGAATCGATAAAGTATCCTGTCAAAAGGCCGACAATCAAAAGCACGCCTGTCTGCGCAAAACGAGTCGCCGCAAACATCACGACAAACGTCACAAGCAAAGCCCCAAGCGCCGCTGATCCAAGTACACCCACACTTCCAAAGCCAATACCCGCCAAAAGCGCGAGCGCCACGCCAAGGCTTGCGCCACTGCTAATGCCAAGCACAAACGGTCCCGCCAGCGGATTCCGGAACACAGTCTGTAGCGACAAGCCCGATACCGCAAGCGATGCCCCCGCAAGTACCGCCGAAATCATCTTCGGGATTCTCAAGTTCCACAAGATGTTCGACGAAACATCAGCCCCCGGGCTAAACAGCGCCTGCACCACATCCGCAAACGGAATGTTCACCGCGCCAAAGCAAAGCGTGGCCACGCACAACAAAAAAATCAAAACAATCAGGGCCACAAACCCAATCAACAGTCGCCGCAAATAAACCTCCAATGCAATCAAACCATTTTATACTTTAAATTTAATTAAACCAAATCTTTCTATCTTTCTAGCCATGCTCGACTATTCTCAAGTTCCAAGTCCTTGTTTCGTACTTGACGAAACTCGTCTCCGCCGCAATATGGAAATCCTCGATGATATCCAGAAAAAGACCGGCGTAAAAATCATCTGCGCCCTCAAGGGCTACAGCTTTTGGCGTTCTTTCCCGCTCATTGGCGAATACCTCGCCGGCGCTACCGCCTCCAGCCTTAACGAAGCCCGCCTCGCGCGCGAAGAGATGAACAAGGAAGTCCACGTCTTTGCCCCTGTTTACGAAGACGATGAAATCGACCAAATCCTCGATGCCGCCGACCACATCACGTTCAACAGTTTTTCGCAGTGGCAACGTTTCAAGGACAAGACGCTCGCCCACGGCGTGAGTGCCGGCATCCGCGTGAACCCGGAATTTTCAACAGTCGAAACCGACATTTACAACCCTTGCGGTAAGCACTCCCGCCTCGGCGTGACCGAAGTCGAATTCAAACCCGAACTTCTCGACGGCATTGAAGGACTCCACTTCCACGCCCTCTGCGAACAGGATGCCGACGCCCTCGAAGGCGTTCTCGCCGCATTTGAAAAGCACTTCGGCAAGTTCCTCCCGCAAATGAAGTGGGTGAACTTCGGCGGTGGCCACCACATCACCCGCAAGGACTACCATCGCGACGAACTAGTCCGCATTCTCAAGGACTTCTCCGCTCGTTACCCGCACTTGCAAGTCATCATGGAACCGGGCGAAGCTATCGGCTGGCAAACAGGCGAACTCGTCGCTAGCGTCGGCGATATCGTCCACAACGAAATGGACATCGTCATCTTGAACGTTTCCATCAGCGCTCACATGCCGGACTGCCTCGAAATGCCATACCGTCCGAACATCATCGGCGCAGCACTCCCGCGCGAAAAGGC
>CAMUYW010000093.1 GCA_947165045.1 uncultured Fibrobacter sp. | reverse complement strand
CTTCGGCGAGGGCTTCCTTATATTCATCGACGGTAGCGATATACTCGTCAATCATATCCTGCTTGGAATCCAAGTGAGCCAAGATCTTTTCGAGATGTTCCTTGGAGAACACGGTCTTGAGCTGGCGGGAAGCGTGGCCCTTGTAGCCCCATTCCTTGAGGATTTCATCAGTCACAACAAAGGAATCGTCGAGAGAGACAAAACGCATCGGGCCATAGACAGCCCAGTTGTGTTCCATCTGCATGCATTCCGGTTCTTCCATTTCCGGGTTTGCCATGTAGCGCTGCACGTGGCGAGTACGCACGTCCTTGATCTTATCGATACGCATGTAACCCATGATGAGGTACTTGTTGCGCATTTCGGAATCGCTCAATCCTTCATAGCGGGTACCGAAAAGGATATAACGGCTCTTGCTCTTAACAATCGTGTTAATCGCCTTCACATTGTAGCAGCTCATCAAACCATAGGTGCTGGTTTCGTAGTTCGGTTCATAGAGAAAACCTTTTTCATTTTCATTCAGCTGGTCGCGTACAGGCATTTCGGACTGATGGCTAGTTTCAACATAAAGCAGGCTACCGGCCATGTTGCCACGATAGTCTTGCCAACCCTCAAGATTGATCTGTGTTTTCGGCATTTTATAAATCCACTCAGTTTAAAGTTCGAAAATTAAAAAGAATACAAGCGGACCGAGTACGGTTCGTCAGTAACAACCATTAAAATATAATTTATGGATTAAAAAGTCAACGACTCCGCGCAAATATCTTCCATTCCAAAGCGAAAAGCGCCTTTTTTGAAAAATTCTGCGGTATCGGTCGTCAAATATTTGACTTTTCCATCTTTTGTAAGACGTCTTTCCATGTCCACATGCCTTTTCAGGTAATCCAGAGTCTTATCGGCAACGATATCACCCTGGACGACTAAGCGGACATGCGGTGGAAGTGCGGCCCGAATTTCGGCTTCGAGGAGCGGATAATGCGTGCAGGCGAGCAAAACCGTATCAATTTCGGGGTCCGTTGCGAGGAGCTGGTCCACGTCCTTTTTCACAAAGAACCGCGAGCCCTCGGTACCACGTTCACCATACTCCACCAGCGGCACCCACATCGGGCAAGCATGCTGGGTCACATGCAATTCCGGGAAAAAGTGGCTAATTTCAATCACGTAGCTGTTCGAGGAAACCGTCCCCGCCGTCGCAAAAATGCCAATATGCCCCGTTTTCGAGAACTTTCCGATTTCTTCGGCGGTCGGGCGGACAATGCCCAAAACGCGGCGGTCCGGGAATTCGACCGGGAGCACCTGCTGCTGGATAGAGCGGAGCGCCTTCGCCGATGCCGTATTGCATGCGAGAATCACGAGCGGGCACCCGCGATGGAAAAGTTCACGAACCGACTGGAGCGTGTAGCGGTAAATTGTCTCGAAACTGCGGGAGCCGTACGGCGCACGCGCGTTATCGCCCAAATACAAGTAATCGTATTCGGGGAGCGTGTGGCGGAGCTTCTGCAAAATGGTCAGCCCGCCGAATCCTGAATCAAACACGCCGATCATAAGCTTTTCCCATTTCCATAAGCTTCTTCCATCTTGCCGCGAACAAACGGGAGCAGTTCATGGCGCGGGTCCATCGAATCGCCACCATGTTCCTTTTTGAACTCGACCGTATCGATCGGTTCAAGAATTTTCACGTTCACCGGGCGAAGTTTACAATTTTTGCGATGTTCCCAAGCTTCATCGGAACCTTTTGTTACAATGGGCAAGATAATAGCGTTTGCCTCGACGGCGAGTCTAAAGCATCCGCTCTTGAACGCGACCATTCCCTCTCGCTTGCTGCGGGTTCCTTCCGGGAAAATGAAGAGCCTCGGCATCTTGCCCGACTGCACTGCCTTCTGGATAATTTCTGCGCCGCCGCCTTTTTCTCTATTAATAAAGACACAACCAAGCTTGTGCATCCAGAAGTTCAGAATCGGGATTCGCTGCAACTGCGTCTTGGCAATGAAGCCGACCGTGCGTTGCAAAGCTAGAAAAGCAATCGGGATATCCAAGTACGAACGGTGGTTGCCCATCACGAACACGGGGCGCGTCCAATCGACCTTGGCGAGCTGCGCCTGGTCTTCAATCGTCAAGTCGACGCGGATCATCCGCATACAGAACCACGAGAATTTCTGGACCTTTTCCTCTAACCATGGATCTAAGTCCTTGCGGCGGAAAATGTACATAAACGCAATTTTCACAATATACTCTAGCATAAAAAGGAGTATTCTTGCAGCCGCATATATTCTAAATAAAATAACAGGCATATCTATCTCTGTCTTTAAATTTTCCTTGGGCAAAAAACGAGACCGTTTAAGTTTCGCAAGGCGCCCTTTCCAATACCTACGTTTGCAATATAGCAAAACCAAGAAAGATTCTGCCCGCGTGACCCCGACGTAAAACAATCGACGTTCCTCGTCTAGCTGTTTTTTGCGCTGTTTACGGTCACCCGTGCACGTTCCCGGCGTAAGCCCCTCGGACAATCCCGCGTAATAGACCACCGCATATTGGAGGCCCTTGGATGCATGCACCGTCTCGACATGGATTCCGTCTTCGACAATCCCGCCCTCCATATCGTCACCAGTCACCTCGCCCGCCGCCCCTGCAATTGGAAGCATCGCATCGCGGAGCGCTTCTTCGTAATACAATCGTTGACGGTTATAGCGGACCAAAATTGCAAAGTTTTTCCATTTTAGGTCGTAGCTTTCGCGAAGCAATTTAATGCTGGTGATGATTTTTTGCATTTCTTCGACCGGATCTTCGCTCACCCAAACTTCAGGTTTACGGTTTTCTTTGAAAATTGCCGAGCCACCCGAGCCGTTCATGTTGCCCGCACGCAAGACTTTCCGCAAATGGACCGGCTTGTTTTGGAAAATTTGATTCGAAAAATGTAAAATGTTCGCCACCGAACGGTAATTCCATTCCAAGCGTATAAGCGAACTATCCTTGAAGTCATCACGGAAGCGATTGATGTTCCCGATGTCAGCTCCACGGAATCCGTAAATAGCTTGGTCATCATCGCCCACGACAAATAGCGATTTGCGCTCCCCCAGCAACGCCTTGACAAGCCTGTACTGCGACGGGTTAATGTCCTGGTATTCATCAACCAAGATTTCCGTCCATTGATTTTGGAAAAATGCACGCGCTTCTTCGTGATTTTCGAGCAAATTTATCGCTTGGTAAATGAGGTCTTCGAAGACAACCTGGCCTGATACCAAAACACGCTCGCGCAAAGGCTGGAGTTTCTTAATAAGTTTCGGTGGATGCGCGTCAGAGAAAAGTTCCTCACGCGAGAATCGGAATTTTCGACCGCCAACTTTCGCAAGCTCTTGCATAAAAGACTTGTCCGCCGACTCCGTCGGCACCGGCATCTTTTTGAACCCGACAAGTTCGTACGCAGGTTGAGGAATCCGCGACTTCAGCATAAACAGTGCGAGCGAATGGAACGTGCAAAGCCTCACTCCCGCATTCGGGAACAACTTTTGCACGCGCTCCCGCATTTCAGCCGCAGCCTTCGCCGTAAACGTGAGCGCCAAGATTTTCTCCGGCTGCACACCGCACAAAATTCGATACTGGATTCGCTTGGTCAAAACCGAAGTCTTTCCCGACCCCGCTCCCGCCAAAATTAAAAGTTGTCCGTTCTTTTCATGATCATGCAGCACCGCCGCACGTTGGTCGGAGTTGAGCCCCGCCAAAAGATTTTCTACATCCATAATTTTTAGGCACTCCTTTTAGTGCCGACTCATATAGCAAACGGATAAAATTAAGGATATAAGAAACTATTGAGCTTTTTTCGGCCCCATCAGGAAAACGACCGCACCGAACAAACTCAATATCAAACTTACAAAATATGCAAGCAACTGAATCACCACCGATTCAAGTCCGGGCACTCCAGCGCGAGCAAAAAGCGACTGCGCCAAAAATTCACGCGGGCCAAACCCGCCAATCGAAATCGGAAGAGCACTCACAATCGCCACGAGCGGAATGTAATAGAAGTACCACGACATCGAAAGGTTCACGCCAACAGCAATTCCGCAGAAGAAGTGGACAAAAATACGCAACGACTGCGTGACCATCGAAAGGCAAATAATGTTCATCCAAAGTTTCTTGGAACGGAACTTCTGAAAACGTTCAAACATGCGGAGGAGGCGCACTTCCAATTTATCAGGCAATACCTTCCCCGCCATGCGGCAAAAGAAGCGACCAACGCGACGGCTCAAGAGCCCCGCAAACATCACACAAAAACCCAAGAAAATCCAAACCGATGGCCACATGAATGCACGCTGTTCCGGATCATGCACAAAGAACAACACACCGACCGCAAGCGCAAATAACGTAATAAAGAAAAGTCCAAACAAACGGTCAAACACGGTCGCCGTAAAACCAGCGCCAACCGTATCTTGCCCGCCCTGCACGCGGATATCGTAAACTTTCTTGAGGTCACCGCCGACGTTTCCCGGCATAAAATTATTGAAGAAGAGCCCCACATGATAAAGTTTAAGAAGCTTGCCATACTTCATGTGAACACCCTGTTTTTCAAGCAACAATTTCCACTGGTAGCAAGCCGTAAAGTTCGAAACAGCCAAACAAAGAAGCGCAAATACAAGAGGCAAAGCACTGTTATTCTTGAACAATCTCGAAAGATCGCCAACATCCCATTCCGGGTCACTCACAATGTTCTGATAAACAAAGTAAGCAGGAACAAGCGTCACCACTAGCTTGATGCAAAAAATAAGAACAGACTTGAGCTTCGGATTCAATTTCATTTTCGTACGCCACCCTCAACCGTACGTTTCAACAATTTCAGAGTTTCGCAAGCAGACTTTTCCCAGCTGAACGTGAGCGCATAACGCTTGGCATTCTGGCCAAGAGTCGCACGCAATCCAGCATCGCCATACACTTTTTCCATTGCATCTGCACACGCGGTTGCATCTCCCGACGAGAACAGAATTCCCGTCTCGCCGTTACGGACGCTATCGCGCAGTCCCGGCACATCCGACGCAATCGTCGTCTTGCAGAGTTGCGCCGCTTCCATCACAGTGAGTCCCCAGCCTTCCTTGTAGCTCGTCTGCAACAGCGCGAGCGAAGACGAAAGCAGTTGATACTTGCGGGCGGCAGGTACAAAGCCCGTCAGTTCCACCTTGCCATCCAAGCCATGTGATTTGATCCAGGCCGGAAGCTTTTTCAAAAGCGGGCCACCACCGACAACATACAATTTGACTTCGGGATGATTCTTCGAAAATTTTTCAAAAGCTTCGAGCGCCGTCCAAATTCCCTTGTAACGATGAACGCGCGAAAGCCAAATGAAATACGGAGTCCGCGCATTTTCTTCAAGCTGCGCGGCTACCGGCGGCATTTCCGACCCGTTGTAAATCACGGAAATCCGGCTTTCGTCCACGCCAATTTCGGCAAGTTCTTTCTTAGTACTCGGGCTCACTACCACAAACTTTTGCGTACGGTAAAAGAACGGGATAATCCGCTCAAAGAACCAAACCATGAACGCAATCGGGAAAATCGCTTCCGAGAAAATCGAGCCTCGCCACAAGTGATGCATTTGCACCAACAGCGGCTTGCGAACGAACCAGTGGGCAAAGACCGGCAATTTGTTCAAATCTTCGACAACAACATCGAAGTTGAATTCGCGATCGAGCTTTTTTAAATTCATCGCGACTGTCAGTTGGAACATCAAATCGCCACCCTTGCGGATAACCTGGATTCCATCAACAACTTCGCGTTCTTTAGCGCCCGGAAACGACGTCGTAAACAGGACAACTTCGTGCCCCATTTCTACAATCTTCGAGAAAATACGATGCAAATGTTTTTCGGCGCCGCCAGCGGCCGGATGCATGCGATCCCGATAATTTACGACGAGAATTTTCAAGCAATTACCATAACTTAGGGTTTGCGACCGATAACACCAATGCAAAGCTGCGTGTAGTGCATTACCGGCACAGACTGGAGCGAGTCCAAAATTTTGTCCTTAAATTTCTGGTATGCAGTTCCGTCGAGCGGATATTTCGGAAGTTCAATACCGAACTTGAAGCCGAGTTCACGCAAAATTCGATAGAAAAGATTCGGGCGCATCCAGTCGCCATAAGCGTAAATGCATTCGAAGCCGGCATCGCGCATGAGCGTTTTCAGTTGTCCCATCGTAAATTGCTTTTCCCAACCGGCAAACCACTTGTCCATCGCAATCAAAATATGCTTGATAACCGTGTACGGATGAACCGTCTGCGGCACATCGCAAAGGCAGCAACCACCATGCTTCACAACACGGTAATTTTCCTGAATCAGCGGGAGCGAATCCTTGAAATGTTCGGCCAAACCCTGGTGGAAAACCAAGTCAAAAGTGTTATCCGGGAACGGAGACTTGAACGCATCGCCACGGACGAGGTGTAAATTCGTCAAGCCTTCGCTTTCTCGGAGCGAATTCACAATTTTAAGGCTGTTTTCGGCGTAATCGAGCACATAAACATCAGCGCCCAGGCGAGCCAACTCGGCACTATCGCGACCGGTCCCAGCACCGACTTCCAAAACCTTCAAGCCCTCGAGCTTAAAATTCTTCTTAATAGCTTCTATAATAGACGGCGAAGACGGATAGACCTTGTCCATGTCGTTCTTGCGCTGCCAAAAACGATTCCAAACGGATTGATCAGGTTCTTTAATCGACATAACGGGGAAAATATACGAAATTGATTAGACAAAAGACTAGAGACTAGAGACGAGAGAGGGCTTAGTAGACAGTAGGCAGAACTTAGTTGGCAGAACTTAGAGTTTAGGCTTTGGTCATTCTCCGCTAGGAGAATCCATCATTTCTCGTAATTATGGATCCTCCAAAGGAGGATGACAGCAGCCCCGAGAGGACTTTGCAAAATGAAACACGATGTTCATAATGAACATTTGAACATAAATCTTTACATTTTTCGTTTAACATGCAGAGGTTTCTTTGTCACCTTTTCGAAAATTTGTTATATTTTTACGACAATTTTATAAAAACACGACAACACCCCCGCCTTTTTTGGGACCACAAAACCGCAAAAGGGGGCTATAAAGGACTTTTTGTAAAAATTTTGGAAAATTTTACACAATTGGCACGCAACTTGCTTTAAAAAAGCGATATTATAGGGGCAAGGTTTTTAAAATGCATATTGATTCTACCGATACTACTCTCAAAAGATACCTAGAAGACATCCGTCGTACCGCACCCCTATCACGCGAAGAAGAACAGATTCTTTTCCAGAAAGCTAAAGAAGGCGACAAAATCGCCCGTAAAAAGCTGATTTCCGCAAACATGCGCTTTGTTTTGAAGGTTGCCATCCAGTACCGTGGTTGCCCGATTCCGCTTCCGGACTTGGTCAGCGAAGGCGCTATGGGCCTTGTCCGCGCTATCGAATCGTTCGAACACACCCGTGGTCTTAAATTCATCAGTTACGGCGTTTGGTGGATCAAGGCATATATTACTCGCGCTATTAACGAACAGGGCAACCTCATCCGCTTGCCGGCAAACCAGCACCTCCGCGTGCGTAAGGCTTTGCACGAACAGTCCCGCGGTAAGGAAATCAACGAAGAAATCCGCGAACTCATCCAGATCGGTCAGCGCGGTGTTTCGTTCGACAGTCCGCTCAAGGCCGATTCCAAGGCTACTTACGCCGAAGTCCTCCCGGACAGTGGCGCATCGAACCCGGAAGCCGATTCCGAAATCCAGAGCGTCGAAGCTTTGGCCCGCGACCTCATGGAACAGCTCCCGGAACGCGAAGCACGCGTTATCACCGGCATTTTCGGCATCAACCAAGAAGCTCCGCAGACGCTTCGCGAAGTGGGCGAATCCATGAACATTTCCCACGAACGTGTGCGTCAGTTGCGCGACCAAGCCCTCCGCCGCATCCGCAAGTACAACAGCAAGGACTTCTTGCAAGAAAAGAAAGACGCTTTCTTGGCGGCGATTAACAAGTAATCACACCAACAAGCAAAACCACTTTTGTCACCCTCGATTCACCGGTCGAGGGTCTTTTTATTTACGCGAACACGCATTCAGCACGTCAGTCACTACGCTATCCATAAAAATCCAGCCGCGTCCTTGCAATTTTAGAACGCCGCCATCGACCGTCGCAAAACCTTTATCAACCCACGGCTGATAGCTTTCAGGTGAAACAACGATGCCATCGGATTTCAGGGTATTCAAATCAAGTCCCGAACGTTGACGCAACGACAGCCACACGCGTTCGGTCAAAATGTCATCGTCATTCAATTCATCGTAAGTCAGCAGCGAATCGGGCGCGCCCACGTTCACATATTCACGCCAACGCGGGTACATTTCCGGTGCACAAAAACGGCGCCCTTTGAAAAAGCTGTGCGCACCAGGCCCAAAACCGATATATTCGCCACGGTTCCAGTAGTTCACGTTATGAATACTTTCATCGCCCAGCTTCGCGAAATTCGAAACTTCGTAACGCGCGAAACCCTTCTTTTCAAGAATTTCGACACCGCCCAAATACATCGGTTCATAAAGGCTATCGTCCACAGTTTCTTCGCCACGCGAAACGCGCCCGCCAAGGCGTGTCCGCTCGCCCACATTCAAGCCGTAAAAGCTCAAGTGGCCAAGCGGAAAATCGGACAAGCGATCGACATCGCTCAAAAAAGAATCGACGGTCTGCCCCGGCAAATCAAACATCAAGTCGCCCGTGACTTTAGCCCGCGGAATCGACGTCAAGCGGCGCAACGCGTCAAAGCCGCGCTCCACCGTATGCCTGCGCCCAATGCGGTCCAAAAGCGACTGCGAAAACGTTTGCAGTCCAAGGCTAAAACGGCGCACACCACAGGCGAGCGCCGTCTGCACCGATTCTTCCGTGCAAGATTCCGGATTGAATTCCATCGAGACTTCGTCAAGAGAATCTACGCGGACACAGCAATCTTTTAGAACTGCAAAAATTCGCTCCAAACACGCGCTCGGTAAAATCGACGGCGTGCCACCGCCCAGGTAAAGCGTCCGCGCCTGCGAAAGCGCTTCGGGATGCGCCGCATTAAACGCACGAATTTCACGCTCCAGCAAAGACGAGTATTCTTCAAACAACTTAGAATTCGCGGGCATAACGCGAAAATCGCAATAGTCGCAAATCTTTGCGCAAAACGGAACGTGAATATAAATACCGAACATAAGCTTTCAGTTAAAATTAGTTTTTTGGAGTCTCGCGCACAAATCAAATTACGATAAAAAAAAAGAAAACCACCTTGATAGGTGGTTCTCTTTTTTTAGAGCGGGAAAAGGGACTCGGACCCTCGACCCCGACCTTGGCAAGG
>CAMUYW010000092.1 GCA_947165045.1 uncultured Fibrobacter sp. | reverse complement strand
ATCAGACATTGAAGGTCTCCATATTAAATTCGAGACCCAAATTTAGGAATTTACCTCAATTTCGTTAAGGGGGGTAAGATTTATTTATAAAATATTATTTACTATAGAAGTAAACAGGATTGCAGTCATCCTCCGCAAGGAGGATCCATACATATTTCGCCAGCAGTACTGTATGGATTATCCTTCGGATAATGACGATTCCTAACCACTAAAGCAGTCCCTTCTTCGCGGAGCGCATCAAGTTCTTAACCTGCTTTTTGTCCATCGCCGGAACGTTCGTGTCTTCGAAGCGCTTGGAACGCGGCGCGCAATCTTCGCAGAGGTGCTTTACCACCGTCCCAAAACTTGCAGCCCCGTCGGACATAGACATTTCACGGGAGCGGTAAGAACGCAAGAGCGCTTCCTTGTGGCACTTGTCGCAAATACCCATCTTGGGTGCGGCTGGTTCGCGTGGAGAATTTCGCTTCTGCTTGTCCTTTTCGGAATCAATGGAGAACGCACGGCTCATAGCCGCATTTTTACTAGCAAAACGATTGTCAAAAAGACCCATAACTATATCTCCTTTAAATCTTCTACGAGCTTTTCCTGCAAATACAAGGCCAAAAGCATACAGCAAAGTGATGTCGGTTCGCCATTTTCCATGAACAGACTACGCCCGAACTTGCCGCGAACCATCTGTTTTTCCTTGAAATCCTCGGCATATTTTGCAAAATCGAACAATTCTATGCGATTTTCGTTCATTTTGCAGATTTCTCGGATGGACGTGTTCAAAAATTCGACTTCATGGACCGCAATCGGGAACATTTCGCTTGGAATCGTAAGCATAAACAGGCGCGATTGTGTCTTATTCACGAGTTCATTCACCAAAAGCAATAAAAGATTGGCCACAGAAGCGCCATCGGCACCGCCTTGATTCAATTCGCGGAGCCCAAGCCCTACAATAATACGGCCTGCATTTTTTCCAATGACATCGGAAGAAAGGCGCGCCTTGATTTGCGATAACGACACCGCAACAGGCACATTCAAGGAAAACTGTATCGGGCGACTCGGTTCCCGGCAAAGCACTGCCTCCACAAAACGGTTCGCCGCCTCGCCCTTGGGCCCAAATAATTCATCACCTATAACTAATACTCTGTTTTCCACATAAACAATCTATACTATTGAATCCGATTTGACCACAGAGATTTCCCAATAATTGCCTTTTTTTTCGCGAGAAAGCACTTTATGGCCATCGGCAATGAGCGATCCGGGCACATTTTCAATTGGGGAACCTTCGTCGAGCAGAATTTTTAGCGTTCGACCGGCCGGATAACCCGACATGACAATTCGCGAACGGGCGGCGTTGAGCGGGCATTTTACCCCACGGAGGTCCAAAACGGAGGGAATTTCGCCCTGGAGAGCGGGCGGCAAAGGCAAAATTTTGACTTTTTCACAAAAATCGGCGATTTCATCCATGTATTTTTCGGGATTTTCGGACCATTCTCCCACCGGAAACTCGGGGAGCACACAGCAAACAATCTTCGAAATAGCCTCTTCGGGGGTCAAAAGCGCCGAAGTCCCGCGACGGATCCATTCCACGCACGCATACATCAACAATTTACGTAAAGATTCTGTAAAACCTTCGGTTCCACGGTTCGCTTCCATCCAGCGGACCACCGGCGATGTTAAATTTTTCTTGCGTTCTTCTGCATTTTTTAGCATAAATCGCCATTGTAAAAAAGTCTAATCATAGCTATGTAAAAATACTCTATCCAAAGCAAAAATTGGGCCAAAATTCCTTAAAAATGTAGCAAAGTTCACATTGCGTTTCTATATTTGGCCCCAAGCATTCAATAAATGCAAAGGTTACAGTAGAATGAGTACAATTCTCCTTTACGCAATGTTCGTCGTCTACGTTATCGCAGGCGTGGGATTGGTGATATACGGGTTTAGCTGCTACTACAGCATCTATCTGTTCCTCAAGAACAGCCGCAAGACGAGACTTGCAGACCGCAAGGCCATCCTCAAATATTATCGTGAACATTCCATAGCGGATCTTCCGCAGGTCACAACTCAGCTCCCGGTTTTTAACGAAGCCAACTGCGTTGAACGACTCCTCGAGGCAGTCTGCGCCATCGACTACCCCAAAGACAAGCATGAGATCCAAGTCTTGGACGACTCTACGGACGAATGCTACGAAGTCACCAAGAGAAAGGTTGCTGAACTCGCCGCCCGTGGTTACGACATCAAGCTCATCCACCGCACGAACCGCAAAGACTTCAAGGCAGGCGCCCTCAAGGAAGGTATGGCCGTTGCCAAGGGTGAATTCCTTGCCATTTTCGATGCAGACTTCGTTCCTGAAAAAGATTTCCTCCTCAAAACCATTCCGTACCTCGTTATGGACCCGCAGGTCGGACTTGTCCAGGGCCGCTGGGGTCACTTGAACCGCACCGAATCCGGTCTTACGCTCGCCCAGTCTATCGGTATCGACGGTCACTTTGTTGTGGAACAGTCCGCACGTAGCTGGGGCAAGTTGTTCATGAACTTCAACGGTACCGCAGGTGTTTGGCGCAAGGACGCTATTTACGGCGGTGGCGGTTGGGAAGGCGACACGCTCACCGAAGACATGGACCTTTCTTACCGTTCTCAGCTTGCTGGTTGGAAGATGAAGTTCGTGTTCGACGTGATTGTTCCGGCAGAACTCCCGAACGACATCAACGCGTTCAAGGCTCAGCAGTTCCGTTGGGCTAAGGGCTCCATCCAGACGGCCATCAAGATTTTGCCGAAGGTTTTGCGTTCCAAGGTTCCGTTCCGCGTGAAGATTGGCGCCATTCTCCACACGACGCACTACTCGATCCACCCCTGCATGTTGTTCACCGCACTCTGCGCATGGCCGTTGCTCGCCTTCTTTGAACCGGTCGGACACCTCCCCACTTGGGCATACTCGATTGGATTTGCATTTATCTTCCTTGCAGCCATCGCACCTTCTGTTCTTTACTTTGTCGCCCAACGTTGCTCCGGCTACACCGGTTGGAAGGTTCGCCTGCTCTCGCTCCCCATTTTGATGGCACTTGGCGTAGGTATCGCCGTTAGCAACTCCCGCGCTGTGTTCGCCGCAGTTCTTGGCACAAAGGGCAGCTTCGTCCGTACCCCGAAGAGCGGTGGCGCAAAGAAGAAAGTCAAGAGCCACTACGCACAGAAGTTCCCATGGATGGCACTCTTTGAACTCATCGTTGGCGTCTACTGCATTTTCGGTTTGCTCGAATACATCAACGCCAGCAAGTACATCATCGGACCGTTCCTCGCGCTTTATGCAATCGGTTTCCTCTCGGTGAGCGTGCTCTCTTTCATGCATTACATCAGCAACATCTTCGAAATCCGCAAAGCAATCAAATGCTCCGAATGCGTCGAAGAACAAGCAACGAATTAAGTTTGAATGAAGAAATGCTAGGCGCTCCGCAAACGCGGAGCGTTTTTTTGTTTAATGGAATGCGCGGCCGGGAATGCGCACGGATAATGCGCTGGAGTCGGCATTTCAGAACCGCGTGCGAAGATCAATCCGAGATGCCACGAGTCCAACAGAATCGCAAGGTGGCATATTTAGCGAAATGCCGCGAACAAAGCGAGTGCGGCACCGGAGCTCTTTTATATGTTCGCCAGCGAACCGCTCGTAGCGGACAGAAGCCTCAGTCATCCCATGAGCGAACATTGCATAAACGTTCAGCGAAACCATTGTAAGAATCGCCGCGACCGTAAGCGCCACAAGCATTTCTAAAAGCGTAAAACCATTAAATTGCGCACATTTCATTTGGACCTCGCAAGAATTTCGCAAAAAAGCCGTGGCACCATATGCCATATTATTTACACCGCACCAGCCGCTTGAGCACAAAGCCATCGCGTTCCACCACAGCCCACACAAGATGTTTGTTTCCGGGAATTCGTTTTAAACGAACCTCCGTCGAAGATGGCGAAAGCGCAGCTGAATCCGCACACGACGGGTGCTCAGCAATCAACGATTCCATCGTTGAAAGTACATCTCCGAAACGCACCAAGCGCAGCCGTTCATCCTCAACCTCGCGATTGAAGAAATTCCACGCACCAAGAATAGCTGTTATTCCAATCAGCAAAACCGCTAAAGCCACGCAGACTTCGGGCAAAGTAAAACCTTTTGACAAAGCTCTGGATGCTTCACTTCGTTCGGCATGACGTAATCGCATCATAAGCGACCCCTGGAAAAAACAACAGATCTAGATTCCATGCAAAAAGGCAACAGCGCTTTAGTCGAATCTAGAAGCACTGCCGAAGAATCGCGGTCCACAACGCCCGAAGGCGCAAGCGCAGCGCCTTCAAATACAGCCTTTTCGAGCAACGCCAAACGATTTCCGCTATAGCCCACAGCTATAGTGACACTCGGGAATCGCACTCGAGACCGTCCTGAAATGTCCACATTCTGTTTCGACAAGATGAGCCCCGCAAGCGAAACACTGTCCGAAACGTTCACGCCCGCAAGTCCAAAAATTTCTACGAAGTCCGCGTTCACCGCACCTTGCAACGTCACGGTTCCAGACGCATAAATTCGAAGCGTATCGAAGTGAACGTTCCCGCGAATTTTAGCATCGCCCTCAACATTCGCCATAAACGAACGCACGGGAAGGCGCTCGCCGTAATTGCCAAAAGCATCGGAACTACCGAAGGCGCCCGCGCCGCCAAGGTCAAGCGTCAAATCGCCCGCAGCGACATTCAACGCAACCGATTGCGTTCTCGGCGCCATCAAAGAGGAATCCAGTCTAAAAAAGCGACGATTCCCCGAAAGCGACTTAAGGCCATTCGATTGCAAAATGCGTTCTTTCAAATTTCGTTCTAGCGTGATAGCACAACGCGCCCATTCCGATGTTACAAAGCGCCCGAACTCATTGCCTAAAAGAAATTGAAATTTATGCGAGCCGCGTTGAAATTGTCGCGCACCTCCACGATTTTTCGGCACATTTGTCCGCCACTCGCTCCATGGTCCGAGCACGCGAGATTCAACCGTCGGAAGTTCCGCGAAATAGCCATCTGGGAAACCTTCTAGTTTTGCAATCACAGCCGATTCCGCGAAATACATTTCTTGCGTTTCGTATGCAACAAGCGTTACCGTTCGGCGGAGCACGCCCGGCATGCGAAGCATCACGGTCATTAAAATCGAAAGCACAAGCAACACGCCTAGCACTAACGGCAAAGCGCTACCGCGCTCCAACTTGCGAGACGACAGGATCAACAGCTGTTCCAATTTCATAGCGCACCTCCTTACGCCCACAACGCAACACAACTTCATTCTTGCCAATATCCTTCACGCGGTATTTCAAAAGCGAATCTCCGACCGAAAGCATTTTTGATTCACCCGTCACAGATTCCATAAGCGCAACGCGCCCGCCAACAATTCCAAGCAATTTGTAATCCAACGAGTCACAAGATTTCCTCGAGCGCCGCGTTCCAAACATGTTAGCGCCATCCGCAATTCCATCACGTCCAAGGTTCCATTTTGCAGGGAGCAAATCGCGATGGCCATCTGCCCACGCCAACATTTCTAAATCACGTGCCGCAGGCGATGACAATTCAACAGGCGCCACGTCGGAGAATTCAGCATTCGACCCATCAGCAAATGCCCACAAATTCACCCAATCTAGGGCATCACTACAGAACAAAGCTACCAACAATCCCAGCAGCAACAATATCGAAGCGAATGCACTCCACCTTCGTTTTTCACAGGGTTTCAATGACTCCGATTTATCTAAATCTAGTCCGCGCCAAAACGGATCTTTTGCAGCAGTTCTAAACAAAGTTTCCATATTCGAAAGTACATCGCAACAAATAAAATTTTCAGCAAACGAGCCTGCACTCACAAACAATTCATCCGCTTTCAAGAATTCTTTAAATCGGTGCACACGCCCTGCAATTCTTTCATCAAAGCAGACGCCATACCCAGATTCTTCGGACCAATGGCATAATCGCCCTTTCGCAAAAACGAGAATATACAAGACGTTTTTCCATAACGCGACAAGCAGCAAATTACCATCCGCGATGTTCCATTTTGCATTACAGTTCGCATGAATATCAATAGCAACTTCATCCACAGCTTCCCCGCGCAAAATTTTATCTGCAACGGCATAAAACAAAATCTGCCGCGGCAAGCATCGGTCATACTTTTTACGATAATTCGCAAGATGCTCATTTGCAATCGCCACAAGGTAACGATGCTTGCGGCCATCCGACGCATTGAACGAAACAAGCGGCCAAAAGAACACACGATTCGCGCGAACGCCCGTATCACACACATCGCAGTTTTCTTCATTACGCATTCCAAACAAATTTCCAAAATCTTCTTCGAATCGCTTTTGCAATTCATTTTCCGTGAGAGTTCCGTCAAAAGACGTTGTTACCTCCCACGTCATCATCCGCGCTGAAACTGCGGCGATATGATTGTTTAACAAGAACATTCTTTCTCTCTTTTTGTCATCCCCACGAAAGTGGGGATCTATTATTTCTTTTCTTGATGGATTCTCGCCTTCGCGAGAATGACTAGTTTACCTCACAGAGGAATGACAAATTACATGCCGACCCCAGTACAAGACCGGGGTGACAGTTAAAGTGATTGCTCAGGACGGCACCAACAAAAGTCTACTTCTCTACGGTTGCCGTTATGAATATCGCGAGTTCGCTTTCATCCTCTTCTTCGGAGGTGTAGCTAAACAATCGCCCGAGAATCGGGATGCTCCCCAAGAACGGCACGGCCGACCGCACTTCCGTTTTGTTTTTTCGAATGAGCCCGCCCAAGCAAAGCGTCTCGCCATCGCGCAACACGACAGTCGTCTTCATGTTGCGCGAGCTGATATCACGCGGGCCATCGCCACTGCTCCTGCCCGCCGTCTTGATTTCAGGCAAAACCGAAAGCGTTATCAATCCATCTTGCGTCATCGTGGGCGTGAGTTCCAGCGAAATGCCGTCATTAAACGAGCGGTAATCCGTAATCGGGTAACCGTCCGACGAGACTTGACTGACAAGGTAATAGACCGTATTCGTCACGTTCAGTTCTGCTTTATTGCCGTTCAGCGTTGTGATGCGGGGGCGCGCAAGAACTTTCGCCTCATTATTTTCTTCCATCGACGAAAGTTCTAGTTCGAACCGATCCGGCAAAATTCCAATTTTGCCGAACGCGCCCGATTTCGAAATGTCCTTCCCTAAGAAATCAAAGAATCCTCGCGCTTGAATATCGCGTTCCCCAACATTCCGCGTGGCGCCACTCCGCACGCCAATTGCAAAACCTCGCCCTTTGCGAAACTCCACAATCACACACGCAAGCGTCACCTGCATTTGCGGTACATCAATCATCTTCAAAAATTCTTCCGCGCGCTCTATCGCACGAAACGAACCGCCAAGCACAAGCGCATTCTGCTCACGGTACTCCGAAACACTAATCTCTCCCTTCATAAATTTTGTAAGTTGCGACATTGCCTTATCTGGCATCACATGCTTTAACGGATAAATTCGCGTATCAGCTAGCGCCTTCGCAGAACCCTCTTCCGAGACCAATAGCGAAGCCGAATCCAAACGAAACGTAAACGCACTCCCGCGAAAAAGTGATGCTAAAAGTTCCGGTAGCGAAACATCCTTGAACGACATTTGCACAGTCTCGTTCAAAGAGCCATAAATTGCCAAATTAAGTTCCGCTTCATCCGCTATTACCTTAAGCGCATCCTTCAACGGAACCGATTGCAAGTCCACAGAATAAAGATCACCCGTACGCTCCACTGAAATTTCAGAACTCTCGCGCATTCCTCCCGGCGCGGCATTTCCATTCGCATTTCCGCTAGCACCCCCTACAACCTTTCGTTGCACCACCCGCAAACACCCACGTTCACCGCGCACCTTGAACCCATTCGATTCCATCAGCACTCGAAACGCAATTTCCGGAACCATATGCCTCAGATTCCCGGTCACAAATCCATCCACATCGTAATCCACCAACACATTCACGCCCGTATTTAAGCCAAATTCCTTAACGAACTGGTGCAAATTCATTCGCTTAACATCGATCACCACCCCAGAATCAGAAATTTCGATAAGTCCACCCGACACCCGCGCTCGCCGAATACGAAAAACATTTCCCTCCTGAACCATATCCAACCCATTCGCAGCACATAGCGCCGTAAGCCCTTCAAAAAGACTCACCCCCTCCAAATGAAACGTCACGCGAACATCGTCCGCATCATCCGTCAATATCGAGATTCCATACGCACGCGAAAGAGTCCGCGCCACCTCCGAAATCGGAGTATCCGTAAAATCAACAGTCACCGAGCCCGGCGATTCTACCGAACGAATGCGCTCCGAACGCGGCATCGCATGCAATGTCGAAACACCTACAACAGACAACAATGTCAAAAGGGAAATTTCCAAGATCCTTAGAAGCATACGCCTCTCCTAAAATGCGCATGCCCGCTTTTCACTTACGAGTGATTGATGCGGCCCCTGCCCGGGATAATATTAAAGGATCTAAGAAGTGATGTAATAAAGTTTGGTCTAAAGATATAAAATTTTCGGAACTTTAGTCCCCAGTGAGTCAAATCACCTCGTTTTTTTATGGACTTTTAGGACTTATTTCCAGAAATCATGGACAAAAACAGCTTTTTTTGAGCAATTTCGGCACTTTTCTAAAATTGGCACAGTTCTTGCTGACAAGGGGATGGATATCAATCCACCCTCAAACATAGGAAGGAATCATGAAGTCAAAAATCATAGCGATCCTCACGATCTCTACGCTCGCCTTTTTTGCCACGGCATCCGCTAAAACCGATGTCTCTGACATGAAGAGCGTCAAGGCCGAAATCTCTAGCGAAATTTCGACAGAAGTTAAAACCGAAATCACTGACAAGAGCGATTTCGAAAAAATGCGCGACGAAAGCAAGGAAGCCCGCAAGGAACTCTTGGACAAGATCAAGCTTGACAAGGACGAACTTGCAGTAAAGCCGCCGAAGCCGGAAGTTGAACCGCCGACCCCGAAGACGGAAGAAGAACTCCAGGCCGAACACGAAGCTCGCAAGGCTGAAATGGAAGCTAAGAAGGCTGAACGTGAAGCCAAGATGGCCGAAGAAGAAGCAAAGCACGCAGAACGTGAAGAAGCAATGAAGGCAGAACGTGAAGCCCGCAAGGCTGAAATGGAAGCTAAGAGAGCTGAAGAAGAAGCAAAGCGCGCAGAACGCGAAGAAGCTATGAAGGCAGAACGTGAAGCTCGCAAGGCTGAAATGGAAGCTAAGAGAGCTGAACTCGAAGCTCAGCGCGCAGAACGTGAAGAAGCCTTGAAGGCAGAACGCGAAGCCCGCAAGGCTGAAATGGAAGCTAAGAGAGCTGAACTCGAAGCTCAGCGCGCAGAAC